>NZ_JBDJKZ010000004.1:0-249522 GCF_039673115.1 Stenotrophomonas sp. TWI1183
GGCCGGCAGCAGGCAGCGGGCAAAAAAAAGCGCGGATCGCTCCGCGCTTTTTTTATTTCACCCGTTGCCGGCCAGCGGCCGGCACTACCGTGGTTTCAGTGCTTGCCGGCCAGCGACCGGCGTTACTTGCGGCCGAACAGCAACCCGATGCCGACCGCCACCAGGACCACCGGCCACCAGGTGAGAATCAGCTTTCCCATGTTCATGTTGGTCCAGCCCAGATTGCTGGCCAGCAGGAACAGGCCAACGAGGATCAGGACGATGGCGGCGACAAGGTTGGAACGCATCAGGGGCAGGGTCCGCTAGGGCTGGGGCGAATATCCTAGCCGTTCCTTCCAGTGTGCGACACGCTCGGCCAGCACGCCCGGATCAAAACGGTGCGCCTGCCCCTGGCCCCAGACCGGGCCCGGCCACGCCGGATCGCCGACATGGCGGCCGATCACGTGGAAATGCAGCTGGCGGACAATGTTGCCCAGCGAGCCGATGTTGATCTTCTCGACTCCATCGGTGCCTTTGAGCGCCTTGCACGCCCGGTTCAATTCGGTGCGCAGCTTGTCCTGCTGCTCGCCGTCCAGGTCGATCCATTCGGTCACGCCGGCCAGGCGCGGGACCAGGATCAGCCAGGGATACCTTTCATCGTTCATCAATCGCACTTGCGATAACGGCCCTTCTGCTACCAGTACGCTGTCGGTGGCCAGGCGTGAATCCAGTTCGAACTCGCTCATCCAAGATGCTCCGCAAAGAAGTCCAGGGTGCGTTCCAGCGCCAGGTGGGCGCTGTCTGGATCATACGCATGTCCGACGCTGCGGTTGAAGGCGTGATCGGCCGGGTAGACGAAGGTGGCCATCTGCGGGAGCTTTTCGCGGTGGGCCTTGATCGCCTCCGGCGGGATGCTCTTGTCCTGGGCGCCGAAGTGGAACATGACCGGTGCCTTGGGCGTTTCGTCCAGGTACTTCACGTTGCGGGCGCCGTAATAGCTGACCGAGGGCAGCCCCAGCCGCAGTGCGGAGAGCAGGGCGATGCTGCCGCCCCAGCAATAGCCGACCGTACCGACCTTGCCGGCCGGGGCCAGCCGCGAGGCGGCCGCGCGGACAATTTCCAGCGCCTTTTCGACCCCGAGCGCGTCGACCATGGCCAGGCCGGCGGCCACGCCATCGCTGTCGTAAGGCAGTTCCGGCGGTTCGGTGCCGTCCGGGGCCGACTCGGCCAGATCGAAGAACGACGGGGCCAGCACTGCATAGCCCTTGGCGGCGTAGTCGTCTGCCACCGCGCGGATGTGCGGGTTGGCGCCGAAGATCTCCTGGATCACCACCAGGCCCCCGCGCGGCTTGCCTTCCGGCGTTGCCTGCCAGGCGCGGACCGGTCCGTAATGCGTATCGAGCGTGACCCACTCACCCATGGTGCGAGACTCCAGTTGGTTCAGGCATTCATTATCGGCCCCGCGCGGGTTAGCGCGATGTCAGGGGGGATGCCGCATCTGGCGGGATCGGCCCGATCCGGTTCAGGGGCGCGGACTGAACGCCGGTATACTTGCCGCCGTTTCCGGCCCCAGGTCCCCACGCCATTCCGGCATGGGCCCAGGCCCCCAGAGTCCCGCGATTCCATGTCACAGCTGAACCCCAAAGTCGGCTTCGTCAGCCTTGGCTGCCCGAAGGCCCTTGTCGATTCCGAGCGCATCCTCACCCAGCTGCGGTCCGAGGGTTACGACATCGTTCCCTCATACGACTCGGCCGACGTGGTGGTGGTCAACACCTGCGGCTTCATCGATTCGGCCGTGACCGAGTCGCTGGATGCGATCGGCGAGGCGATGAACGCCAACGGCAAGGTGATCGTCACCGGCTGCCTGGGCAAGCGCCCGGAGCAGATCCGCGAGGCCTACCCGAACGTGCTGGCGGTCTCCGGTCCGCAGGACTACATGAGCGTGATGGAGGCCGTGCATGCCGCGCTGCCGCCCAAGCACGATCCGTTCGTGGACCTGGTGCCCGATTACGGCATCAAGCTGACCCCGCGCCATTACGCGTATCTGAAGATTTCCGAAGGCTGCAACCACAAGTGCAGTTTCTGCATCATCCCCTCGATGCGCGGCAAGCTGGTCTCGCGCCCGGTCGATGAGGTGCTGCGCGAGGCCGAGCGGCTGGTGCGCGGTGGCGTCAAGGAACTGCTGGTGGTCTCGCAGGACACCTCGGCCTACGGCGTGGACGTCAAGTACGCCGAACGCATGTGGCGCGACAAGGCCTACCAGACCCGGTTGAAGGCGCTCTGCGAAGGCCTGTCCGAGCTCGATGCCTGGACCCGCATGCATTACGTCTACCCTTACCCGCACGTGGACGAGATCGTGCCACTCATGGCCGAGAACCGGATCCTGCCGTACCTGGACATCCCGTTCCAGCACGCCAGCCCGCGCATCCTCAAGCTGATGAAGCGGCCGGGCGCGGTCGACAAGACCCTGGAGCGCGTGCAGCGCTGGCGCCAGCTGTGCCCGGACATCACCGTGCGGTCGACCTTCATCGTCGGCTTCCCGGGCGAGACCGATGCCGAGTTCGAGGAGCTGCTCAGCTTCCTGGACGAGGCGCAGCTGGATCGCGTCGGTGCGTTCGCCTACTCGCCGGTCACCGGTGCGACCGCCAATGACCTGCCCGGTGCGGTGCCCGAAGAAGTGAAGCAGGAGCGCCTGGCCCGCTTCATGGAGCGCCAGGCGGAGATTTCCGCCGCGCGCCTGGAAGCCAAGATCGGCACCGTGCAGCAGTGCCTGGTCGATGCCATCGAAGACGGCATCGCGGTGGCGCGTTCGAAGGCGGATGCGCCGGAGATCGACGGCCTGGTGCATATCCAGAATGCCGACGAAGCCAAGCTGCGTGTCGGCCAGTTCGTCGATGTCGAGATCACCGAGAGCGACGATCACGACCTCTTCGGTGACGCGATCATCGCCGCCGAAGCGCGCAAGCCGTTCGATCTGCAGGTGCTGTGACCGCATCGGCGTCGACGGCCGATAGCGGCGGTCGACGCCGCTTCATCGCGCCGCCGCGCGATGCGGTGGAGGCGGCCTGCTTCGCACAGCCGATCTACGCGGGGCTGGGCGGGTTCCAGGACCTGATGGTCGCGCCCGACTGGCCCACCGTCGCCGCGCTGGACGCGCGCCTCGCATTGCCGGACAAGCAACTGGTCGAGCAGGACGCGACGCTGCTCGCCGACGGCATGCACTATGAAACGCGCATCGCCGGGCGCGGCCGGATCGCTACCCGTGCGGATAACTGGCACGACCTGTTCAATGCCCTGGTCTGGGCGCGTTACCCGTCCATCAAACAGGCGCTCAACCGGCAGCAGTGCCGGCATATCGCGGCGATGGCACCGGGGCAGCGCAACCGCGCGCAGGCGGCACTGACCCAGTTCGACGAGACCGGCGTGATCGTGCGTGTGCGCGATCCGGCGCTGCTGGGCGCATGGGACCGGCACGACTGGCCGGCGCTGTTCGTGGAGGGGACAGGGCACTGGCGCACCGGTGGGATCGCGGTCGCGGCGGTGATCGGGCATGCGCTGATGGAGCAGGCCCTGTTGCCGGAGCGCCTGCTGGTCGGCAAGTGCGTGGTGGTGCAGGGCGATGACGATGCCGCCGCGATCGCCGTGGCAGCGCGGGCGATCACGGACGGTGCGGTGCTCACTGATCCGCTGCAGCTGCGGCCCTTGCCGCTGGCCGGGATACCCGGGTGGCACGTCCACCAGGATGGGGGGTTCTACGCGCAGATCGAGTACTTCCGGCCGCTGCGCGAAGGGCGCGTGTATCCCGCAGCGCTGCGGTAGATCCACGCCATGCGTGGATGCGCTCCCGGTCAGCCCGGATACGCCACCGACAGGATCGCGAACCCGTGGCGCCCGCTCGGCAGCTCCACCTCGAACTCATCGTCCACGCGCTTCTTCAACAGCGCACGCGCCAATGGCGAATCGATGCTGATCCAGCCCGCACCGGCGTCGGTCTCGTCCGGGCCCACGATGCGATACACGTGGATGTCGCCCGAGTCGACGTTCTCCAGCTCGACCGTCGCACCGAAGAACACCGCGTTCGGATCGGTCGGCGCGGTGCCGACGATCCGCAGCGCTTCCAGCCGCTTGGTCAGGTAGCGCACGCGCCGATCGATCTCACCCAGCTGCTTCTTGCGGTAGGTGTACTCGGCATTCTCGGAGCGGTCGCCTTCCGCGGCGGCCGCCGCCAGTGCCTTCACCACTTCGGGGCGCTTGTGACGCCACAGCTCATCCAGTTCGGTCTTCAACCGCTGATGGCCCTGTGCGGTGATCAGGGCCGTGCTTTTTTCCGCGGGGGGACGCCAACGCGACATCAGGTCTGCTTGTGCTCGTCAAAAGGTGCCGCGCCACAGGGCGCGACACGCAGTATCAACGCTTTCCGCCGAAAATGCCGCCGAGCAGGCCACGCACGATCTGGTTGCCAAGCCGGGTGCCGACGGTGCGCGTGGTCTGCTTGGCCATGGTTTCAATCATGCCCTGGCGGCGCTTGGTGCCGAAGATCGCATCCTTGATCGACTGCCCGAAGCCCCCTTCCTGCGCCTCGTCCTGCTGGCGGGTGCGGGCCTTCGGTGCATCGGCCTGCTCGACGGTCTTCTGCGCGCGCTGCGCCAACAGCTCCGCGGCGGATTCGCGGTTGATCGCGGTGTCGTAGCGGGTGCCGACCGGGCTGCCGGCGCGTACCTGGGCACGTTCGGCCTCGGTGATCGCGCCCATCCGGCAGCGCGGCGGTGCGATCTGGGTCTGCTGCACGGGCGAGGGAATCCCCTTGTCCTGCAGCGTGGACACCAGCGCTTCACCGGTACCCAGCTTGGCCAGCGTAGCGGCCACATCCAGTTTCGGATTGGGCACGAAGGTTTCGGCGGCGACCTTCACCGCTTTCTGGTCGCGCGGCGTGAACGCACGCAGCGCATGCTGCACGCGGTTGCCAAGCTGGCCGAGGATGTTGGCCGGCACGTCATCCGGGAACTGCGAGCAGAAGTACACACCCACGCCCTTGGAGCGGATCAGCCGGACCACCTGCTCAATGCGCTGCACCAGCGCCGGCGGTGCGTCATCGAACAGCAGGTGCGCCTCATCGAAGATGAAGACCAGCTTCGGCTTCTCCAGGTCGCCGACTTCCGGCAGCGTTTCGAACAGCTCCGAGAGCAGCCACAACAGGAAGGTCGAATAGAGCCGCGGCTTGAGCACCAGCTGGTCGGCGGCGAGGATGCCGATCACGCCGCGGCCATCATGGTTGACCCGCATGATGTCGGCCAGCTCCAGCGCCGGCTCGCCGAAGAAGGCTTCACCGCCATCCTGGGACAGGCGCAGCAGCGAGCGCTGGATCGCCGCGACCGTCTGCGCACTCACCAGGCCGTACTCGGTGGAGATGTCCTTGCGCTCCTCGGCGACCAGGCCGAGCAGGGCGCGCAGGTCATCCAGATCGAGCAGCAGCAGGCCGCGGTCGTCGGCGAGCTTGAACACGATGTCCAGCACGCCGGCCTGGGTGTCGTTGAGCTCCAGGATGCGGGCGAGCAGGGTCGGGCCCATTTCGCTCACCGTGGTGCGCACCGGGTGGCCGAGCTTGCCGTACAGATCCCAGAAAATGGTCGGGCTGGCGGCGGGCGCATAGTCGGCCACGCCCAGGTCCTTCGCGCGCTGCAGCAGCGCATCCGTCCCGGCACCGGCTACGGCCAGGCCGGAGACGTCACCCTTCACATCGGCCAGGAACACCGGCACGCCGATCCGCGAGAAGCCCTCGGCCAGCGTCATCAGGGTGACGGTCTTGCCGGTGCCGGTCGCGCCGGCCACCAGGCCGTGCCGGTTGCCCAGCCGCGGCAACAGGGTGACGGGGATATCGTCGGTGATGCCTTTGCCGAGCAGAATCGGATCCATGGTCAACTCGCAGTGTGAATAGGCGGGATTCTAAACGTCGGCATGGGCCGGCCGGCAGACGGGTTGCCCCGATGCAAGCGGCACGGCTACTCTGCCCCATCGTTCGCACACAGTGCCAAAAATGCCCGTTCCTGTCTTGCTTGTCCGTGGTTGGCCGTTGCTTGCCGTCACCGCGATGCTGTCGTTCGTCCCCGAGGCCCATGCCCAGCGCGTCTCCGCCCGCGACAAGGCCAAGGTGGAAGCGCTCGATCAGCGCATGACGGCTGCCGAGAAGCGCTACAACGCGGCGCTGGTGCTGGTGAACAACGCCGACCCCAAGGGCACCAACGAGGCCGACGCCGCGCTGGAGGACATGGAGGATGTGATCAGCGCCTGCGTGGCCCAGAAGGGCTGCCAGGTCAGCAATCTGCTGCCGACCTACAAGCGCCTGCTCAAGAGCAACGCCGACAGCCAGCAGGACAGCGAAGACGGCGCGGCCATCGCCGACGGCACCCTGCTGGAGGCCGACCCGGACCATGTCGGGCCATTGGCTGCCGATGTCCCCGAAGCTGCCCGCGCCGCGGCGCTGCTCAATGACAAGCGGCACGCCTTCGACACCATGGTCGAGTACAACCCGGCCGTGCAGGCCGGCATCCGCCGCTGGCTGACCGACATGCGCCCGGCGCTGCTTACCAGCTACGAGAATTACCAGAACCTGCGCGCGGTGATGTGGCCGGAGTGGGAGAAGCGCGGCCTGCCCGAGGCGCTGCTGTTCGGCATCATGGCCAAGGAATCCAACGGCCGCGTGCATGCGTCCTCGCGCGCCGGCGCGGCCGGGCTGATGCAGTTCATGCCGGCGACCGGCCGTCGTTTCGGGCTGGGCCCGGACGGCACCGGCTTCGATACCCGGTTCGATGCGCGCAGTGCCGCCGAGGCCAGCGCGACGTACCTCAACGAACGCATGCGCGAGCTCAACAACAGCGTCGAGCTGTCGCTGGCCGGGTACAACGGCGGTGAAGGCCGCGCCATCCGCGTGTTCCGGCAGTACCCGGGGCAGGGCTTCTGGACCGACAGCGTCTACAACCAGTTCCCGGGCGAGACCAAGGACTACGTGCCGATGGTGATCGCCGCGGCATGGATCTACCTGCACCCGCAGCAGTACGGCGTGGAGTTCCCGAAGATCAGCGCGCAGCCGGCCACGATCCGCCTGGCCAAGTCGACCACGATCTACGAGCTGACCATCTGCCTGGGCAGCAGCGGCACCCGCGACGGTTACATGCGCGCGCTGCGCAACCTCAATCCGCGCTATGAGGCGGACGGCTGGATTCCCGCTGGCACCATCATCAACGCGACCACCCGCATCGCCGGCCTGTACAACCGCTTCTGCGTCAGCGGTCCGCGCGCCGATCTGGCCCGCACCCTGATCACCGCCGATCTGAATGCCGCGATCGTGCGGCCCACCGCGGTCAGCTATACCGGCAACGTGGCGGTGGGCAGCGTGGTCCCGGTCGCCCAGGCCCAGGCCATGCCGGCGGTGACCCCGGCCGCGCCTGTCGCTGTTCCGGCCGCCAAGCCCAAGGCCAAGCCGGCCCGCAGTTACAAGGTCGGCAAAGGCGAGACCCTGGGCAGGATCGCGGCAAAGTTCCAGTGCGATGTGCCCACCCTGGCGCGGGCCAACGGCCTCAAGGCACCGGCCTATTCGCTCCGGCAGGGCCAGAGCATCAAGCTGCAGGGCTGCGACAAGGACAAGTAAGCCATAACCGGGTAGGCTCGCCGGCATCACGCCTGCGGCCGCCCGGCCCAGCACATCCATCGCAGCGCCGGCCGTGCCCGGCGCTCACCGCAACACGCATACAGGACAGCAAGATGGATATCACCGCGATCAACGAGATGTTCGCCAACATCCGTGAAAACACCGATTGGGACCTCAACGGCCCGATGCTGTGGGGTTACTTCTTCGTCAACACCACCCCGGAGCCGCTGCACGGCCTGGGCGAGAAGCTGGTCGAGCTCGGTTACACCCTGGTGGAAGTGTTCGAGCCGGACCTGGAAGAGGGTGAAGCCCCGTACCACGTGCTGCACGTGGAGCGCGCCGAGGTGCACACCGAAGCCTCGCTGGACGCCCGCAACCATGAGCTGCAGGCCCTGGCCGAAGCGAACGGCGTGGAAGACTACGACGGCATGGACGTCGGCCCGGTCGAGATCTGATCGGCGCGATCCGATCGAACCGGACACAACGAAAAACGCCCCGGTTTCCCGGTGCGTTTCTTTTGTGGGCGCCGATCGCGCACTTGAACCACCGGTAGTGCCGGCCGCTGGCCGGCTCCCCGGAACACCTGCGATGCCGGCCAGCGGCCGGCACTACCGCAATGCCGGCCAGCGGCCGGCACTACCGTTACTTCAACGTCGCCAGCGCCTGCCCCAGCTGCACCGCATGCTCGGCATCCAGATGCGGCGCGAACTCGGCCACGCCGGGCGGCAGCAGCACGATCACGGTCGAGCCGTAATTGAAGCGCGCCATCTCCGCGAAGCGCTCCAGGGTGATGCCCTTGCCGCGGTAATCCTTGCGCGTGATGGTATCGCCGTAGGCCGGAATCTCCTCGCCGCCCCACACCGTCTCCACGCCGGAGACCAGCAGCGCGCCGACCATCACCGAGACCATCGGGCCGAAATCGGTATCGAAGTGGCAGACCAGGCGCTCGTTGCGGGCGAACAGCCCCGGTACCTTGTTCACCGCGGCCGGGCCGACACTGAACAACCGCCCCGGCACATGCACGGTCTCGCGCAGGGTGCCGGTCCACGGCATGTGCACGCGGTGGTAATCCTTCGGCGACAGGTACACCGTGGCGAACAGGCCGTGGTGGAACACCTCGGCATCCTTGGCATCGCCCAGCAGTTCGGCGGCGGTGAAGGACTGGCCCTTGGCCTGGAAGATGCGCCCGTCTTCGATCGTGCCCAGCTGGCTGATCCGGCCATCGGCCGGCATCACCAGCGTGCGCGGATCGGCATCGGCCACGCGTGCGCCCGGCTTCAACGCACGGGTGAAGAACTGATTGAAGGTCGGATAGCTGCGCGGGTCCGGATTGGCCGCTTCAGCGAGGTTCACCCCGAACTTCGTGGTCACGGTGTCGATCAGCCAGCGCGAGATCCGCGGGTTGCTGGAATACGCCAGTCTGCGCGCCATGGACGACAGCAGGCGGTGGGGCAGGGCGTAGCTCAGCGTGGTCATCAGACTCATGGGGCGGATTTCTCGGTCAGCAGGTGCAGGTCGCGGGCGATGGCCTGCGCTTGGAAAGGAGGGCGGATCAGGCCGGCCAGGCGGCCTTCCGGGTCCAGCACGGCCAGGCTGGCCGAGTGTTCGAGGGTGTAATCCTCGGGATTTTCATCGAAGTGCTTGCCCGGCACCTTCTGGAACACGAAGCCCAGCGAGGTGGCAAAGCGCTCCAGCGACGGCACATCGGCGGTCGCGGCCAGGGTGTCCTTGTGGAAGGCGTGCACGTACTCGCCCAGTCGAGCCGGGGTGTCGCGCTCGGGATCGACCGAAATGAAGACCAGCCGCGGACGCAGCGTCTCGGGCAGGGCTTCCCACTGTTTCTGGGCCTGGGCCAGGTCGGCAAGGGTGGTCGGGCAGACGTCCGGGCAGAAGGTGAAGCCCAGGAACACCAGGGTCCAATGGCCCTTCAGCTCGCCCGGGATCAGGCGGGTGCCGTCGGATTGGCCGAGGTTGAAATCGGGCAACGGGCGCGGTTGCGGATAGAACGTGATCGATTCGGTGGCGGGGCGGTCACCGCCCGGCGTGGGCGCGAAGACCTTCTGCGCCACGACCAGGCCCAGCCCGGCGGCGAGGGCGATCAGCAGGATGATGCCGACATTGCGATTGAACATAAGGGCCCCGTCCCGGAAGTGGCCACCATGATAGAGGGATGGGGGCGGCGGCGTCCTGTGGGTGGCCAGTCCACCGTTTCGACTGCAACGGATGCCCCGGCCCGCCCCAGCGCCTATAATCGAGGGCCACATTGTCTGTTGCCCCGCCATGACTGCCGAAACGGCCGCCGAACTCCACACGATCATCGATCTGATCCGCTACGGCACCAGCCGTTTCAACGCCGCCGGGCTGACCTTCGGGCACAGCTATGACAACGCCCTGGACGAAGCCACCCAGCTCGTCCTGCACAGCCTGCACCTGCCGCATGACCTCGGCCCGGCCTATGGCCAGGCGCGGCTGCTGCAGGAAGAGAAGGTGCGCGTGCTGGACCTGTTCCAGCGTCGCATCGACGAGCGTGTTCCGGCCGCCTACCTGACCGGTGAGGCCTGGTTCGCCGGCCTGAGCTTCAAGAGCGACACGCGCGCGCTGGTGCCGCGCTCCCCGATCGCCGAGCTGATCGAATGTGGCTTCGAACCCTGGCTGGCGGGCCGCGACGTCCATCGCGCGCTGGACCTGTGCACCGGCTCGGGCTGCATCGCCATCGCCATGGGCCACTACTACCCGAACTGGGAAGTGGACGGTGTCGACCTCAGCGACGAGGCGCTGTCGCTGGCCGAAGAGAACAAGGAACGTCTCCAGGCGCACAACGTCACCCTGCTCAAGTCCGACCTGTTCAACGGCCTGACCGGCCGTCACTACGATCTGATCGTCACCAATCCGCCGTACGTCACCAACGACGAGACCGATGCCCTGCCGCGGGAATACTCCTACGAGCCGGACATGGGCCTGCGCGCCGGCGACGATGGCCTGGACCTGGTGCTGAAGATCCTGCGCGACGCCCCGCTGCACCTGAGCGAGGACGGCCTGCTGATCTGTGAAGTGGGCGAGTCCGAACAGCACCTGATCAAGCTGCTGCCGGAAGTCGACTTTGCCTGGGTCGAGTTCAAGGTCGGCCAGATGGGCATCTTCGCGGTCGAGTGCCGCGAACTGATCGCGCACAGCGCCCGCATCACCGAGCTGGCGGCGCAGCGGCCGTGAGTTCCAACAGCTTCGGCAAACTGCTGACCGTCACCACCTTCGGCGAATCGCACGGTCCGGCGATCGGCTGCGTGGTGGACGGCTGTCCGCCGGGGCTGGAGATCAGCGCCGACGAATTCGCCCACGACCTGCAGCGGCGGGCCACCGGCAAGAGCCGGCATACCTCCGCGCGACGCGAAGCCGATGAGATCGAGATCCTGTCCGGTGTGTACGAAGGCCGTACCACCGGCACCCCGATCGGGCTGCTGATCCGCAATACCGATCAGCGCAGCAAGGATTACACCACCATCGCCCAGCAGTTCCGTCCGGGCCATGCCGACTACAGCTACTGGCAGAAGTACGGCATCCGTGATCCCCGCGGTGGCGGCCGCTCCTCCGCGCGCGAAACCACCATGCGCGTCGCCGCCGGCGTGATCGCCAAGAAGTGGCTGCTGCAGCGTCATGGCGTCACCGTGCGGGGCTACCTCTCGCAGCTGGGCGAGATCACCCCGACCGGCTTCGACTGGTCCGCGGTGGAAGACAACCCGTTCTTCTGGCCGGTCGCCGACCAGGTGCCCGCGCTGGAGAGCTACATGGACGCGCTGCGCAAGTCCGGCGACTCGGTCGGCGCGCGTGTCAACGTCGTGGCCGATGGTGTCCCGCCGGGCTGGGGCGAACCCATCTACGGCAAGCTCGACGGCGATCTGGCTGCGGCGCTGATGAGCATCAACGCGGTCAAGGGCGTGGAGATCGGCGACGGCTTTGCCAGCGCTGCGCAGAAGGGCACCGAACACCGTGACCTGCTGACCCCGCAGGGCTTTGCCAGCAACCATGCCGGCGGCATCCTCGGCGGCATCTCCACCGGCCAGCAGGTCACCGCCTCGATCGTGCTCAAGCCGACCTCGAGCCTGCGACTGCCCGGCGCCACGGTGGACGCCAGCGGCGCCTCGGTGGAGGTGATCACCACCGGCCGTCACGATCCCTGCGTCGGCATCCGCGCCACCCCGATCGCCGAGGCGATGATGGCGCTGGTGCTGATGGACCAGGCGCTGCGCCACCGCGCCCAGTGCGGCGATGTCGGCGAGATCACCCCACGCATCCCGGGCACGATCGATGGCTGATCGGCGCCCCAGGGTCTGGGTCAGCCAGCCGCTGTTCGACGATGTCGTCGATCAGCTCGGGCAGCATTTCGACCTGGCCATGACCGGCGACGTCACCCGCTATACGCCGCAGATGCTGGCCGAACAGCTGGCCCACGTCGACGGCGCGCTGATCACCCTCAACGAACGCATCGGCGCGGCCGAGATCGCCCGTGCGCCGCAGCTGCGTGCGATCGCCAACGTCGGCGTCGGCTACAACAACCTGGATATCGACGCGCTCAGCGCCGCCGGCATCCTGGCCAGCAATACGCCGGATGTGCTGACCGAAACCACCGCCGATCTCGGCTTCGCGCTGTTGATGGCCACCGCGCGCCGCATCACCGAATCGGAACGCTGGCTGCGTGACGGCCAGTGGGGGCAGTGGTCGTTCCAGACCATGCTCGGCGCCGACATCCACGGCAGTACGCTGGGCATCCTCGGCATGGGCCGCATCGGCCAGGGCATCGCCCGCCGCGGCGCGCACGGTTTCGGCATGCGCGTGCTGTACCACAACCGTTCGCGGCTGCCAGAGGCCACCGAGGCCGAGGTCGGCGCGCAGTACGTGGACCTGGATACCCTGCTGACGCAGGTCGATCACCTCGTGCTCGTGCTGCCCTACAACGCCTCCTCGCACCACATCATCGATGCCGATGCACTGGCGAAGATGAAGCCGACCGCGACCCTGGTCAACATCGCCCGCGGCGGCATCGTCGACGAGCTGGCGCTCGCCGATGCGCTGGCCAACGGACGCCTGGCCGCCGCCGGACTGGACGTGTTCGAAGGCGAGCCCACGGTGCGCCCCGAGCTGCTCGCCCTGCACAACATCGTGCTGACCCCGCATATCGGCAGCGCCAGCCAGGCCACCCGCCGGGCGATGGTGCAGCTGGCCGTGGACAACCTGACCGCCGCACTGGGGCAGGGCCCGGATGCCGGCCACCCGCCGAGCGCGATCAACGCCGATGCTGTCGCCGTCGCGAAAGCCGGCGGCGCGACCGTGGGCGGCAAAAAAATCGACGACGCAAAACGATAGGGAACCGCGCCGGCCAACAGGCGAGGTTCCCGAACCGGTAGGTACCGACCGTGGGTCGGTGCAGATCTCCAAGGCATGGCAGGTACCGATCGTTGGTCGGCACGCACATTCAACATTCCGGCAGGTACCGACCGTGGGTCGGTACACATCCCCAAACAAGGTAGCTACCGGCCGTTGGTCGGTAGGCCCAACAGAGGTTCTCATGAGCAATCCAGATCGTCGTTTCCACGTCGCCGTTGTCGGCGCCACCGGTGCTGTCGGTGAAACCATGCTGGCCATCCTGGCCGAGCGCAACTTCCCGATCGCCACGCTGAGCCTGCTCGCGTCCTCGCGTTCGGCCGGTGGCGAGATCGAGTACCAGGGCGAGAAGATCAAGGTCCAGGACCTGAGCACGTTCGATCCGAACGGCGTGGACATCGCGCTGTTCTCCGCCGGTGGCAGCGTCTCCAAGGAGTTCGGTCCGAAGTTCGCCGCCGCCGGTGCGGTGGTGATCGACAACTCGTCGGCCTTCCGCTACGACGATGACGTGCCGCTGGTCGTCTCCGAAGTGAACCCGGAGGCGCTGAAGAACCGCCCGCGCGGCATCATCGCCAACCCGAACTGCTCGACCATGCAGATGCTGGTCGCGCTCGCCCCGCTGCACCGCCAGTACGGCATCGAGCGCATCAACGTGGCCACCTACCAGTCCGTCTCCGGCGGCGGCCGCTCGGCGCTCGAAGAACTCGGCAAGCAGACCGGCCAGCTGCTCAGCTTCCAGGAAATCGACCCGCAGCGCTTCCCGGTGCAGATCGCGTTCAACCTGATCCCGCACATCGATGATTTCCAGGAGAACGGCTACACCAAGGAAGAGATGAAGCTGGTCTGGGAAACCCGCAAGATCCTCGGTGATGACAGCATCCTGGTGAACCCCACCGCCGTGCGCGTGCCCGTGTTCTATGGTCACTCCGAAGCGGTCACCATCGAAACCCGCGACAAGGTCACCCCGGATGCCGCGCGCGAGCTGCTGGCGCGTTCGCCGGGCGTGGAAGTGGTCGACCGGCATGAAGCCGGCGGCTATCCGACCCCGGTTACCCACGCCTCGGGTACCGATGCGGTGTATGTCGGCCGCATCCGCGAGGATCTGTCGCATCCGCGCGGCCTGAACCTGTGGATCGTCTCGGACAACATCCGCAAGGGCGCGGCCCTCAATGCGGTGCAGTTGGCCGAACTGGTTGCTGCCGAAGGCTGATCGCAGGGGTGGGGGCGGCGGGGGGGGGGCGCCCCCCCCCCGCACCCCGCATCGAAACATCGCCGATCACGGGGGGAGCCGCTATATTGGCCGCCATGAAGAACCGGGCTCCGGGCGCAGTGCGTCCGCTCAAGTATGTGTCGACGCTGCTGCTGGCCCTGGCCAGCAGTTCCGCCCTGGCCCTGGGCCTGGGCGATATCCGGGTGCTGTCCAAGCCGGGCCAGCCGCTGCTGGCCGAAATCCCCGTCATCTCCGCCGATCCGGCCGAGCTGGAGAACCTCCGTGTGGCGCTGGCCTCGCCGGCGACCTTCGCCCGGGTCGGGCTGGAACGGCCGTCCGGGCTGGTCAGCGAGCTGCAGTTCGAGTTGACCCGCAATGCGCAGGGTCGCGCGGTAGTGCGCGTCAGCAGCCAGAGCTCGGTGGTGACCCCGTCGCTGAACTTCCTGATCGAAGCCGATTGGGGGCAGGGCCGTCTGATCCGTGAATATTCCGCCCTGGTGGACGCGCCCAACAGCGCGGCCGCCGTGGCCGAACCGGAGATCGTCGCCCCGGCGGGCGCGATGTCCAATGCCATCATCCGCGAGCCGGCACCGGCGGCAGCACCCGTCGCCGCGACGTCGCCGCGCCGTGCGGAGCCGGCTGCCACGCCGCGCCCGGCCGCGCCGCGCGCTGCGCCCGGCACACCCGCGGCCGCTGATGGCAGCGTCACCGTGCAACGGGGACAGACGCTGTCGCAGATCGCCGGTTCGCTGGCGCGCGAGCAGGGCGTCAACCGCGACCAGGCGATGATCGCGCTGCTGCGGGCCAATCCCGAAGCCTTCATCCGGGGCAACGTGAACCTGCTCAAGCAGGGCGCCGTGCTGCGCACGCCGGGCGCCGAGGGCGTGGCCGAGATCGATGCACAGCAGGCTGCGGCGATCGTCCGCGAGCACACCGCGCGGTGGCGGCAGTCGCGCGCCGCCATCCCGCAACCGGCAGACAGTGGCGTCGCCTCTGCGCCGACACCTGCCACCGCGACCGCGGCAGCGAGCCAGGGCGCGCGCCTGGAAATCGCGCCGGCCGTCGCCGCCGCCGGCACCACCGCAGGCACAACCACCGGCACCGCTGCCGGCACCGAGGGCGACATGCTGGGTAACGAACAACTGCGTCAGGCCAAGGAAGACGTCGCCACCCGCGATGCCGAGATCCAGGAACTGCGCGAGCGCGTGGCCGAGCTGGAAAAGCTCAAGGCCCAGCAGCAGTCGCTGATCGCAATGAAGGACAACGATCTGGCCGCCGCGCAGCAGCGGCTGGAGCAGGCACCCGGGGCGCGCGACAGCGCCAGCGGTGGCTGGTACTGGCTGGGCCTGGTGGTGCTGCTGCTGGTGGTCGGAGGCTGGGCGCTGGTGCGCCGGCGCAAGCCATCGCCATTGCCGCCGCTGTCGCGTGATGGGCTCGATGGCGCCTCGCTGGCGGCGGCCGTGCCGGCCGTCGATCCTGCGGATGCGCTGGCCGCACAGCAGGATGACGCGCACCGTGCGCCTGATGAAGAGGCCATTGCAGAGGCCGACGTCTACGCCGGGCTGCGTCGCGAGCCGGTCTTCGCGCGCGATGCTTCCCCGCACGAAACCGTCCCGCAGGACCGCATCGACGATACGCGCTGGAGCACCTCCGCGACGGACGAGGCGCCGATGTTGCCGGAGGTCGAGGCAACCGCTGCGTCGGCCTACGGCATCGACGCCGATGCCCAGCATGTCAACGTGGACGACGCGCTGTTCCGCGAACCGGCCCCGCTGATCGAGCCGCCGGCCCACGCGCTGGAAGCTGCGGCGCAGCCGTCGTTCCGCGGTGTGTTCGAGTTCCCGGACGAGTCGGTGACCGCCGAAGAACACGCTTTGGATGCGGGCGCCGATCGCGCCGGCCACGATGCTGCGCCGGCCCTCGCCAGCGGAGACGAGACCTCCGACGCTGCCGATCCGGCCGTCGACGAGGCGCCCATCGCGCCGATCGGCAGCCCCGGGCGTGATCGCCTGGAACTGGCCATCGCGTACCTGGATCTGGGTGACGCCGAAACCGCGCGTACCCTGCTGCATGAAGTGGCCGTCGGCGCCGATCCGCACAGCCAGGCCGAAGCGCGCGAACTGCTGGCGCGGCTGGGATGAGCGACGCCCGCCCGGTAGCAGTGCGGGAGCGCCGCCTGGACTACGTGGAGTTCGCCTCGCGCGATCCCGCCGCCAGCCGCCGCTTCTTCGAACAGGTGTTCGGCTGGTCGTTCGTGGATTACGGTCCGGACTACACCGCCTTCGACGACGGCCGCTTCCAGGGCGGGTTCTTCCGTGCCGAGCCGCAGACCGCCTCCGCGGGTGGCGCACCGTTGCTGGTGATCCATGCCGACGACCTGCCGCCCATGCTCGAGGCCGTGCTGGCCCAGGGCGGGCAGGTGGTCAAGCCGGTGTTCGCCTTCCCGGGCGGCAGCCGGTTCCAGTTCCTGGAGCCCGGCGGCAACGAGCTGGCCGTGTGGTCCGAGCGCGACGCCGCCTGATGCACTACCCGGCGCCTGCGCCGGTTCTCCCGAAAACACAGAGGTTCACCATGCGCTACGCACTGGGCGTGGAATACGACGGCAGCGAATTCAAAGGCTGGCAGCAGCTCGGTGAGAGTGGCTGTCCCAGCGTGCAGGCCAGCCTGCAGGACGCGTTGTCCTCGGTGGCCAATGCGCCGATCCAGGTGGTGTGTGCCGGGCGTACCGATGCCGGCGTCCACGGCGAATGCCAGGTCGTGCACTTCGATACCGATGTCGTGCGCGATCCGCGCAGCTGGATGCTGGGGACCACCACCCGCCTGCCACGCTCCATTGCGGTGCGCTGGTGCGTGCCGGTGGCCGACGAGTTCCATGCGCGTTTCGCCGCGCGTGCGCGCCGCTACCGTTATCGCCTGCTCAATCGCCAGGTCCGCCCGGCGCTGTACCGGCAGACGCTGAGCTGGGAGCGCCGACCGTTGGACGCCGGGCTGATGCACGCGGCCGGCCAGGCCCTGCTCGGCGAGAACGACTTCAGCGCCTTCCGCAGCGTGCAGTGCGAGGCCCTGCACGCACGCCGGAACATGCAGTCGCTCTCGGTGACCCGTCAGGGCGAGGTGGTGGAGGTCGCCGTTCAGGCCAATGCATTCCTTCATCACATGGTGCGCAATATCGTCGGTTCATTGATCCTGGTCGGTTGTGGTGAGCAGCCGGTCGCGTGGATGGGGCAACTGCTGGCCGGGCGCGACCGCACCGTGGCCGGCCCGACGGCTCCGCCACAGGGATTGGTCTTCGTTGGTCCCCTGTACCCCGACAACTGGCAGCTGCCTGCCGAGGTCACCTTATGAGCCGCTCCTTCTACCGCACCCGTATCAAGTTCTGCGGCATGACCCGTGCCGGCGACGTGCGCCTGGCCGGCGAACTCGGCGTGGACGCGGTCGGTTTCATCTTCGCCCGCGAGAGCAAGCGCCGCGTCGCGCCGGCCGAGGCCCGGGCCATGCGCCAGGCAATCGCGCCGATGGTCGACGTGGTGGCCCTGTTCCGCGACAACAGCAAGGAAGAGGTGCGCGAGGTGCTGCGCACCGTGCGGCCGACCCTGCTGCAGTTCCATGGCGAGGAAGACGAATCGTTCTGCCGCAGCTTCAACATGCCGTACCTGAAGGCCGTGGCGATGGGCGGCAAGGACGAGGTCAATGCCCGCCAGCTGCAGCTGCGTTACCCGAGCGCGGCCGGCTTCCTGTTCGACAGCCATGCGCCCGGCGGTGGCGGCGGAACCGGCGTGGCCTTCGACTGGACCCGCCTGCCGACCGGCCTGCATCGGCCGTTCCTGTTGGCCGGCGGGATCACCCCGGACAACGTGTTCGACGCGATCGTGGCGACCCTGCCGTGGGGCGTGGATGTGTCCAGCGGCATCGAATCCGAGCCGGGCATCAAGGACGGCTACAAGATGCGCAAGTTCGTGGAAGAAGTCCGCCGCGCCGATTGCCACGAAGCAGATTGATCAGCCGGCCCTGCGGGTAGGCCACGACCGTCGGTCGTGGCGCACTCATCCCTGCAGCTGCGCCTGCAGCCACCCGGCCAGCGCATCCACCCGCGGATCCGCCGCGCCCTCGGGCGTGGCCAGCACCCAGAACCCGCCGGTGGCGCCAAATCCCCAGGGGGCCAGCAGCCGGCCGGCCGCCAGCTCATCGGCCACCAGCGGCTCCGGCGCGATCGCCACGCCCAGTCCGGCCACCGCCGCTTCCAGCAGGTAATACAGATGCTCGAAGCCGCTGCCCAGCTGCAGCTGCGCAGGCTCCAGCCCATGCGACAACGCCCACGCCGGCCACGCCTGCGGGCGTGAGGCGGTGTGCAGCAGCGGTTCGCCCAGCAGCGCGGAGGGCGGTTGATGCCGCAGCCGTGCCGCGGCCGGGTGCTGTGGACTGACCACCACGCCCACCCGCTCCGGCGCCAGCTCCCGCACCTGCCAGCCGCGCGGCCACGGTGGCTGGGCCAGCAGCAGGACCGCATCCAGACCCTGCTGCCCGGGGGTGAAGCTGCCGTCCTGCGCGGACCAGTGCAGCGGCAGCTGGGGCAGGGCAGTCTGCAGGGCCTGCAGGCGCGGGATCATCCAGCGCGCCAGGATGCTGCCGCTGCAGCCGAGCACCAGCGCTTCGGGCCGCTGTTGGCGCTTGAGGACCACCACCGCCTCGCGGATCTGCTCGAAGGCGCCCTCGCAGGCGGCCTGCAGATCCTCGCCGGCGCGGGTCAGGCGCAGCCCACGCCCTTCGCGCTGGAACAGCACGACGCCCAGGTGGTCCTCCAGCAGGCGCAGCTGGCGGCTGATCGCGCCATGGGTGACATGCAGGGCGTCGGCGGCCCGACCGACGCCGCCCAGGCGGGCGGCCGCCTCGAAGCTGCGCAGGGCATTGAGCGGGGGCAACGGTCCGTCGGTCATGTGAGTTTTCCTGACAGGTCGTGGCAGATATTATCGATATTCCTGTCATGACAGGTGCGTTAAATTGGCAGCCTGTCTCCACCGGCTGTCGCGCTATGTCTGCTTCCCCCGTCTCCCCCATCGTCGATTTCCACGCCTACCCCGATGCCAACGGCCATTTCGGCCGCTATGGCGGGAGCTTCGTCGCCGAGACCCTGATCGGGCCGCTGCAGGAGTTGGCCGCCGCCTATGACGAAGCACGCCGTGATCCGGCCTTCATCGCCGCCTACGACAAGGACCTGACCCATTACGTGGGCCGTCCCAGTCCGATCTACCACGCCGAGCGGCTCAGCCAGCAGGTCGGCGGCGCGCAGATCCTGCTCAAGCGCGAGGACCTGAACCACACGGGCGCGCACAAGATCAACAACACCATCGGCCAGGCGCTGCTCGCCGCACGGATGGGCAAGACGCGCATCATCGCCGAGACCGGCGCCGGCCAGCACGGCGTGGCCAGTGCCACCGTGGCCGCGCGGCTGGGCCTGGAGTGCGTGGTGTACATGGGGGCCACCGACATCGAGCGGCAGAAGATCAATGTCTACCGCATGAAGCTGCTCGGGGCGACGGTGGTGCCGGTCACCTCCGGCTCCGCCACGCTGAAGGATGCGCTCAACGAAGCGATGCGCGACTGGGTCACCAACGTGCGCGACACCTTCTACATCATCGGCACCGTGGCCGGCCCTGACCCGTACCCGCGCATGGTGCGCGATTTCAATGCGATCGTCGGCCGCGAGGCGCGCGCGCAGATGCTCACCGACTACGGCCGCCTGCCCGATGCGATCACCGCCTGCGTGGGCGGTGGCAGCAATGCGATCGGCCTGTTCCATGCGTTCCTCAATGATCGCGACGTGCGCATCGTCGGTGCAGAAGCAGCCGGCGACGGCATCGAGACCGGGCGCCATGCTGCCTCGATCGCGGCCGGTCGCCCGGGCGTGCTGCACGGCAACCGCACCTATGTGATCTGCGACGACGACGGCCAGATCACCGAAACCCACTCGGTCTCGGCCGGCCTGGACTATCCGGGCGTTGGTCCGGAGCACGCCTTCCTGGCCGATGCCGGGCGCGCCGAGTATGTCGGCATCACCGATGACGAAGCCTTGGCGGCGTTCCACCAGCTGGCCCACAGCGAAGGCATCCTGGCGGCACTGGAGTCCAGCCACGCGGTGGCCCAGGCGATCAAGATCGCGCGCGATCTGCCACGCGACAAGCTGGTGCTGTGCAACCTGTCCGGGCGTGGCGACAAGGACGTGCACACCATCGCCGCCCGGGAGGGTCTGGTCCTGTGAATCCGCTGCTGCGCCAGGGAAGTGCGCTGCTGATGGTGGTCGGCCTGACCGGATGTGCGCCGCCGGACCCGCCGGTGTTGCCGGCCCCTGCGGCACCGCTCGGTGTGGTGGCGCCGGCACGCGAACAGGCCAGCAATGACGATGACATCGCCAACCGTCCGATCGAGGACGCACCGGCCGCCGAGGCAGCCGTGGCGGCCGACGCCGTGCCGTCGGTGGTCTCGGTCGCGCTGGATCATGCGGGCGATGTCGTGATCGGGCAGCGGTTCACCGAGCTCGCCGCCGACGGCCCCTGGCATTCGGCCGGCCTGAGCGAAGGCGAACCCGCCGGCGCCTGCGAGTATTACGAGCGGGGCAACCTGCCCGAAGGCGTGTCGATGATGGTCGAGGACGACCACGTGCAGCGCTTCGAGCTGGCCCCGATTGAAGATTCCTACGAGGCCATCACCCAGCCCGGGCCGTTCGGCCTGCGCCTGGGCATGACCCGTGACGAGGCGCTCCAGCGGTTGCCGCCCGGCAGTACGCGCGCACCGCACGCCTATGACCCGGAAACGGGCGAATACCTGACCTGGCAGGATCCCGGTTCGGATCTGGCGATCCGGCTGGAGATCTTCGACGGGGTGATATCGAAGCTGTACTGGGGCGCCAGTGGCGCCGTTGAACTGATTGAAGGATGTGCCTGAGATGTCCGTGGACCGTATCGATGCCTGTTTTGCCCGCCTGCGCGCTGAGCGTCGCAAGGCGCTGATTCCCTTCATCACCGCCGGTGATCCGGGCCTGGATGCCACCGTGCCGGTGATGCACGCACTCGCCACCGCCGGCGCGGACGTGATCGAGCTCGGGGTGCCGTTCTCCGACCCGATGGCCGACGGCCCGACCATCCAGCGCAGCTCCGAGCGTGCGCTGGCCCGTGGGGCAGGGCTGCGCTATGTGCTGGAGACCGTCGCCACGTTCCGCAAGGACGACGCCACCACCCCGGTGGTGCTGATGGGCTACCTCAACCCGATCGAGATCCACGGCACGGCCCGCTTCGCGCAGTCGGCCATCGCCGCCGGCGTGGACGGCATCCTGCTGGTCGACCTGCCGCCGGAGGAGGCCGCCGAAACCCGCGAGATCTTCACCGCCGCCGGCCTGGCGCTGATCCTGCTGGCCTCGCCGACCACGGCCGATGCGCGCCTGGATGCGCTGTCCGCGATGGCACAGGGCTATCTGTACTACGTCAGTTTCGCCGGCGTGACCGGGGCGTCGGATCGTTTGGACAGCAGTGCCGCCAGTGCCCGCCTGCGCGACCTGCGCAGCCGGTCGGCGGTACCGGTGGTGGCCGGCTTCGGCATCAAGGATGCGGCCAGTGCCGCGGCCATGGCCGTGGAGGCCGATGGCGTGGTGGTGGGCAGCGCGCTGGTGGCTGCGTTGGGCGAGGCCCCCGATGCCACGACCGCCGCACAGGCCGCGGAGACATTCCTCACGCCGCTGCGACGCGCACTCGACGCCGCCTGAAGCACGCAAACGTACGTACCAGAATGGTTTACGCCAGCCCCCCGGCAACCGCCGGGGGGTGCCCGAGCATGGAAACGGTGAGCTAGACTGTCCGTCTTTGCGGCCCCCGGGCCGCCCTGAACGGAAGTAGCATCCCGCATGAGTTGGCTCAGCAAGTTGATGCCGTCTGGCATCCGCACCGACAACGTCCCCAGCAAGAAGCGCAGCGTCCCCGAGGGCCTGTGGGAGAAGTGCAGCAGCTGCGGCAGCGCGCTCTACCGTCCTGAGCTGGAAGAGAACCTGGAAGTCTGCCCCAAGTGTGGCCATCACATGGCCATCCGCGCGCGCGCGCGCCTGGCCGCGCTGTTCGACGCGGACAGCACCACCGAGATCGGTGCGCGCCTGGGCCCGACCGACCTGCTCAAGTTCAAGGACCAGAAAAAGTACAGCGAGCGGATCAAGGCCTCGCAGAAGAACACGGGCGAGTACGATGCCCTGATCGCCATGCAGGGCCTGATGAAGGGCCGCCCGCTGGTCGCCTCGGCCTTCGATTTCGCCTTCATGGGCGGCTCGATGGGTTCGGTGGTCGGTGAGCGCTTCTCGCTCGCCGCTGAAAAAGCGCTGGAGATCGGTGCCCCTTACGTGTGCTTCTCCGCCAGTGGCGGCGCGCGCATGCAGGAAGGCCTGTTCTCGCTGATGCAGATGGCGAAGACCTCGGCCGCGCTGGGTCGCCTGCGCGACGCCGGCCTGCCGTACATCTCGGTGCTGACCCATCCGACCACCGGCGGCGTGTCGGCCTCGTTCGCGATGCTGGGCGACATCAACATCGCCGAGCCGCAGGCGCTGATCGGCTTCGCCGGCCCGCGCGTGATCGAACAGACCGTGCGCGAAAAGCTGCCGGAAGGCTTCCAGCGCTCGGAGTTCCTGCTCGAGCACGGCGCGATCGACCAGATCTGCGACCGCCGCGAAATGCGTGACCGCCTGTCCGAGATCCTGGCCATGCTGGCGCGCCAGCCGGCGCCCGCACCGGATGCAGCGGCCTGATGGCGTCGCGCAAGTACTTCGGCACCGACGGCATCCGCGGCAAGGTCGGTGAGGGCGTCATCTCCGCCGATTTCGTGCTGCGCCTGGGCAATGCGCTCGGGCGCGCGCTGACCGAGCGCAACGGGCGCCGCCCGGTGGTGGTGATCGGCAAGGACACCCGCATCTCCGGCTACATGTTCGAGGCCGCGCTCGAAGCCGGGCTGGTCGCGGCCGGCGCCGATGTGCAGCTGCTCGGCCCGATGCCGACCCCGGCGGTGGCCTTCCTCACCCGCACCCTCGGTGCGGATGCGGGCATCGTCATCAGCGCCTCGCACAACCCGCACTACGACAACGGCATCAAGTTCTTCTCCGCCGATGGCGAGAAGCTGGATGACGCCACCGAGCTGGCGCTGGAAGCCGCGCTCGATGCACCGTTCACTACCGTCGAGTCCGAACGTCTGGGCAAGGCCATGCGCGCGCGCGATGCGGTCGGCCGCTACATCGAGTTCTGCAAGGCCAGCGTGCCGCGCGGCTTCGACCTGCGTGGCCTGAAGATCGTGCTCGACTGCGCGCACGGTGCCACCTACCACGTCGCCCCGCTGCTGTTCCGCGAGATGGGCGCCGAGGTGATCAGCATCGGTGATGCGCCCAACGGCCTGAACATCAACGATGGCGTCGGCTCGATGCACATCGACAATCTGGCCGAGAAGGTCCGCGAGGTCGGCGCCGATTTCGGCATCGCCTTCGACGGCGACGGCGACCGCGTGCTGATGGCCGACGACGAGGGCAACCCGGTCGACGGCGATGACCTGCTGTTCGTGCTGGCCCAGGCCTGGCAGCGCAGCGGGCGCCTGCATGGTCCGGTGGTCGGCACGCTGATGACCAACTTCGGCCTGGAGCAGGCACTGGAACGGTTGAACATCCCGTTCCAGCGCAGCAACGTCGGCGACCGCTACGTGCATCAGGCGCTGGTGGAAAACAACGGTGTGCTCGGCGGCGAAGCCTCCGGCCATCTGCTGTGCCTGGACCGTGCCACCACCGGTGATGCGATCGTCAGTGCGCTGCAGGTGCTGGAAGTGCTGCGTCGCGACGGCACCTCCCTGCGCCAGGTGCTGTCGGTGCTCGACAAGGTGCCGCAGAAGACCGTCAACGTGCGTCTGCAGGGCGCTGCCAAGGCGACCGTGCAGGCCGAGAGCGTGCAGGCCGCGCTGGTGGCCGCGCAGCAGGCGGTGAAGGGACGCGGTCGCGCGTTCCTGCGCCCCTCCGGCACCGAGCCGGTGGTGCGCGTCACCGTCGAAGCGGACAGCGCCGAGCTGATGCAGTCCACGCTGGACAGCCTGTCGGCAGCGGTGAAGGCGGCGGCTGCGGCCTGAGCCAGCGGAAACACGGCTGAATTGAAAACGCCCCGGGAGACCGGGGCGTTTTCGTTGCGGATCCGCTGCGGATCCGCTGCGGGTCAGGGCCCTGCCACCATCTTCTTTTTCTTCGCCTTGAAGCGGTTGAACAGCGGCGCGATCAGCGGGTGGTAGCTGTAGGCGATGCGCTTGCGCAGCCAGCGGGCAGGACGGTCGCGGATCGCGAACCGGTAGATGTGCTCCGGATCGCCGCCGACCACGTTGCGGCCGAACGGGTGGGTGGTGTGCAGGTACTTGAAGCCCTGCGCCCGCGCGATCTGCACATAGTCCTCGTCGAAATCGCCGTAGGGCCAGCACAGCGTGTCCGATACGTCGCCCAGCTGCTGCCGGAGCACGTCGCGTGCCACCGACAGGTCGCCGCTGATGCCCTGGCGCTTGTGTTCGCGGGAGATGTCCTGCTTGAGCCAGCGGGTATGCGTGTGCGTGTGGCAGTGCACTTCGAAGGTGCCGGCGGCGATCATCTCGCGCGCTTCGCTCCAGCGCATCATGACGTCGTCGGGGCGGTTCTCGTGCAGGATGGCCGCCTCGCAGCCGCGATGGTCCGGCGTCGCGGGCAGGGTGGCGCCGGGCTGCCCGGCATGCGGGCGGACTTCGCCTTCGCCCATCCAGCCGGTGACCACGAACACCACCGCGTGCATCCCGTACCGCGCCAGGATCGGGTGCGCGTACACCCAGTTGTCCAGGTAGCCGTCATCGAAGGTGATCACGATCGACTTGGCCGGCGTCGGCTTGCCGGCGAGGAAACCGGCGTACTGGTCCAGGGTCAGCGAGGTCCAGCCGTTGGCTGCCAGCCAGGCGATCTGGCTTTCGAAGTTCTCCGGCGAGACCGTGATCATCCCCGGCGACGGGGAGACGTGGTGGTGCATCAGCACCGGGACGGATCTAGCGTTGGCCATGGCCCAGTTCCTTCAACCACTGGTGGTAATAGTATTCGGTCGCTTCAGTGTGACCGGTCGGGGTGAAGCGGTGGGCGCTGCGCATCCATTCCCAGCCGGCCAGCCCCATCTGCTCGCGTCGGTCGGGCTGTTCGATCAGGGTGCGCAGCGCGCCGGTCAGCGCGGCCTGGTCGCCCAGTGGCGCAAGCAGGGCATTGCTGCCCTCCACCACCATTTCCGGGACCCCGCCGACACGCGTGGCGACGATCGGCACACCCACGTAAGCGGCCTCGAGAAACACCGTGCCGGCCGCTTCCTTGTGGGTGGCGAGGGCGAAGATATCGAAGGCGGTCATCAACCGGCAAGCACCCTGGCGGTAGCCGAGCAGGTGGACCTGCGCGGTGATGCCGAGCTGCTCGCGCAGGGCGATCAGGCGCTCCATCACCGGCTGGCCGTCGCCCACGATCACCAGCTGCACGCGTGGATCGGCGCGGCACAGCGGGGCGATCGCCTGCAGCAGCTCGAGGTGGCCCTTGGGCTCGCGCAGCACGGCGACGCAGCCGACCACGATCTGGTCGTCGCCGAAGCCCAGTTCGGCGCGCGTTTCCGCACGGGTGTCCTGCCGGCACTGCCAAGGATCGCGCTTGGCGATCTGCGACCACTGCGGCGGCACCGCGATCGGCGGGACGATCCCCACGTGTGCGTCGTCGATGCCGCGGCTGACCATCAGCTTCTTGACGAAGCTGCTCACCGTCATCACCCGGTGGGGCAGGCCGGTGTAGGTCAGCAGCGAGTTGATCGGGCTCATCAGGTGGCGCGAGCGCACCACCAGTGGCGTACCCCCGAGCCGGGCGCCGGCCGCGGCGATCAGGCTGTCGCGGCGGCTGGTGGTGTTCACCACGTGGTAGCCATGGCGGCGCACCAGGCGCGACACCGACCAGATCCCGCGCAGCATGCGCAGCAGGCCGCCCATCTTGAGCGCGTGGACGGTGAAGCCGGCTTCGCGCGCCAGCTCACCCAGGCGCGCGTCGGGCTGGCACAGCAGGGAGACGTCGTGGCCGCGGTCGCGCATCGCCAGCATGTGGCGGTAGATGTAGATCTCCTGCCCGCCAAATCCCTTGGCAGCCTCGGTATGGAGAATTTTCAGTGGAACGTTCATCGGTGGACAGTCCATGTGTGGAAACGCGCCCGCGGCGTGCGCGGGCGGCCGTCGTCATTGCCTGCGGGATCGCGCCAGCGCATCCCATGCGCTGTGCGGTGCCGTGGGTGGGAGGTCGTGCGGGGTCGGCAGCCACGGGCGCGGCCCTGCCGGCGTGGGCCAGCGCAGCGCCGTCGGCGATGAGGGGGAGGGCAGGGCAACCATGGGGCGGACCGGGCGACGCAAGGAGTAAAGGGGGCGGCGCGTGAGCGTCGCCGGTGGCCCGTTGTGGCCGTCCGGGCGCGCGCATTGTATCGGTTTGTATCAATGTATCGGTGGCGGGGGTGGCCCGATCTGGCACAATGTTCAGCCGGGCCACAGCTGGCCCACCGACCACCATGAACAAGCAGGAATCGCTGTGAGCCAGATCCCCACCCTCGACATCACCCGTTTTGACACCGACCGCGACGCGTTCGTGGCCGAGCTGGGTGCGGCCTACCGCGAATGGGGCTTTGCTGGCATCCGCAACCACGGCATTCCGCAGGCCGACATCGACGCCGCGTATGAGGTCTTCAAGGCCTTCTTCGCGCTGCCGGAAGAGACCAAGCGCCAGTACCACGTGCCCGGCAGCGGCGGCGCACGTGGCTACACCGCCTTCGGCGTGGAGACCGCCAAGGGCTCCCAGCACTTCGATCTGAAGGAGTTCTGGCACATCGGTCGCGAGATCCCGGACGACTCCAAGTACCGTGACGTGATGGCCCCGAACCTGTGGCCGAGCGAGGTCCCGGGCTTCCGTGAGCGTGGCTACGGCATCTACCAGGCTCTGGACAAGCTGGGTTCGCGCGTCCTGTCGGCGCTGGCCCTGCATATCGGTCTGCCGGAAGATTTCTTCGCGGACAAGACCAACAACGGCAATTCGATCCTGCGCCCGATCCACTACCCGCCGATCACCGCCGAGAACATCCCCAACGTGCGCGCCGGCGCCCATGGCGACATCAACTTCATCACCCTGCTGGTCGGCGCCAGTGCGGCCGGGCTGGAAGTGCAGTCCCGCGAGGGCAAGTGGGTGCCCTTCACCTCGGACGCGGACACCATCGTGGTCAACATCGGCGACATGCTGCAGCGCCTGACCAACCATGTGTATCCGTCCACGATCCACCGCGTGGTCAATCCCCCGGGTGAACAGGCGCGCCAGCCGCGCTATTCGGTGCCGTTCTTCCTGCACCCGAACCCGGATTTCCTGATCGACGTGCTGCCGACCTGCATCACCCCGGAAAACCCGAGCCGCTATCCGGAGCCGATCACCGCCCACGGCTTCCTGGAAGAGCGCCTGCGCGAGATCAAGCTGAAGTAAGCGATCCTGCCGGGACAAGAACGAAGGCCGCCGAAAGGCGGCCTTCATCGTTCCAGTAGTGCCGGCCGCTGGCCGGCTCCACGCAATGCTGGCCTCGCCGCATTCGGCTATTCGCTCTGCTTGGTTGGGCGATCGCTGCCATGCCCAGCCCGGGCACGTCCACCGGCCCCGTCGCCCTTGCTTTTGATCTGGGACTGCGGCCGAAAATAAATATCCAATTGAAATGTAAGCGTTTTCCCGCCCACGCCATTTCGTTGCATCCGTTATCATGGCCGGCTGATACCCAAAGGAGCCATCGCCATGCGCCGCAAGATCGTCGCCGGTAACTGGAAGCTGCACGGCAGCCGCCAATTCGCCACCGACCTGGTCAGTGACCTGGTTGCCGACCTCCCGCTGCAGGGCGTCGAAGTCGTGGTCCTCCCGCCGCTCCCGTACCTGGGCGAACTGGTCGAAGCCTTCGAGGGCCGCGCCGTCGCCTTCGGCTCCCAGGATGTCAGCAGCAACGAAAAGGGCGCCTACACCGGTGAAGTCTCGGCCACCATGCTGGCCGAAGTCGGCGCCCGCTACGGCCTGGTCGGTCACTCCGAGCGCCGCCAGTACCATGCGGAAAGCAGTGAGCTGGTCGCGCGCAAGTTCGCCGCCGCCCTGCATGCCGGCCTGACGCCCATCCTGTGCGTGGGCGAAACCCTCGAGCAGCGTGAGGCCGATCAGACCGAGGCAGTCATTGCGGCCCAGCTCGCCCCGGTGCTGGAACTGGTCGGCGCCGCCGGCTTTGCCCAGGCCGTGGTCGCCTACGAGCCGGTCTGGGCCATCGGTACCGGCCGGACCGCCTCCAAGGAGCAGGTCCAGCAGGTCCACGCGTTCATCCGTGGCGAAGTGGCCAAGCTGGATGCTAGAATTGCGGATTCACTGTCGATCCTCTATGGCGGCAGCGTGAAGCCCGACAACGCCGCGGAACTGTTCGCACAGCCCGATGTCGATGGTGGGCTGGTGGGCGGCGCCTCGCTGGTGGCCGCGGACTTCCTTGCCATCGCTGCCGCGGCGGCGGGGCGCTAATTAGTAATGTTGCCGGCCCAACCGCCGGCACGACATGTCCGAGGACGGATTCGAAATGCTGATGTTGATCCTCAATGTGGTCTACGTGCTGGTCGCAGTGGCCATGATCGCGCTCATCCTGATGCAGCGTGGTTCCGGCGCGGCCGCAGGGTCGGGTTTCGGTGCCGGCGCCTCGGGTACCGTGTTCGGCGCGCGTGGCGCGTCCAACTTCCTGTCCAAGTCGACCAAGTGGCTGGCCGTGGTGTTCTTCGGCATCAGCCTCTTCATGGCCTGGTACGCCAGCCATGGTTCGCGCCCGGCGGCGCAGCAGGACCTGGGTCTGATGTCGGCTCCGGCCGCATCCGCGCCGGCCGCACCGGCAGGCGAGCTTCCGGCCGTGCCGAAGGCCCCGGAAACCCCGGTCCAGCAGCCTGTTCCGTCGGCCACTGTGCCGGCTCAGGCGGAAACTCCGAAATCTGGTGAAGAAAAGCCTTCGGAAGGCACCCAGACTCGCTGAAGACGGTTACAATATGCGGCGCACTGGAGAACAACCGGTGCGATCGTAAGCCCAGGTGGCGGAATTGGTAGACGCACTACCTTGAGGTGGTAGCGACGAGAGTCGTAGGGGTTCGAGTCCCCTCTTGGGCACCATTTGTTTGTAAGCGGGTTCGTCTGGCGCGCAAAGCGCCAGGTAGCGGTATCCGTCCACTCCCCCATGCCAAAGCGCCTGCAGGCGCAGCGGCAGAGGCAAGAGAGAATCGCTGTGCTGGCCGAATATTTGCCGTCTCTGCTGTTTCTGATCGTTGCCACTGGTATCGGCGTTGCGCTGATGCTGGTTGGCCGATTCCTCGGTCCCCGACGTCCTGATCTGAAAAAGCTCTCGCCGTACGAATGCGGCTTCGAGGCTTTCGAGGACGCGCGCATGAAGTTCGATGTGCGCTACTACCTGATCGCGATTCAGTTCATCGTATTTGATCTGGAAATCATCTTCATCGTGCCGTGGACCCAGGTGTTCATGGAACTGGGCGCACGTTCGCTGGTCACGATGGGCCTCTTCGTAGGCATGCTTTTCCTCGGTTTCATTTACGTCTGGAAGAAGGGAGCGCTGGAATGGGAGTAATTCAGACGCTCGACGGCCTGATGAACAACCCGGTCCCGGAAGGGCGGGTCGATGACATCCTGCGCCCCGAAGGCGACAACCCCCTGCTCGAAAAGGGCTACGTGACCACCAGCGTCGATGCGCTGTTGAATTGGGCGCGTACCGGTTCGATGTGGCCGATGACCTTTGGTCTGGCCTGCTGCGCAGTGGAAATGATGCACGCCGGCGCGGCGCGCCTGGACCTTGACCGCTACGGTGTGGTGTTCCGCCCGTCGCCGCGTCAGTCCGATGTGATGATCGTGGCCGGCACCCTGGTCAACAAGATGGCTCCGGCCCTGCGCAAGGTCTATGACCAGATGCCGGACCCGAAGTGGGTCATCTCGATGGGCAGCTGCGCCAACGGTGGCGGCTACTACCACTACTCGTATGCAGTGGTGCGTGGCTGTGACCGCGTCGTGCCGGTGGACATCTATGTCCCCGGCTGCCCACCTACCGCCGAAGCGCTGGTGTACGGGATCCTGCAATTGCAGAAGAAGATCTGGCGTACGCAGACCATCGCCCGCTGACATCCCTCCTGACAAGAGCACGCCAAGCCCCCATGGCAGAGCAAGCACCTTCCTTCATCGACCGACTTTCCGCACGTTTCGCAGGTGCGCAGGTCTTCGTGGTCGAACCCCGCGGCGAAGTGACGCTGGAAGTGCCCGCCGCTGACTGGCATGCCACCGCTCTGGCGCTGCGCGACGAATTCGGTTTCGAGCAGGCGGTTGACCTGTGCGGCCTGGATTACCTCGGCTATGGCAGCGACGAATGGGATACGGCCGATGTGTCGTCCCAGGGCTTCAGCCGTGGCGTCGAGGGCAAGTCCGTCGGTCGTTTCGCCTGGGGTGAATTCCCCACCCGCGAAACCAGCGATGGCGCCCAGCCGCAGCCGATCCCGCTGCAGCGTTTCGCCGTGGTCACCCAGCTGCGTTCCTACCAGCACAACCTCACGATGCGCATCCGTTGCTTTGCGCCGAACGAGGAACTGCCGGTGGTCGCGTCGTTGACCAACATCTGGCCGGGCCTGAACTGGTTCGAGCGCGAAGCGTTCGATCTGTTCGGCGTGATCTTCGAAGGCCACCCGGACCTGCGCCGGATCCTGACCGACTACGGTTTCGTCGGGCATCCGTTCCGCAAGGATTTCCCGCTGATCGGCAACGTTGAAGTGCGTTACGACGAAGAGAAGCAGCGCGTGATCTACGAGCCGGTGACCTCGGTCGAGCCGCGCGTCGGCGTGCCGCGTGTCATCCGTGACGACGCCCGTTTCCAGACCGCTGCCGGTGAATCCGCGCAGTCGGAGGCAAGCAAGTGAGCGAATTCACCCAGGCCCACCAGGCCTTTGCGAGCAACCCGGCCGAACTGCGCCAGGAAATCCGCAACTACACCATGAACTTCGGTCCCCAGCATCCGGCCGCGCACGGTGTGCTGCGCCTGATCCTGGAAATGGACGGCGAAACCATCATGCGTGCCGACCCGCACGTGGGCCTGCTGCACCGGGGTACCGAAAAGCTGGCCGAGTCCAAGCCGTTCAACCAGTCGATCGGCTACATGGACCGCCTGGATTACGTGTCGATGATGTGCAACGAGCACGCCTACGTGCGCGCGATCGAGACCCTGATGGGAATCGAGGCGCCGGAGCGTGCGCAGTACATCCGCACCATGTTCGACGAAATCACCCGCATCCTGAATCACCTGATGTGGCTGGGTTCCAACGCGCTCGATCTGGGCGCGATGGCGGTCATGCTGTACGCCTTCCGCGAACGCGAAGAGCTGATGGACTGCTACGAAGCGGTCTCCGGCGCGCGCATGCACGCGGCGTATTACCGTCCGGGCGGCGTCTACCGCGACCTGCCGGACCACATGCCGAAGTACAAGGAATCGCGCTGGCACAAGGGCAAGGCCCTGAAGAGCCTCAACGCCTCGCGCGAAGGTTCGCTGCTGGACTTCCTGGAGAACTTCACCGTCGAGTTCCCCAAGCGCGTCGACGAATACGAAACCCTGCTCACCGACAACCGTATCTGGAAGCAGCGTACGGTCGGCATCGGCGTGGTCACCCCGGAACTGGCCCATGCGTGGGGCATGACCGGCGTGATGCTGCGCGGCTCGGGCGTTGCCTGGGATCTGCGCAAGAAGCAGCCGTATGCCAAGTACGACGCGGTCGAGTTCGACATCCCGCTCGGCAAGGAGGGTGACTGCTACGACCGTTACCTGTGCCGCGTGGCCGAGATGCGCGAATCCAACCGCATCATCAAGCAGTGCGTCACCTGGCTCAAGGCCAACCCGGGCCCGGTCATGGTCAAGAACTTCAAGGTCGCGCCGCCCAGCCGCGAAGACATGAAGGACGACATGGAAGCGCTGATCCATCACTTCAAACTGTTCAGTGAAGGCTACTGCGTCCCGGCCGGCGAAACCTACGCCGCCGTCGAAGCGCCCAAGGGCGAGTTCGGCTGCTACCTGATGTCCGATGGTGCCAACAAGCCGTTCCGCGTGCACCTGCGCGCGCCGGGCTTCGCCCATCTGTCCTCGATCGACTCGATCGTGCGCGGGCACATGCTCGCCGACGTGGTGGCCATGATCGGCACCTACGATCTGGTGTTCGGTGAGGTGGACCGGTGATCGCATCCGCCTGCACGATGCCTGACACCCGCCGGCTGCTGCCGGCGCTGCAGGTTCTGGTTTTTAACGATTTCGTATTCGCTGAGGTCGGCCGATGAAGGCGACAGGTAATTTCGAGGCGGCGCGCGACGTCGACCCGATGGTGGTCTTGAATGACAAGACCCGTGCGCACATCGATCACTGGCTGGCCAAGTTCCCGCCGGATCGCAAGCGTTCGGCTGTCCTGCAGGGCCTGCACGCCGCACAGGAACAGAACGCAGGCTGGCTGACCGACGAGCTGATCGCCGGCGTCGCCAAGTACCTGGATCTGCCGCCGGTGTGGGCCTACGAGGTCGCCAGCTTCTACTCGATGTTCGAACTGGAGAAGGTCGGCCGCCACAATGTCGCCTTCTGCACCAACATCAGCTGCTGGTTGAACGGTGCCGAAGACCTGGTCGCGCACGCCGAGAAGAAGCTCGGCTGCAAGACCGGTCAGTCCACCGCCGATGGCCGCATCTACCTCAAGCGCGAAGAAGAATGCCTGGCCGGTTGCGCCGGTGCGCCGATGATGGTCATCAACGGCCATTACCACGAGCGCCTGACCGTCGAGAAAGTCGACGAGCTGCTGGACGGGTTGGAGTAAGACATGGCACATCATCACGCACCCAGTGGTCCGGTCGGTCCCGCACCGTTGCCGCACCAGGTGGTCTACACCACCCTGCATTACGACACTCCGTGGTCGTATGAGAGCTACCTCAAGACCGGTGGCTATGCCGCCCTGCGCAAGATCCTCGAAGAGAAGATCTCGCCGGAGCAGGTCATCGAGATGGTCAAGCAGTCCAACCTGCGCGGCCGTGGCGGCGCGGGCTTCCCGACCGGCCTGAAGTGGTCCTTCATGCCCAAGGGCACCATGCAGAAGTACATCCTGTGCAACTCGGATGAATCCGAGCCGGGGACCTGCAAGGACCGCGACATCCTGCGTTACAACCCGCATTCGGTCGTGGAAGGCATGGCGATCGCCTGCTACGCCACCGGCTCGACCGTGGGCTACAACTACCTGCGTGGCGAGTTCCACCACGAGCCGTTCGAGAACTTCGAGCAGGCCCTGGCCGACGCGTACGCGAACGGCTGGCTGGGCAAGGACATCCTCGGCAGCGGCGTGGACATCGATATCTACGGTGCGCTGGGCGCCGGCGCCTACATCTGCGGCGAAGAAACCGCGCTGATGGAGTCGCTGGAAGGCAAGAAAGGCCAGCCGCGCTACAAGCCGCCGTTCCCGGCCAACTTCGGCCTGTACGGCAAGCCGTCGACGATCAACAACACCGAGACCTATGCCTCGGTGCCGGCGATCATCCGCAACGGCCCGGAATGGTTCGCAGGCCTGAGCCTGACCAAGAACGGCGGTCCGAAGATTTTCTCGGTCTCCGGTTGCGTGCAGAAGGGCGGCAACTTCGAAGTGCCGCTGGGCACCACCTTCGACGACCTGCTGGAAATGGCCGGTGGCCTGAAGCCGGGCCGCACGCTCAAGGGCGCGGTCCCGGGCGGCGTCTCGATGCCGGTGCTGAAGGCCGAAGAGCTCAAGGGCCTGCAGATGGACTACGACACCCTGCGTGCCCTGGGCACCGGTCTGGGCTCGGGCGCCATCGTGGTGCTGGATGACAGCGTCTGCTGCGTCAAGTTCGCCTGCCGCATCTCGCAGTTCTTCCACAAGGAATCCTGTGGGCAGTGCACCCCGTGCCGTGAAGGCACCGGCTGGATGCACCGCGTGCTGGAGCGCATCGTCGCCGGCAAGGCCACGATGGAAGACCTGCATCAGTTGAAGACGGTGGCCGGCCAGATTGAAGGCCACACCATCTGTGCGTTCGGTGAAGCGGCGGCATGGCCCATCCAGGGCTTCCTGCGCCAGTTCTGGGACGAATTCGAGTACTACATCGTCAACGGTCATTCGATGGTTGACGGCAAGAAGGTGGAGGCAGCCGCCGCATGAGCGCGCAACCCGTAAACCCGAGCGTGCCACCGGATCATGTGACCGTCGAAATCGACGGCCAGTCCCTGGTCGTGCCCAAGGGCTCGATGATCATCCAGGCCGCCGACAAGGCCGGCATTCCGATCCCGCGCTTCTGCTACCACGAGAAGCTGCCGATCGCCGCCAACTGCCGCATGTGCCTGGTCGACGTGGAAAAGTCGCCCAAGCCGGCGCCGGCCTGCGCCACGCCGGTCATGGATGGCATGAAGGTCGCCACCCGCAGTGAAAAGGCGCTGAAGTTCCAGCGCTCGGTGATGGAATTCCTGCTGATCAACCATCCGCTGGACTGCCCGATCTGCGATCAGGGCGGCGAGTGCGAGCTGCAGGACGTTTCGCTGGGCTATGGCCGTTCGGTCAGCCGCTTCAACGAGCGCAAGCGGGTGGTGCCCGACGAGGACATCGGTCCGCTGGTCGCCACCGAAATGACCCGCTGCATCCAGTGCACCCGCTGCGTCCGCTTCACCGCCGACGTTGCCGGTACCTATGAACTGGGTGGCATGTACCGCGGTGAGAACCTGCAGATCGGCACCTATGACGGCAAGCCGTTGACCACCGAGCTGTCCGGCAACGTCGTCGACGTCTGCCCGGTCGGCGCGCTGACCAACAAGGTGTTCCAGTTCCGCGCCCGTCCGTGGGAACTGACCGCGCGCGAATCGCTGGGCTACCACGACGCGATGGGCTCGAACCTGTTCCTGCACGTGCGTCGCGGCGAAGTGCTGCGCGTGGTGCCGCGCGACAACGAGTCGGTCAACGAATGCTGGCTGTCCGATCGCGACCGCTATTCGCACCAGGGCCTGTACAGCGAAGACCGTGCGGTCAAGCCGCTGCGCAAGGTCAATGGCGAGTGGAAGGAAGTGAGCTGGGCGGAAGGCCTGGCCGCCGCCAAGGACATCTTCGCCGCCCACCAGGGTGACGACCTCGGCGTGCTGGTGCACCCGTCGGCCTCGAACGAGGAGGGCGCACTGCTGGCCCGTCTCGCGACCGGCCTGGGCACCACGAACATCGATCACCGCATCAACAACCGCGATTTCTCCGACGCCGCCACCGCCGAAGTGTTCGGCCTGCCGCTGGCTGAGATCGAAGGCGCGGACAGCATCGTCGTGCTCGGCAGCAACATCCGCCACGAGCTGCCGTTGCTGCACGCCCGCCTGCGCAAGGCGCAGACCACGCGCAACGCGAAGATCCACGCCGTCAATCCGGTGGACTTCGATTTCGCTTTCAAGCTGGCCAGCAAGCAGATCGTCGCCCCGTCGGCCTTCATCGACGCACTGGGCAACGCCGAGCTGCGTGACGCCGTGAAGGGCGCGAGCAACGCCGTGCTGATCATCGGTGGCATCGCCGAAAACCACCCGCAGGCCGCCGCGATCCGCGCCGCTGCGCGTGATTTCGCCGCCGCGACCGGTGCCAAGCTGTGCCGCATCCCGCAGGGCGCCAATGCCGTGGGCCTGACCCGCGCCGGCGTGCTGCCGGCCGGCAAGGACGTCAACGCCATGCTGGCCCAGCCGCGCAAGGCCTATGTCATCTACGGCATCGAGCCGGGCCTGGACTTCGCCGACGCCGCTGCTGCCCGCAAGGCGCTGGCCGGTGCCCAGGTGGTGGCTTTCAGCCAGTTCGCCTGTGCCTCGACCCGCGACGTCGCCGACGTGATCCTGCCGATCGGCGCACTGCCGGAAGTGGATGCCACCCTGACCAACCTCGATGGTCGCGAGCAGTCGGCCCGTGCCGGCGGCAAGCTGCCGGGCGAGGCGCGTGAAGGCTGGCGCGTGCTGCGTGCACTGGGCGGCGAGATGTCGCTGGCCGGTTTCGAGTTCACCGACCTGGCCGGCCTGCGCGCCAGCCTGGCCCCGGTCAGCGTCAACGTCTCGTCCTCGGCGGCAACGCCGGTAGCGGGCGAGGGCCTGGAAGTGACCTCGACCGCCGCGATCTACCGCACCGATGCGGTGGTCCGTCGCGCCCAGGCGCTGCAGTCGCATCCGCTCAACAACGCCCCGCGCATCGTGCTCAACGCCGACGACGCCGCCCGCCTGCAGTTGGTGGAAGGCCAGATGGCCAAGGTCGGCACCGATGCCGGCCGTGCCACCTTGCCGGTGGTGGTCGACGCCCGCGTTGCCGCAGGGTCGGTCTGGATTGAATCGGGCCACGGTGCAACCGCACCGCTGGGTGCCGCACGCGTAACGGTGGTGGCTGCATGAACGAATTGCTGTTGAACGCGGTCGACCCGCTGCACCAGTGGCTGCTGTCACTGGGCGACATCGGTGCGCTGCTCTGGATCATCCTGAAGATCCTGGTGATCGCCATGCCGGTGATCATCTCGGTGGCCTTCTACGTGGTCTGGGAGCGCAAGCTGATCGGCTGGATGCACGTGCGTCATGGTCCGATGTATGTCGGCATGGGCATCTTCCAGGCCTTCGCCGACGTCTTCAAGCTGCTGTTCAAGGAAATCATCCAGCCCAGCAGCTCGCACAAGGCGATGTTCATCCTGGCGCCGCTGATCACGCTGGGCCCGGCCTTCGCGGCCTGGTCGGTGATTCCCTTCGACGCGCAGATCGTGCTGTCCAACGCCAACGCCGGCCTGCTGTACCTGCTGGCGATGACCTCGCTGGGCGTGTACGGCATCATCCTGGCGGGTTGGGCCTCCAACTCGAAGTACGCGTTCCTCGGTGCCATGCGCGCCTCGGCGCAGATGATCAGCTACGAAATCGCGATGGGCTTTGCCCTGGTCGGCGTCATGATCGCCTCGGGCAGCCTCAACCTGAGCAGCATCGTGATGGCGCAGGCGGGCAACTCCGGTCTGTTTGACTGGTTCCTGCTGCCGCTGTTCCCGCTCTTCATCGTGTACTGGGTGTCCGGTGTCGCCGAAACCAACCGCGCGCCGTTCGACGTCGTGGAAGGTGAATCGGAAATCGTTGCCGGCCACATGGTCGAATACTCCGGTGGTGCGTTCGCGCTGTTCTTCCTGGCCGAATACGCGAACATGATCCTGATCAGCTTCCTGATCTCGATCTTCTTCCTCGGTGGTTGGCTGAGCCCGCTCCAGGGCTGGATCACGGCAGACATCTCGCCGTGGATCGACTGGATCTGGAAGGGCGGCTGGCCGTGGCTGCTGCTGAAGGTCTTCTTCTTCGCCAGCTCCTACATCTGGTTCCGTGCCAGCTTCCCGCGCTTCCGTTACGACCAGATCATGCGTCTGGGCTGGAAGGTCTTCATCCCGCTCACCATCTTCTGGATTGCAGTGACGGCGTTGATGGTGTTTTACGGCGTGATCCAGAAGGGCGTCTAAGCGATGAACCGAATTACCCATTACTTCAAAAGCCTGCTGCTCCTTGAGCTGCTCGGTGGTCTGTGGCTGACCCTGAAGTACGCCTTCAAGCCGAAGTACACGATGATGTACCCGATGGAGAAGTTCCCGCAGTCGCCGCGTTTCCGCGGTCTGCATGCACTTCGCCGCTACCCCAACGGCGAGGAACGCTGCATCGCATGCAAATTGTGCGAAGCGGTGTGCCCGGCGCTGGCGATCACCATCGATTCGGCCAAGCGCGAGGACGGCACCCGCCGTACCACCCGTTACGACATCGATCTGTTCAAGTGCATCTTCTGCGGCTTCTGTGAAGAAAGCTGCCCGGTGGACTCGATCGTCGAGACCCACATTCTCGAGTACCACTTCGAGAACCGTGGCGAGAACATCGTTACCAAGCCGCAGCTGCTGGCCATCGGTGATCGGCTTGAAGCCGAGATCGCCGAGCGTCGCGCCGCCGATGCCGCTTTCCGCTGAGGTCGAATGATGGATTGGGTAAATATCAGTTTCTGGGTCTTCTCCATCGTGGCGGGCATTTCCGCCGCGGCGGTGATCAGCGTGCGCAATCCGGTCTATGCCGTGTTGTGCCTGATCCTGACCTTCTTCTCCGTGGCCTGCATCTGGATCCTGGTCGGCGCCGAGTTCCTCGGTGTCGCGCTGGTGCTGGTCTACGTCGGCGCGGTCATGGTGCTGTTCCTGTTCGTGGTGATGATGCTGGACATCGATCCCTCCAACCTGCGTGAGGGCTGGGTGCGTTACCTGCCGCTCGGCCTGGTGGTGGCGGTGACGATGCTCGTGCAGATGCTGGTGCTGATCGGCGTGAAGGGCAGGGCGGTCAATCCGTTCCCGGCCGACAACGCTGCCGCGCTGGCGGCCGACACCTCCAACATCACCTGGCTGGCCCGCAGCCTGTTCACCGAATACCTGCTGCCGTTCGAGTTCGCCGCCGTCATCCTGACCGTGGCCGTGGTTGCTGCCGTGATGCTGACCCTGCGTCGCCGCACCGGCCTGAAGACCCAGAACCCGTCCGAGCAGACCATGGTGAAGGCACACGATCGCCTGCGCGTGGTCAAGATGGACGTCGAGAAGCCGGTCGTGCACACCAACATCAAGCCGTCCAGCAACGAGGAGGCGCAGCCATGATCACTCTTGGCCACATTCTGGCGCTGGGCGCGGTGCTGTTCTGCATCAGCCTCGCCGGCATCTTCCTCAACCGCAAGAACATCATCGTGCTGTTGATGTCCATCGAGTTGATGCTGCTGTCGGTCAACATCAATTTCGTCGGGTTCTCGCGTGAGATGGGTGATACGGCCGGACAGCTGTTCGTCTTCTTCATTCTGACCGTGGCCGCGGCCGAGGCCGCCATCGGCCTCGCGATCCTGGTAACCCTGTTCCGTACTCGCCGCACCATCAATGTCGGCGAAGTCGATTCGCTGAAGGGCTGATCCGTAGATGGAAATCACTCTCTCCAAGAGTCTGTTGATCGCAGTGGTGCTCGCACCGCTGTTCGGCAGCATCATCGCCGGCCTGTTCGGTCGTCAGGTCGGTCGCGCTGGCGCGCAGGCGGTCACCATCCTCGGCGTGGCGGTCAGCTGCGTGCTGTCCAGCTACGTGCTGTACATGCTGCTGTGGGGCGGCGCCCAGCCGTTCAACCAGAACATCTATACGTTCTTCGAAGTGGGCCAGTACTCGGCGCACGTCGGCTTCATGGTCGACAAGCTGACCGCGATGATGATGGTCGTGGTGACCTTCGTGTCCTTCCTGGTGCACGTGTACACCATCGGCTACATGCAGGATGACCCGGGCTACCAGCGGTTCTTCAGCTACATCTCGCTGTTCACCTTCTCGATGCTCACCCTGGTGATGAGCAACAACTTCCTGCAGCTGTTCTTCGGCTGGGAAGCGGTGGGCCTCGTCTCGTACCTGCTGATCGGCTTCTGGTTCAAGCGCCCGACCGCCATCTTCGCCAACATGAAGGCCTTCCTGGTCAACCGTGTCGGTGACTTCGGCTTCATCCTCGGCATCGCCGGCGTGTTGTGGGTGTTCGGCACCCTCGATTACGCCACCGTGTTCGCCAATGCCCAGGTGCTGGGCCACCCGGATGCGGTGATCCAGATCTGGTCGGGCACGATCGACCTGTTCGGGACCTCCATCCCGGTGATGAGCGAGCCGGTGATCTGGTCGGTCGCCACCGTGATCTGCATCTGCCTGTTCATTGGTGCGATGGGCAAGTCGGCCCAGGTGCCGCTGCACGTCTGGCTGCCGGACTCGATGGAAGGCCCGACCCCGATCTCGGCGCTGATCCACGCGGCGACCATGGTCACCGCGGGCATCTTCATGGTCACCCGCATGTCGCCGCTGTTCGAGCTGTCGCAGACCGCGCTGAACTTCGTGCTGTTCATCGGTGCCACCACCGCGTTCTTCACTGGCCTGATCGGCATCGTGCAGAACGACATCAAGCGCGTCGTCGCGTACTCCACGCTGTCCCAGCTGGGTTACATGACCGTCGCCCTGGGCGTGTCCGCGTACTCGGCGGCCGTGTTCCACCTGATGACCCACGCCTTCTTCAAGGCGCTGCTGTTCCTCGGCGCGGGCTCGGTGATCATCGCCATGCACCACGAGCAGGACATGCGGAAGATGGGCGGCCTGCGCAAGTACATGCCGATCACCTTCGTCACCATGTGGATCGGTACGCTGGCCCTGGTCGGTACGCCGTTCTTCTCCGGCTTCTACTCGAAGGACACCATCATCGAGGCTGCCAAGCACCACGCCGAGATTTCCTCCAACTGGGTGGCCACCTATGGCTACTGGGCGGTGCTCGGTGGCGTGATCGTGACCAGCTTCTACAGCTTCCGCCTGCTGTTCCTGACCTTCCATGGCAAGGAGCGCTTCCGCGATGCGCATGACGACCACGCGCATGGCCATGATGATCATCATGCCGACGCGCATGGCGCCGATGCACATGCTGCCGACGCTCACCACGGCGACGCGCATCATGACGACCACGGCCATGGTCACGGCCCGCATGAACCGCATGAAACCTCGTGGGTGGTCACCCTGCCGCTGATCCTGCTGGCGATTCCCTCGATCTTCATCGGTTACTTCAGCATCGGCCCGATGCTGTACGGCACCGACTGGAAGGGCACCCACGCCGAGCACGCGATCCCGGGACAGGTGCATTCGTTCTTCACCGGCATCGTTGATTTCTACGTCCCGGCGCGAGACACCATCGGTGCGCTGGCCGGTGAGTTCCATGGCCCGCTGGGCTTTGTCGGTCACGCCATGAAGGGCCCTGCGGTATGGCTGACCTTGGCAGGCTTCCTGCTGGCGGCGCTGTTCTACCTGTGGAAGCCGGAGCTGGCCGGCAAGGCCCGCAAGACCTTCGCGCCGATCGTGTCGGTGCTGGAGAACAAGTACGGCTTCGACAAGCTCTGGATCGGCGGTTTCGCCGGCGGCGGTATCAAGCTCGGCAAGGTTTCGCGCGCGATCGACACGAATGTGGTCGATGGTGTGGTGGTCAACGGTTCGGCGCGCCTGATCGATCTGGCGGCCAACCTGCTGCGTCGCACCCAATCCGGTTTCCTCTATCACTACGCCTTCGCGATGATCATCGGCCTGATTGCCCTCCTGGGCGTCCTGATGCATTACCTGCGTTGATGACCTGTACGGAATAAGAAGACGTGTCGAACTGGCCCCTACTTAGTGTTCTCATCTGGCTGCCGATCATCGGCGGTGCATTGATCCTTGCCATCCGGGATGCCCAAACCGCCCGGTGGGCGTCCCTGGGCGTCGCGGTGCTGACCTTCGTGGCCAGCCTGTCGCTGCTCAGCGGCTATGACACGGGAATCGACGCGCTGCAGTTCGTCGAGACCCGCGCCTGGATCCCCGCCTACGACATCGGCTACAACCTCGGCGTCGACGGCATCGCGATCGCGCTGATCCTGCTGACCACCCTGGTCTCGGTGCTGGCCCTGATCGGTGCCTGGAGCGCGATCGACAAGCGCGTGAACCAGTACGTGGCCGCCTTCCTGATCCTGGAAGGCGTCACCGTCGGTATCTTCTCGGCGACGGACGCGATGCTGTTCTACGTGTTCTTCGAAGCGATGCTGATCCCGATGTTCCTGATCATCGGTGTCTGGGGCGGCCCGCGTCGCATCTACGCCGCGTTGAAGTTCTTCCTGTACACCTTCCTCGGCTCGGTGCTGATGCTGGTGGCCCTGATCTACCTGTACCTGAAGGGCGGCAGCTTCCAGCTGGCCGACCTGTACCAGCTGCAGCTGTCGGGCAAGGAACAGACGTGGATCTTCTTCGCCTTCCTGATCGCCTTCGCGGTCAAGGTGCCGATGTTCCCGGTCCACACCTGGCTGCCGGACGCCCACGTGGAAGCGCCGACCGCCGGTTCGGTGATCCTGGCGGCAATCGCCCTGAAGATCGGTGGCTACGGCTTCCTGCGCTTCAACCTGCCGATCGTGCCGGACGCCTCGCACGAGTGGGCCTGGCTGGTGATCGCGCTGTCGCTGGTGGCGGTGATCTACGTCGGCCTGGTCGCCCTGGTGCAGGACGACATGAAGAAGCTGATCGCCTATTCGTCGATCGCGCACATGGGCTTCGTGACCCTGGGTACCTTCATCGCCATGTGGCTGGTGCGTGACGCCGGCAACCCGGACGCGGCCCGCCTGGGTCTGCAGGGTGCGATGGTGCAGATGGTCTCGCACGGCTTCGTGTCCGGCGCGATGTTCTCCTGCGTCGGCGTGCTCTACGACCGCATGCACAGCCGCCGCATCGCCGATTACGGCGGCGTGGTGAACGTGATGCCCTGGTTCGCCACCTTCGCCATGCTGTTCTTCATGGCCAATGCCGGCCTGCCGGGTACCAGCGGTTTCGTCGGTGAGTTCATGATCATCATGGCCAGCTTCCAGCGCAATCCGTGGCTGGCACTCGGCGCGGCGAGCACCCTGGTGATCACCGCGGCGTATACGCTGTGGCTGTACAAGCGCGTGTTCTTCGGTGAAGTGGCCAATGCCCATGTCGCCGAACTGAAGGACATCAACGGTCGCGAGTGGCTGGTGTTGGGTGTATTCGCCGTGGGCACCCTTGCCCTGGGCCTGTACCCCAAGCCGCTGACCGACCTGATGGAGCCCTCGATCGCGAAGCTGGCGATGCAGATCGCATCCAGCAAGCTGCTGTAATCGGGCCGTCGAGAGTATTGATTCCAGGATTTGATGATGACCACCTCGCCGCTGTTGCCACTGACCGCCGCTGACCTCCCGCCGCTCGCTCCCGAGCTGGTGCTGGTCGGCAGTGCGTTCGCCCTGTTGATGCTTGATCTTTTCATCAGTGAGAAGAACAAGATCTGGACCCACCTGTTCTCGATCGCTGCGCTGGCGGTCGTGTTCTTCATGCTCGCCACCGGAGTGGGCGGGCAGGGCGAGGTCTTCCACGGCATGTTCGTCCGCGACAACGCGGCCGACGTGATGAAGACCGTGATCGTGCTGTGCAGCGGGCTGACCCTGATCTACGGCTGGAGCTACCTGCGCGAGCGCAAGCTCTACCAGGGTGAGATTCCGGTGCTGATCCTGTTCGCCACCGCGGGCATGATGATCCTGGTCTCGGCCGGCAGCCTGCTGATGGTCTACCTGGGCCTGGAACTGCTGGCCCTGTGCTCCTACGCACTGGTCGCCAGCAACCGTGAGAACGGCCTGGCCTCGGAAGCGGCGATGAAGTACATCGTGCTGGGTTCGCTGGCCTCGGGCCTGCTGCTGTACGGCATGTCGCTGATCTACGGCGCCACCGGCTCGCTGCACCTGGACGCCATCAATGCGGCCATCCCGCACACCGAAGAGAAGATGCTGCTGCTGACCGGCGCGGTGTTCATGATCGCCGGCGTGGCCTTCAAGCTCGGTGCGGCTCCGTTCCACATGTGGCTGCCCGACGTCTACCAGGGTGCCCCGGCACCGGTCGCGCTGTTCATCAGCTCGGCCCCGAAGCTGGCTGCGTTCGGCATGGCCTACCGCCTGCTGGAAATGGGCGTGGGTCCGCTGGCCGACGAGTGGAAGTACCTGATCGGTGGCCTGGCCGCACTGTCGCTGGTGATCGGCAACCTGATGGCGATCGCGCAGACCAACCTCAAGCGCATGCTGGCCTTCTCGACCGTCTCGCACATCGGCTTCCTGCTGATGGGCATGGCCGGGGGTGGCGAGCGGGGTTACTCGGCGGCGCTGTTCTACGCCCTGAGCTACGCGATCATGTCCACCGCGGCGTTCGGTGCGATCATCGCGTTGTCGCGCAATGGCTTTGAAGCCGAGAAGATCGAAGACTTCAAGGGCCTCAATGCCCGCAACCCGTGGATGGCCGGCCTGGTGCTGTGCATCATGGCGTCGCTGGCAGGCATCCCGCCGTTCCTGGGCTTCTGGACCAAGCTGGCCGTGCTCGGCGCGGCGATCCAGGGCGACATGCTGTGGCTGGCCATGGTCGGCGTGATCTGCGCCGTGATCGGCTGCTTCTACTACCTGCGCGTCATCAAGGTCATGTACTTCGATGAGCCGGTGGGCGAGCCGCTGCCGGCCAACAACGACCGCGTGCTGGGCGTGGTGCTGGGCGTGAATGCCCTGGCGCTGCTGGCCCTCGGCGTGGCGTGGAACCCGATCATGGTGTGGTGCCAGCAGGCATTTGCACATATTTCGTAAAAAACGATACAAACGTGCGCAACTCGTGTAATATTCATCTCCTGAGTTGTTGATGCAGCGGTTTCGCCAGAACATCGTTGCGGTAGGTGCCCACCTTTGGTTGGCACGCAACTCATCCGCTTCTGCTGCGGGGTGGAGCAGTCTGGCAGCTCGTCGGGCTCATAACCCGAAGGTCGCAGGTTCAAATCCTGCCCCCGCTACCATATAGCTCCGGTGCAAACCGGAGGCAGTGGACGAATCAAGCGATACCGGAAACGGTGTCGCTTTTTTCGTTCCAGGGTTCGGCTCGCGCTGGTTGTTTGGCGTTGGCGTTGGCGTTGGCCAATGGCTGCCGCACAGCAAATGTTTCAAAGGGGTTGCACGGGATCTCAAACTCCCTTACAATTCCGCTTCTGCTGCGGGGTGGAGCAGTCTGGCAGCTCGTCGGGCTCATAACCCGAAGGTCGCAGGTTCAAATCCTGCCCCCGCTACCACAGAAAATCTGCAGTGCAGATGCAGTAGACGAAAAGGCGATCTCGGCAACGAGGTCGCTTTTTTCGTTATGGCATCGGCATCGGCATCGGCATCGGCATCGGCATCGGCATCGGCATCGGCATCGGCATCGGCATCGGCGCGGCAGTGGAAGGGCGGCGATGGCGGCAGCGGTTGCGGTTGTTGTTGCGCCAAAGATGATCGACGCACGCCCAGGGTCAACGACAGTCTGTCGCTTCGAATGCTGCCCGCTTTTGCTTGTGACCTCAGTGACTGACCAGGCATCTCCGTAGGCAGCGGTGGGGGCAGGTTGGCGGGACCATTGGGGCGACATGGATGTCGCCCATGAGCCCCCATGGACGGGTTCACGGCGCGTCCCGCGGACCTGCCCCCGCCGCTGCCCACGACGAAGGTCACACGCCCGCTTGGCTGTTCAGCTTTCCGAATAGGGACACCAGAAGCCACCCCAACCATTGCACCAGCGCGGTGCAACGGCTATCATCAGTGGCTTAGCGGACTGTCTACTCATATCCCCTCAACGGATATGAACAGGCCCCGCAACCGGCTTCCAGGAACGGCAACCTGTACCCAGGCCGCCGTGACCCCCGGAACGCTGGGCTCGCAGACGCGCACCACGTGCGCATCTGCACCGGAATCCAGCATGACCGGAGTTGTACCGGACAGGGGCCCAACGGGCCCTTTGTTGTTTCCGGAAGGTGGTCCATGCACTGGACCAGACCGTATTTCTTTTCAACGAATCAAGGCCGACTGTGAGCGACAAGGCAACCGAAATCGCGAATCTGCTCGCCCCCACCGTTCAGTCGCTGGGTCTCGAGCTGCTGGGCGTGGAGTATCTGACCGCACCGGGCGGCGCAACGCTGCGCCTGTACATCGACGTGCCGCTGGCCGAACAGCCCGAGCGCATCGTCAACATCGACGACTGCGAGCGCGTCAGCCGCGAAGTGTCCGCCCAGCTGGACGTCGAAGACCCGATCACGGCGAACTACACGCTGGAAGTGTCTTCGCCGGGCGTGGATCGCCCGCTGTTCACCGGCGCGCAGTTCGAGCGCGCCATCGGCGAATCCGCCAAGGTGACGCTGAGCCTGCCGCAGGACGGCCGTCGCCGTCTGCAGGGCGAGATCCTCGCCGTGGATATCGAACAGGGCACCGTGACCTTCAAGGTCGACAATGCTCCGTTCACCGCCGACATCGAGAACATCGACAAGGCACGCATCATGCCGGACTGGGCCGCCCTCGGCCTGGCTCCGACCAAACCGACTGGCCCGGCACCCAAACAGGGTGGCAAGGCGAACAAGAAACCATCCAACGAGCCGGCGGCCAAAAAGCCGCGCGCGGAGTGAGCCAATGAGCAAGGAACTTTTGCTGGTAGTGGATGCGGTCGCCAACGAAAAAGGCGTCCCGCGCGAAGTCATCTTCGATGCCATCGAGGCCGCGTTGGCTTCGGCTGCCAAAAAGCGTTACCCGGAAGAAGAAGTGCTGGCCCGTGTGTCGATCGACCACAAGGACGGCAACTACGAAACCTTCCGCCGCTGGGAAGTGGTGGCCGATGACGTGGTCATGGAGTCTCCGGACCGCCAGATCCGTCTGATGGACGCCATCGATGAAGCCGACGGCGTGGAAGTCGGCGATTTCATCGAAGAGCAGATTGAAAACCCGGACTTCGGCCGTATCGCCGCACAGGCCGCCAAGCAGGTGATCGTCCAGCGCGTGCGCGAGGCCGAGCGTCAGCAGGTGGTCGATGCGTGGAAGGATCGCGTCGGCGAACTGGTCACCGGTGTGGTCAAGCGCGCCGAGCGCGGCAACATCTATGTGGACCTGGGCGGCAACGCCGAGGCCTTCATCCCGAAGGACAAGGGCATTCCGCGCGACGTACTGCGCGCTGGCGACCGCGTGCGCGGTTACCTGGCCGAAGTCCGTTCGGAACCGCGTGGCCCGCAGCTGTTCATCAGCCGCGCCGCCCCGGAATTCATGATCGAACTGTTCAAGCTCGAAGTGCCGGAAGTCGGCCAGGGTCTGGTCGAGATCAAGGCCTGTGCACGTGATCCGGGCGACCGCGCCAAGATCGCCGTGCTGGCCCACGATTCGCGTACCGATCCGATCGGTGCCTGCATCGGCATGCGCGGTTCGCGCGTGCAGGCCGTGTCCAACGAGCTCAATGGCGAGCGCGTGGACATCGTGCTGTGGAACGAGAACCCCGCCAACTTCGTCATCAATGCGATGGCGCCGGCGGAAGTGCAGTCGATCATCGTCGATGAAGAAAAGCACTCGATGGACCTGGCCGTGGCGGAAGAGCGCCTGGCCCAGGCGATCGGCAAGGGCGGCCAGAACGTCCGTCTTGCCAGCCGCCTGACCGGTTGGCAGCTCAATGTGATGACCCAGGACCAGGTGACCGCCAAGTCCGAGGCAGAGCAGACCGTTGCCCGCCAGCTGTTCATGGACAAGCTGGAAGTGGATGAAGAAATCGCCGCCATCCTGGTGACCGAAGGCTTCAACACCGTGGAAGAAATCGCCTACGTCCCGGTCGGCGAACTGCTGGCCGTGGAAGGCTTCGACGAAGACATCGTCGAAGAGCTGCGTGCCCGTGCCCGCGATGCGCTGCTCAACGAAGCGCTGGCGGTGGAAGAAGGTCTGGAAGACGGCTCGCCGTCGGAAGACCTGCTCGCCCTGGAAGGCATGGACGAGGCGACCGCCTACGCCCTGGCCGGTCATGGCGTGCGTACCAGTGAGGACCTGTCGGACCTGGCCGCCGACGAGATCCTCGAGTTCGGCATCGAGGACATGGACCAGGAGCGCGCCGCCGCCCTGATCCTTGCCGCCCGAGCCGAGGAGATCGCCCGCCTGGAGCGCGGCGAATGAGCCAGCGATGAACAGTGCCCTGACCCGCTCAGGGCTTAGACTCCGCGCTGCCTTCGCACGTTTCGAGGGAGCGCCAACCAGATCATAGGATCCGAATGTCGCAGCAAACCACCATCCGCAAGCTTGCCGAACTGGTCAATACCCCGGTCGATAAACTGCTCGTACAACTTGCCGAAGCCGGCATGAAGTTCAGCGGTCCCGACCAGGTCGTGACCAGTACCGAGAAGGTGAAGCTCCTGGGCTTCCTTCGTCGCTCGCACGGCAAGACCGAGCAGCCCGTCGAGAGCACCGACGAAGCCGCCAAGAAGATCACCCTGAACCGTCGCAAGTTGCAGGAAGTGACCGTCAGCGCCGGCCGCAGCAAGACCACCGTCAACGTGGAAGTGCGCCAGAAGCGTACCTACATGAAGGACGCCAGCGGCAAGCCGATGACCGCGGATGAGGAGCGCGCCGACATCCTGCGCAAGCTGGAGGAATCCCGCCAGCGCAATCTGGACGAGCAGCGCGCACTGGCCGAGAAGGACCGTGCGCGCGATGAAGAAATCGCCCGCAAGCGTCAGGAAGAAATCGACGCCAAGGAACGTGCCGAAGCCGAGCGCAAGGCGGCCGAAGCCGCTGCCGAAGCGGCCAAGAACGCACCGCCGGCTCCGGCCCCGGCTGCGGCCAAGCCCGCTGCGGCCGATGCTCCGGCCCGCAATGCGCGTCCGGCCGCACCGTCGGCTGCCCGTCCGGCACCGCGTTCGGACGATCGCAACTCGAACAACAACAACAACCGCCCGGGCGCCAAGCGCGACGACGATGGTGGCAACCGCTTCGCCGGTCAGCTGCATCTGTCGGCCGCCGATCGTGCCCGCCGCGGCAACAACAGCAACTCGCGCGGTCGTCCGACCGGGCGCGTGCAGCACGGCAGCCGCCGTGACAGCAACCAGTCGCGCAGCGGCGGTGGTGCCCATGGCTTCGAACGTCCGGTCGCTCCGATCGTGCGTGACGTGACCATCGGCGACACCATCACCGTCGCCGATCTGGCCCAGAAGCTGGCCGTCAAGGGCGGCGATGTGGTCAAGGCGCTGTTCAAGATGGGGGTCATGGCGACCATCACCCAGACCATCGACCACGATACTGCCGCGCTGGTGACCGAAGAACTCGGCCACAACGTGATCCGTGCCAACACCAACGACGCCGAAGACGCGCTGCTGGCGCTGGCCGGTGGCAACCAGGGCGAGCCGGTGGCACGTCCGCCGGTCGTCACCATCATGGGCCACGTCGATCACGGCAAGACCTCGCTGCTGGATTACATCCGCCGCACCAAGGTCGCCACGGGCGAAGCCGGTGGCATCACCCAGCACATCGGTGCGTACCACGTTGAAACGCCGAAGGGCGTGATCAGCTTCCTGGATACCCCGGGCCACGCGGCGTTTACGTCCATGCGTGCCCGCGGTGCCAAGCTGACCGACATCGTGGTGCTGGTGGTGGCTGCCGACGACGGCGTCATGCCGCAGACCAAGGAAGCCATCCAGCACGCCCGTTCGGCGGGTGTGCCGCTGATCGTGGCGATCAACAAGATCGACAAGTCCGGCGCCGATCCGATGCGCGTCAAGAACGAGCTGCTCACCGAGCAGGTCGTGTCCGAAGACTTCGGTGGCGACACCCAGATGGTCGAAATCTCGGCCAAGGCTGGCCTGGGCATCGACGACCTGCTGGATGCGATCTCGATCCAGGCCGAACTGCTGGAACTGAAGGCCGTGGCCGACGGTCGCGCCACCGGCGTGGTCATCGAGTCCTCGCTGGACAAGGGCCGGGGCCCGATCGCCACCGTGCTGGTGCAGCAGGGTTCGCTGAAGAAGGGCGATTACCTGGTCTGCGGTATCCAGTACGGCCGCGTGCGCGCCCTGTTCGACGAAACCGGCGCACAGCCTGAGCAGGCGGGTCCGTCGATTCCGGTCCAGGTGCTGGGTCTGTCCGGCGTGCCGGATGCTGGCGATGACTTCGTCGTGGTCGAAGACGAGCGTCTGGCCAAGGACGTCGCGCAGCAGCGCGAAACCAAGCGCCGTGAATCGCGCCTGGTGCAGTCTGCCGGCAGCCGCATGGAAGACATCATGGCGACCCTGGGCAAGGGCGATGGCCAGCAGGTGCTGAACCTGGTGATCAAGGCCGATGTGCAGGGTTCGGTGCAGGCGCTGAGCCAGGCACTGGTCGCGCTGTCCAACGACGACATCCGCATCAACGTGATCCACTCCGGCGTGGGCGGCATCACCGAGTCGGACGCCAACTCGGCGGTTGCCTCCAAGGCCACCGTGATCGGCTTCAACGTGCGTGCCGACGCCTCCGCGCGTCGCATCATCGAGTCCAACGGCGTGGACCTGCGTTACTTCTCGATCATCTATGACGTGATCGATCAGGTGAAGCAGGTGGCATCCGGTCTGCTCGGCGTGGAAATCCGCGAAGAGATCATCGGTATCGCCCAGGTCCGCGATGTGTTCCGCAGCTCGAAGTTCGGTGCGGTCGCAGGCTGCATGATCATCGAAGGTACGGTGAAGCGCAGCAAGCCGATCCGCGTCCTGCGCGACAGCGTCGTGGTCTTCGAAGGCGAGCTGGAATCGCTGCGTCGCTTCAAGGAGAACGTCGAGGAAGTCCGCAACGGTACCGAATGCGGTATCGGCGTGAAGGCTTACAACGACGTCAAGCCGGGTGACCAGATCGAGTGCTTCGAGCGTATCGAAGTGCCGCGCACCCTGTAATGTTCCAGGCCGGGCCGCATCACGCGGTCCGGCTTTTTCGCTTACGCATCACCCTTCAAGACGAGTCCGCCTACCGTGCCAAAGACCTTCCATCGAACCGACCGTGTTTCCGCCCAGATCCGCCGCGAACTGGGGACGCTCGTGCACAACGCCGTGCGTGTACACGGCCTGCCTTCGGTGAGCGTCTCGGACGTGGAAATCACCCGTGACATGGCGCATGCCAAGATTTTCGTCACCGCGCTGATGCCCGAACGTTCGGTGGAAGCGATGAAGGGCCTGAAGGAACTGGCCTGGGAATTGCGCATGGAGCTGGCGCGTGCGATGAAGCTGCGCCACGTGCCCGAGCTGCACTTCCACTACGATGATTCGGTGGACCGTGGTGAGCGCATCGACAACATCCTGCGCGACCTGCCCGATACGCTGGCGGCAGAGAAGAGCCGGCAGGGTGATGAAGGCGATGAAGGTGTCGAAGACGACACCGACGAAGGCGAAAAGAAAGTCTGATGGACCAACAGCCCGAAAGGGCTGTTGTCTTATGGGGCGGGGCCTGTCGCAGCGCGACCGCTTCGCCGGAGGCCGGATTGACCGGCAGCGCCACACGGCGCCGTTTTGAATTGAATGCATGGCACCTCGAATTTCGTTCCGTCGCCTGGATGGCATCCTGCTGCTCGACAAGCCCACCGGCATGAGCTCCAACGCGGCCCTGCAGGTGGCACGTCGCCTGTACCGGGCAGAGAAGGGCGGCCACACCGGCAGCCTGGATCCGCTGGCCACCGGCCTGCTGCCGCTGTGCTTCGGTGAAGCCACCAAGATCGCCGGCCTGCTGCTCGGCTCGGCCAAGGCGTACGACGCCGAGGTGGTGCTGGGCCAGACCACCGATACCGATGACGCCGATGGCACCGTGCTGCGCGAGCGGCCTGTTCCTTCCATCAGCGCAGCGGAGCTGGAGGCGGCGCTGGCCCCGCTGCGCGGTCGGATCCGCCAGCGCGCCCCGATCTATTCCGCGCTCAAGCAGGGCGGTGAGCCGCTGTATATGAAGGCCCGTCGCGGCGAGGCGATCGAGGCACCCGAGCGCGATGTCGAGGTGCACGCGCTGGAGGTGCTGGACCAGCAGCCGACGCGTCTCTCCCTGCGGGTGACCTGCGGTTCAGGCACCTACATCCGCAGCCTGGCCCGGGATCTCGGCGAGACCCTGGGCTGCGGTGCGCATATCGCCGGCCTGCGCCGGCTGTGGGTGGCCCCCTTCCGCGAGGCCCCGATGGTCACCCTGGAGACCCTGCGGGCCCTGGCCGAGCAGGGCGATGAGGCCGGCATGGAGGCCCTGTTGCTGCCGCTGGACGCGGGTCTGGCCCATTACCCCCGGGTCACGCTGGACGACGAGCAGACCCCCCGCTTCCGCGTGGGTCAGCGCATCCGCGACGCCGGCTGGCCGCAGGGTGGGGTGGTCGTCTTCGGCCCGGGCGAGGCGATCCAGGGCCTGGGGCAGGTCGATGAGACCGGTCTGCTGGCGCCGCAGCGCCTGTTCAACCTCTGACCGACCCGGCCCGGGACCCGCCCGGTCCTTGTTCCGGAGGGCCGCGGACGTTACAATTCCGCGGCCTTTTCAGGCTTCCCGCGTTCTGCGGGTTCATCCTTTCGTTCACGGCGAGTCGCGCGGTACGTCAATGGGACGTTTCTGCGGGCCACGCATCCAAGAGAAAAAAGATATGTCGATCGACACCCAGAAGGTCATTGAAGACAACAAGCGCAGCGCGGCTGACACCGGCTCCCCGGAAGTCCAGGTCGCTCTGCTGACCGCCCGCATCGAACTGCTGACCGGCCACTTCAAGACCCACAAGAAGGATCACCACAGCCGTCGTGGTCTGCTGCAGATGGTCAACCGTCGCCGCAGCCTGCTCGACTACCTGAAGAAGAAAGACGCTCCGCGTTACAAGGCCCTGATCGAAAAGCTCGGCCTGCGTCGCTAAGCACGAACCCCCACCGCGGCGCAGGAATGCGCCGCGGTTTTGTTTTGGCAGTACCGCATCAAACGTATGGGCCGGACAACCGGTCACCCGTCGGCGGCAAGGGTCGCCCGCGGTCCATTGAAGAAAGCATCATCCAAGGAAACCCCCGTGGCAAAAATCACCAAAACCTTCCAGTACGGCAAGCACACCGTCACGCTTGAAACCGGCGAAATCGCCCGTCAGGCCGGCGGTGCCGTCATCGTCAAGTTCGACGACACCGTGCTGCTGGTCTCCGCCGTTGCCGCCAAGAGCGCGCGTGAGGGCCAGGACTTCTTCCCCCTGACCTGCGACTATCAGGAGAAGTTCTACGCAGGTGGCCGTATCCCGGGCGGTTTCTTCAAGCGCGAAGGCCGCGCGACCGAAAAAGAGACGCTGATTTCGCGCCTGATCGATCGCCCGATCCGTCCGCTGTTCCCGGAAGACTACAAGAACGAAGTCCAGATCATCGCTACCGTGATGTCGCTGAACCCGGACATCGATGGTGACATCGCTGCCCTGATCGGTGCCTCGGCTGCGCTGTCGCTGGCCGGTACCCCGTTCAAGGGTCCGATCGCCGCCGCCAAGGTCGGTTACAAGAACGGTGAGTACATCCTCAACCCGACCGTGACCGAGCTGAAGGATTCGGAGCTGGAACTGGTTGTCGCCGGTACCGCCAACGCCGTGCTGATGGTGGAATCCGAAGCCGCGCTGCTGTCCGAAGACGTGATGCTGGGCGCCGTGACCTTCGGTCACCGCGAAATGCAGAAGGTCATCAACGCGATCAACGAGCTGACCGTGGAAGCCGGCACCAAGCCGTCGACCTGGGAGGCCCCGGCCAAGAACGACGTGCTGATCAGCGCCCTGCAGGAAGCCATCGGCCCGCGCCTGGGCGAAGCCTTCCAGGTGCGCGACAAGCTGCAGCGCCGTGACGCCATCTCGGCGATCAAGAAGGACGTGGTCGAGTCGCTGGCTGGCCGTGTGGCCGCCGAAGGCTGGAACCCGGCCGAGCTGTCGAAGGAATTCGGCGAGCTGGAATACAGCACCATGCGCAACTCGGTGCTGGACACCAAGGTCCGCATCGACGGCCGTGCGCTGGACACCGTCCGCCCGATTTCCGTGAAGACCGGCATCCTGCCGCGTACCCACGGCTCCTCGCTGTTCACCCGCGGTGAGACGCAGGCGATCGTGACCATCACCCTGGGCACCGCCCGTGATGGCCAGGTCATCGATGCCGTCGCCGGTGAGTACAAGGAAAACTTCCTCTTCCATTACAACTTCCCCCCCTACTCGGTGGGTGAGACCGGCCGCATGATGGGCCCGAAGCGTCGCGAAATCGGCCACGGCCGCCTCGCCAAGCGCGGCGTGCTGGCAGTGATGCCGTCGCTGGAAGCCTTCCCGTACACCATCCGCGTGGTCTCGGAAATCACCGAATCCAACGGCTCCTCGTCGATGGCCTCGGTCTGCGGTTCCTCGCTGGCCCTGATGGACGCCGGCGTGCCGGTCAAGTCGCCGGTGGCCGGTATCGCCATGGGTCTGGTCAAGGAAGGCGAGCGCTTCGTCGTCCTGTCCGACATCCTGGGTGACGAAGATCACCTGGGCGACATGGACTTCAAGGTGGCCGGTACTGCCGAGGGCATCTCCGCCCTGCAGATGGACATCAAGATCGAAGGCATCACCGAAGAGATCATGAAGCAGGCACTGCAGCAGGCCAAGGCTGGCCGTCTGCACATCCTGGGTGAAATGGCCCACGGCCTGACCGCCCCGCGCGAAGAGCTGTCGGACTACGCGCCGCGCCTGCTGACCATCAAGATCCACCCGGACAAGATCCGCGAAGTGATCGGCAAGGGTGGTTCCACCATCCAGGCCATCACCAAGGAAACCGGCACCCAGATCGACATCCAGGATGACGGCACCATCGTCATCGCGTCGGTCAACGCCATCGCTGCGCAGGCTGCCAAGGCCCGCATCGAGCAGATCACCTCGGACGTCGAGCCGGGCCGCATCTACGAAGGCAAGGTCGCCAAGATCATGGACTTCGGTGCGTTCGTCACGATCCTGCCGGGCAAGGACGGCCTCGTCCACGTGTCGCAGATCTCCAGCGACCGCGTCGAGAAGGTCGGCGATGTGCTGAAGGAAGGCGATGTGGTCAAGGTCAAGGTCCTGGAAGTCGACAAGCAGGGCCGTATCCGCCTGTCGATGAAGGCCGTCGAAGAAGGCGAGGGCGTCACCGCCGAGTAATCGGCCCACGCCGATCTCGCGGTAGGTGAGGACCGCTGGTCCTCACGCTTTCGCAGACACGAAAAGCGGGCTTCGGCCCGCTTTTTTTGTGCCCGATGCGACCCGCGTGACACGAACAGTCACGCTGCAGCACGTTGCATGACGTCACGAGGCTGCACGGAAGACCGCATTGACTGTCCGCCGGACGGATTCGCAGGACATCGTCACCGATGGCACGCACAGCGTGCGCCGCACTGCTAACGTGGCCTCGCCTTCGACCGGGGAGATCCCATGTTCCGTCCTGCCGTCGCTGTTCTCGCCGTCCTGATCGCCAGCGTGTTGCCGCAGGCGGCCTCCGCCGCCGAGCCGTTGCCCAGGGTCATCGGCGCGTATTACCCCGGCGGCTCCGCCGACCGCTATCCGGTGGAAAACATTCCGGCCGACACGCTGACCCATCTGTTCTACGCGTTCGCCACCATCGACCAAGGTGAGTGCGTCGTCGCGCCGCAGGCCGACGCGCACTTCAAGGCACTGGCCACGCTCAAGCGCGCGCATCCGACGCTGCATACGCTGATCTCGATCGGTGGCTGGAACGCCGGCGGCTTCTCCGATGCAGCGCTGACCGCGGAAAGCCGCCAACGCTTCGTGTCCTCCTGCGTGGCGATGTTCTTCGAGCGTCATCGCGGCAGTTTCGACGGCGTGGACATCGATTGGGAGTTCCCCGTGTATGGCGGCCCGACCGAGATCACCGACCGCCCGGAGGATCGTCGCAACATGACCCTGCTGGTGCAGGAGTTCCGGCGCCAGCTTGATGCGCTGGACAAAGCCGACGGCCAGCATCGGCTGGTCACCGCCGCATTGCCTGCGGGTCGGGTGCAGACCGATGGTCCGTACGATCCGGCACGCAGTTATGAGCTCAAGGCGCTGGGCCGCACGCTCGATTTCATCAACCTGATGAGCTACGACATGGGCACCGGCTTCTCGGCGGTATCCACCTTCAACGCGCCGCTGCACGCGGTGCCGGAGGATCCGCTGGCGCCGGAACTCAAGCGCTGGAACAGCGTGGCCGGGGCGGTGGCCTACTACGAGCAGCAGGGGGTGCCGAAAGAGAAGCTGGTGCTCGGCCTACCGTTCTACGGTCGTGGCTTCACGCTGGAGGGCGACGCCAACCATGGCCTCTACCAGCGCTACAGCGCGCCGCATCCGGCCGGTGACTGGCGGCAGATCCAGGCCGGCATGCTCGGCCAGCCCGGCTGGGAGCGGCACTGGCACCCGGTTGCGCAGACCCCGTGGCTCTACAACGCTACCGAGAAGGTCTTCGTCAGCTTCGAGGATCCCACCTCGATCGGCCTGCGCGCGAGCTTCGCCAGGGACAACGGCCTGCGCGGCGTCTTCATGTGGGAGCTGACCGGCGACGATGCGCAGGGCAGCCTGCTCAAGGCCATGGTGGCGCCGTTCCAGGGCCCTGCGAAGTAACCCCACGGGAAGGGGCGCCGCGACGCAGTCGCGTGCCCTATGCTTGCCCGCATGGAGAGCGTCCGCCTGCTGGATCTGCACATCGACCGCAACGCACAGCACGTGCGGCGCGGGGATGAGCTGTTGCCGGTCAACGGGCTGAGTTGGCGGCTGTTGGAGTGCCTGTTGGCCCATGGCAACGCCGTCGTCGATTTCGACACACTGGCCGATCAGGTGTGGGCACCGGCGGTGGTCGGCGAGGATGCGATCAGCCAGCGCGTGAAGCTGCTTCGGCAGGCGCTGGGCGATGACAGCCGACGGCCACGGTATGTGCGCTCGGTGCGCGGCCGTGGCTACCAGCTGTGCGCGCCGCCGCAGCCGGTGATGCACGACACCGTGGCCACCGTCAGCGCGGAGGGCGCCCTCGCGCCACGCCGGCACGGCGGTGCTCGCTGGATCTGGTTGGGGGCGGGCGTGACCGTCGTCGCGGTGGCTGCCGCGTTGATCGCGGTCCGTCCCGGCAACGCGCCGGTGTCGCCTGCCGATCCGGTCCTGCAGCGCGCTGCGTACTACGCGGGCATCGGGCAGGCCAGCAACAACGAGCGTGCGATCGGGCTGTACCGCCAGGCGCTGCAGATGGATCCGGAATCGTTGATGGCCAAACGTGGGCTCGCCCGTGCACTGGCGGCCGACGCCTGTCTGTTCAACGGCGCACGCGAACGCGCGCAGGAAGCGCTGGTGTTGGGCGACGAACTGGTGCGCAAGGTGCCGGACGATGCGGCCAGCTGGGCCGCGCGCGGTTATGCCCACGATTGCCTCGGCGCGATGTCGCAGGCCATGGCGGACTACCGGCAGGCCCTGCAGCACGACCCGGGTGACGAGCGCACGCGCGCGTCGCTGGCCTATCTGCAGCAGGAAAAGGGCGACCTCGCGCAGGCCCTGCAGGACAACCTGTCGCTGCGCGCGCCCGAGCGTGTCCGCTTCCGCGACGTGCAGGTCGCGCGCGAACTGGAACTGCTGGGTTTCACCGATGCCGCCGCGCGCCGGCACGCACGCAACTTCCAGCTCTATCCGGACAATGTGTTCGCCAACATCGCCTGGCCGCACAGCCTGTTGTCGATGGGCGAGCCGGGCAAGGCACGGCAGGCACTCGATCAGGCACTCGCTCGCGGGACACCGCACCCGCAGTTGCTGCGCCTGCAGGGCGAGATGCTGTTGTTGAGCGGGAATCGCAAGGGCGCCGCTGAAGCCTTCGAGCAGAGCCGTGCCCTGCGCCCGCAGCAGTCGATGGGCCAGACCTTGGCCGGCCTGTACGGCGATGCCGCAGCCACACCCGCGTGGATCGCCGGGCACCTGCAGGTGCTGGAGCGCCAGGCCGACGATGGCTGGTCCGACACCGCGCTGGAGCGCGCGATGTTGCTGCAGGCCCAGGGCGACGACGCCGCAGCGCTGGCCGCCCTGCATCACGCGGTGAACGCCGGCTTCCGCGATGCGGGGTGGTTGCGCGCCACCCCCTTGTTTGCGCCGCTGCACGGTGCGGCCGGCTGGCAGGGACTGCTCGACACGATCGAGACGGACGTAGCTGCCCAGCGTGCCCAGGTGTTGGCCGCCCCGTGGCGGCCAACAGACCTCGAGGGCCTCAGCGCAGCGCGGGCAGCAGGAACTCGGTGAGGATGCGGCGCGACTGCGGGTGGGCGAAGCTGCGGTTGTAGGCCTGGCTGGTGATCACCGCCACCAGCTTCTTCTCCGGCATCACGAACACGTAGTTGCCACCGTTGCCGGACATCGTCCAGACCGTGCGTTCGTGCCCCTCCACGGGAAGCTTCAGCCCCCACCACTGGTAGCCGTAATCGCTGCCGTCACCGGTGGTCGCCTGGGCGCTGAGCATCGCCCGGACATAGCGGGCCGGGATCAGCTGCCGGCCCTGCCAGCGCCCCTCGGCCAGCACCAGCTCGCCCAACCGCGCCAGGTCACGGCTGCGGTAGCGCGTTCCGCCGCCACCCATGCCGATACCTTCGGGTGAGCGGTTCCACCTGCTCGCGGTGATGCCCAGCGGGCGCTCCAGCACCTGCGCGGCGTAATCGGCCAAGGGCCGCTTCGTGGCCTGCTCCAGTACCGCGCCGAGCACGAAGGAGTTGGCCGTGCAGTAGGCGTGTGACCGGCCATGCGGGCTGTCCTCCGGGCGCGTCATCCACGGTGCGAAGCCTTTGACCGGCAGCGACAACGCGAAGTCCAGCCAGTGCTCGGTCACGTACATGCGCTCTTCGTTGCCGGCCGAGAACGCATTCTCGTCATCGCACTCCCACAGCGTGCTCATCGTGAGCAGGTCTTCCACCGTCATCGAGCGCAGCCGTGCATCCACCGGATGGCGGGCGGTGAACGCGGGGAAGTAGTCATACACACGGGCCTGCACGCCGGGCAGGTGACCATCGCCGATGGCCGCGCCGATCAGCATCGCGGTCACGCTCTTGCTGGCCGAGCGCACGTCATTGAGGGTCTCCGCCGTGCCGCCGTTGAAGTAACCCTCGTAGGCCACCTGGCCGTCCACCAGCAGCAGGACGCTGGTGACCTGTTTGATGTCCTGGGTGGCGATCGCCGACTCCAGTGCGGTGATCCGGGCGCTATCCAGCGCCGCGGGTGCGGCGGGAGAGGTCAGTGGCAGCGCGGCCGCCAGGGCGAAGGCCAAGGCGGCAAGTCGGTGTCGGTAGTGGTGCATGGGCAGGGCTCCTCGAGATGAGGGCCGACTACGCCATGACGCGGTCTGAAGTGCTGGAAACGCGGCTGAAGAATTCTGAAAGCCCGCCGCAGCAGGCGTCCAGGGTGATCAGCGCGGTGCACTCCACACGCTGTTCGGGTCGCCATGCCGCGCGCGGCGCAGGCTCGCACGGGCCAGCGTGGCAAACCCGAAGGCCAGTGCCAGCGCCACCGCGTCCACCCAGAACAAGGGCCAGTAGCCACGTGCCGCGCTCGCCCACGGCCAGTAGCCGGTCAGCGCCCCGTGTACCACCGCCACCAGCGTGGTACTGATGGCGGCCGCCCAGAGCAGCTCACGGGCGGCCTGGTCGGGGCGACGCAGTGCCGCCCACAGCGCACACGCGGCCCAGGTGGCGAAACAGATCCAGCGGATGCCGTGATCGACGGCCTGCGGCGCGACCTGCTCCAGGATCTGCGCGCCCACGAAGCTCGCCGAAACCGCGACGCACAGCCCGATGCACACGCCCACGGTGGCCCGGGCCATGTTGATCTGCGCGCGCCCCTGTTCCACCTGGCGCCGCTTGCGCCGCGATTCGATCCACAGCAGGTTGCCGGAATAGAACAGGAAGGCGCCGCCCAGGCCGAGCAGGAAGTACAGCCAGACCACCACGCCATTGCCGAACTCGCCGAAATGCAGCGCGTAGGCCGCACTCAGGGTGGCGTGGTTGGCATCGCGCTGGCCGGGCAGCTGGCTGCTCAGCAGCCGTCCGCTGGCCGCATCCAGGCCGACCGCGCCGAGCGGTCCCAGGGTGCCGCCGGATTCACCGGTGATCTCGATCGTGGCATTGGCATCGCCGGCATGGGCAAGCTTCAGGAAGGCCGGTTCGAAATCGGCCACGCCCTGGGTGCGGGCCACCTCGATGGCACGGGCGTGCAGCATGCGCAGGTTCGTTCCATTGCCGGACTGGCCGCTGGGCTCGCGTACCGGCGCGGTGTCCATCGCGGCCGGCACCGCCTGCAGCAGCTTGCCGTCGAAGATCAGCGGATTCAGCGCCGCCATCTGCAGGAAGATCAGGCAGAGCAGCGCGCCGGTGACCGCGAACATCAGGTGGAAGGGCAGGCTGAGCACGCCGATCACGTTGTGCGCGTCCTGCCACATCTGCTTGAGGTTGCGACCCGGGCGCAGCGCGAACAGATCACCGAACAGCTTGGGCAGGTGGATGACCAGGCCGCTGAGCAGGGCCACGCCATACAGCAGGCTGACGATGCCCATCAGGTAGGTGCCCGCGACCGGCAGGCCGAGGCTGTAGTGCAGTTCGTTGACCAGCTCGGCCAGCCCGGTCTGCGGCGGCGTGATGCTGCCGTCGTAATGGTCCAGCCAGGCATACAGCCAGGTGCCCTTGGCATCCTGCCAATACGCGATCGGTTGCGGGTGGTCGCCGCCGGGGAAGGTCATGCCCACATGGGTGCGTGCGGCCGGGTGGCGCTCGAGCACGCCGTCGAGCAGGCGCTGCGCGTCGTCCAGGCTGGCGGCGGGCGTGTCCACCGCATGCGGGGTCTGCCACAGCGGCAGATCGTGGTGGAACAGGGTCAGCGCGCCGGCGTAGAACGCCACGAACAGCGCGAAACCGGCGACCAGGCCGACCCACGTATGCAGCGTGGTGAAGGTGCGCAGGGTGGTGGAACTGAACTTCATCGCATCGCTCTCATTGCACCGCGCCGGTCAGGCGCAGCAGCCACAACAGGCCGAACCCGGCCACGGCGGTCGCGCTCATCACCGCCCACGCGCGCGCGCCGGTGCGGAAGCTGAAGGCCCAGATCGCGGCCAGCATCCACAAGGGAATGAAGGCGATCAGGCTGGGCACCAGCGCGTTCTGCCACGGCCCCGGCGGCAGCCAGGCGACCAGGCCGGTGGCCGCGGCCGCGACGAAGAACCCCGCCAGGAGGCCGGCGCCGGCGCGGGCCCACATCAGCGCATCACCTGTGCCGGGCGGTGCCACGCGGCCAGCAGCGGGAGCAGGATCGCCACCAGCATCCAGCTGCACAGCATCACCACCACACCGGTGGCGATGCCCAGGTTGGCGATCCACAGCCACAGCGCCGCCACGGCAGCCACCAGGCTGATCTGCCGGCCAAGGCGGCCGGCGCGGCGCAGGCGCGGCCAGCGGCAGTGCGGTGAGGCGGCATACAGCGCCAGCGCGGAAAAGGCGGAGCCGGCCAGCGCCAGGCTGCAGAAGCCGAGCGAGGTCAGCGCAACAGTGATCATCGGGAATCCAATCGGCAAACCTGTCCTGGGCAGGACAGTAATGCGCGCATGGTAATCATTGCGGTTTGTGGGCGCCACACGGACGCATTCAGGCGGTCCTGTCCGTTGGCCGCCGCCGGGGCGGCGCATTCATCGGCGGATTGGTTTAAGATCAGGGCAACTCTATCGAGGCAACAAAGGTGGCCCGCGCCCTGCGCCGGTCTAGCGTGTGACATGAGCACTACCACCGCCCACCGCTGAACGCCCCCGACGGCCCCTGACGCAGGCGCCTTCGTGGCGCTTTTTTTGTTGCCGCCTCGCCCCCGGATTCTCCAGGCCCCCTTGCGGGCCACCAGACCAAAGCACTCTCATGATCGCGATCACGCTCCCCGACGGCAGCCGCCGTGAATTCGAACATCCCGTCAGTGTCATGGACGTCGCCCAGTCGATCGGCGCCGGCCTGGCCAAGGCCACCATCGCCGGTTCGGTGGATGGCGTGCTGGTCGATGCCAGTGACGTCATCGACCACGATGCCAGCCTGCGCATCATCACCGCCAAGGACGAGGAGGGCGTTGAGATCATCCGCCACTCCGCCGCCCACCTGGTCGGCCACGCGGTCAAGCAGCTGTACCCGGACGTCAAGATGGTGATCGGCCCGGTCATCGCCGAAGGCTTCTACTACGACATCTACTCCGAGCGCCCGTTCACGCCCGACGACATGGCCGCCATCGAAAAGCGCATGGGCGAGCTGATCGCGCAGGACTACGACGTCATCAAGAAGGTCACCCCGCGTGCGGAGGTCATCGAGATCTTCAAGGCGCGTGGCGAAGACTACAAGCTGCGCCTGATCGAAGACATGTCGCCGGAGATCCAGGCGATGGGCATGTACTACCACCAGGAATACGTAGACATGTGCCGCGGCCCGCACGTGCCCAACACGCGCTTCCTGAAGGCCTTCAAGCTGACCCGCATTTCCGGTGCCTACTGGCGCGGCGATGCCAAGAACGAGCAGCTGCAGCGCATCTACGGCACCGCCTGGGCCGACAAGAAGCAGCTCGAGGCCTATATCAAGCGCATCGAAGAAGCTGAAATGCGCGATCACCGCCGCATCGGCAAGCAGCAGGAGCTGTTCCACCTGCAGGAAGAGGCGCCGGGCCTGGTGTTCTGGCACCCCAAGGGCTGGGCGCTGTGGCAGGTGGTCGAGCAGCATATGCGCCGTGTGTACCGCGACAGCGGCTACGGCGAAGTGCGCTGCCCGCAGATCCTGGACGTGTCGCTGTGGCAGAAGTCGGGCCACTGGGACAACTACCAGGAAAACATGTTCTTCACTGAATCGGAGAAGCGCACCTACGCGGTCAAGCCGATGAACTGCCCGGGCCACATCCAGGTGTTCAACCAGGGCCTGCACAGCTACCGCGACCTGCCGATCCGCTACGGCGAGTTCGGCTCGTGCCACCGCAACGAGCCGTCCGGCGCGCTGCACGGCATCCTGCGCGTGCGTGGTTTCACCCAGGACGACGGCCACGTGTTCTGCACCGAGTCGCAGATCGAAGCCGAAGTGACGGCCTTCCACCAGCAGGCGCTGGCGGTCTACACGACCTTCGGTTTCGACGAGATCCAGATCAAGATCGCGCTGCGCCCGGAAAAGCGCCTCGGCGATGACGCCACCTGGGACAAGGCCGAAGCCGCGCTGCGTTCGGCGCTGGGCAACTGTGGCGTGGAGTGGCAGGAGCTGCCGGGCGAGGGCGCCTTCTACGGCCCGAAGATCGAGTACCACCTCAAGGACGCCATCGGCCGTACCTGGCAGCTGGGCACGATGCAGGTCGATTTCATGATGCCCGGCCGCCTCGGCGCCGAGTACGTGGACGAAAACAGCCAGAAGAAGCACCCGGTCATGCTGCACCGGGCGATCGTCGGCTCGATGGAGCGCTTCATCGGCATCCTGATCGAGCACCACGCCGGGTCCTTCCCGTCCTGGCTGGCCCCGACCCAGGTGGTGGTGGCCAATATCACCGACGCCCAGGCTGAATACGTCAGCGAAGTGCGGAAAACCCTTGCAGATCAAGGCTTCCGCGTGAACGCCGATTTGCGCAACGAGAAGATCGGATATAAGATTCGCGAGCATACGCTGCAGCGGGTCCCGTACCTGCTGGTGGTTGGCGACCGTGAGAAGGAAAATGGCGCCGTGGCCGTGCGTACGCGCTCTGGCGAAGATCTGGGCAGCATGTCCGTCCAGGCCTTCATCGAGCGGTTGCAGGCAGAACAGTCCGTGTAAGAAAGTCCCGGCCCTGCGGATGCTCCGCGATGGGCCGGTTTGATTCCTCTGGGAGATTGCAATATCAGTACCCCTGACAACAAACAGAACCGCAAGAATCAGGAAATCCGGGTGCCGCGCGTCCGCGTGATCGGCAGCGACGGAGAAATGATTGGTGTGTTGACGCGTGACGAAGCGCTGTCGATGGCCGAAGACGAAGGTCTGGACCTGGTCGAGATTCAGCCGCAGGCTGATCCGCCGGTGTGCAAGATCATGGACTTCGGCAAGTTCAAGTTCGAAGCGCAGAAGAAGGCCAACGAGGCCAAGAAGAAGACCAAGCAGGTCGAGATCAAGGAAGTGAAGTTCCGCCCGGTCACCGATGAAGGTGATTACCAGATCAAGCTGCGCAAGATGCGCGGATTCCTGGAAGAGGGCGACAAGATCAAGGTCAACATCCGCTTCCGTGGCCGTGAAATGAGCCATCAGGAACTGGGTCGCGAGATGGCCAGCCGGATCGAAGGTGATCTGGGCGAGGACATCGTGATCGAGTCCCGTCCGCGCCTTGAAGGCCGGCAGATGGTGATGATGATCGCGCCGAAGAAGAAGTAACAGGCCGGCCCCAGCCCGAACGGGTGGGGCGTAGAGCCGGGCCATGCCCGGCTGCCGGCGCCGCCGGAGTCGATTGCTTCAGATTCGCGTCAGAAGGCAAGGGCGTTCTTTCAGGCGCCTGTTGCCGTTTGCCGTGGCCGCAGCCTCCTGTGGCCCGCCCGGCGGGCGTTCCACGCCCTGCCGGCACCGGTAAACACCCGCCCAATCAAGCGTTTGCAACTGCCTGGATTCACGGGCATAATGGGCGGCCCCGTTTTGCGGGGGTGCTGTTTTGAACGGTTTCCCGCCCCACAAAGGCACGCTATTTCAACGGCAAACAGGACCGGCCTGGTTCCCATAGGGGATCCCGGGCTTACAAGCAGGCAAGGGCACGGACGGAAAGTGTGGCAATGCCACCGCCCTGGTCAGTGACAAAACATCATCAAGGACATAGCAATGCCCAAGATCAAGACCAACCGGGCGGCGGCCAAGCGCTTCCGCAAGACCGCGTCCGGCAAGTTCAAGGCTGGCCACGCCAACCGTAGCCACATCCTCACGAAGAAGTCGACCAAGCGGAAGCGCAATCTGCGTCAGACGAACCATGTTCGTGCAGAAGACGCAGGCCGTTTGAACCGTATGCTTCCCTACCTCTGAGGACTGACCCATGGCACGAGTAAAGCGTGGCGTACAGGCGCGTCGCCGCCACAAGAAAATTCTGACCCTGGCGAAGGGTTACTACAACGCTCGCCGCAAGGTCTTCCGCGTTGCCAAGCAGGCCGTGATCAAGGCGCAGCAGTACGCCTACATCGGTCGTAAGCAGAAGAAGCGCAACTTCCGTTCGCTGTGGATCACCCGCATCAACGCGGCTGCCCGCATCAACGGCCTGAGCTACAGCCGTTTCATGAACGGCCTGCTCAAGTCCGGCATCACCCTGGACCGTAAGGTTCTGGCTGACATCGCCGTGCACGACGCAGCTGGTTTTGCTGCACTGGCCGAAAAGGCCAAGGGCGCACTGGCGGCATAAGTCCATTCCCCTGCCGTTGCCGTTCACGCGCAACGGCTGTGGGTAAGGCAAATGCATGGGGAAGGGCGCAAGTCCTTCCCCATTCTTTTTTGTGTTGGCGGTGGCCCTCCCGGTGCCATCGATCGACAGCGGTGGCGACGGGGGTCGGCCCGACGCGCATCGCGATGGCATACCGACGCGAGGCTCCGGCTATCCATGAGTGACATCCAATCCCTGACCACGCAGGCACTGGCCGACGTGGCCGCTGCCCAGAGCCCCGATGCGCTGGAAGCCCTGCGCGTGGCCCTGCTGGGCAAGAACGGCAGCATCACCGCACAGCTCAAGCAGCTCGGTGGCCTGCCGGCCGATGAGCGCAAAGCCGCCGGCGAAGCCATCAACCGTGCCCGTGACGCGCTGACCAGCGCGCTGGGTGATCGCAAGACCGTGCTGGAAGACGCTGCGCTGGACGCGCGCCTGGCCGCTGAAGCGATCGACATCACCCTGCCGGGCCGTCGCGATGAGCGCGGTGGCCTGCACCCGGTGACCCGTACCCTGGAGCGCATCACCGAGATCTTCGGCCGCCTCGGTTACGAGCTCTCCGAAGGCCCGGAAATCGAAGACGACTGGCACAACTTCGAAGCGCTGAACTTCCCGCCGCACCACCCGGCGCGTGCGATGCACGACACCTTCTATTTCGGCGACGGCCGCCTGCTGCGCACGCATACCTCCGGGGTGCAGGTGCGCTACATGGGCGAGCATGCGCCGCCGCTGCGCATGATCGCGGCCGGCAAGGTGTACCGCAGCGACAGCGACCAGACCCATTCGCCGATGTTCCACCAGGTCGAAGGCCTGCTGGTCGATGAGCATTCCACGTTCGCCGATCTGAAGGGCACGCTGTCCGAGTTCGTACGCGCGTTCTTCGAACAGGATTTCGAAATGCGCTTCCGCCCCAGCTACTTCCCGTTCGTGGAACCCGGTGCGGAAGTGGACATCGCCTGGCAGCAGCCCGACGGCAGCACCCGCTGGCTGGAAGTGCTCGGCTGCGGCATGGTCCATCCGAACGTGCTGCGCAGCGTCGGCGTCGATCCGGAGCGCTATACCGGCTTCGCCTTCGGTATGGGCGTGGAGCGCTTCGCGATGCTGCGTTACGGCGTCAACGACCTGCGCGCGTTCTTCGAAAACGACGTGCGGTTCCTGAAGCAGTTCGCGTAAGCGCGTCAGCGTAGCGCCGGGCCATGCCCGGCTGGACAGGATTCAAGACCATCACGGCCCAGGCGCCTGCGCCGGGCCCACCAGGGTGACACCATGAAATTCTCTGAAAACTGGCTGCGCAGCCACGTCCCGACCACCGTTTCGCGCGATGAACTCAGCGCGGTGCTGACCGCGATCGGTCTGGAAGTGGAAGAGATCGATGCGCTGGGCAATGGCCTGCAGCATGTCGTCGTAGCCAAGATCATTTCCGCCGAGCGCCATCCCGAAGCCGACCGCCTGCAGATCTGCCAGGTCGATGCGGGGCAGGGCGAGCACCTGCAGATCGTGTGTGGCGCGCCGAACGCACGGCCGGGCCTGGTCGCCCCGCTGGCGATGGTCGGTGCGCAGATCGGCGACCTGAAGATCAAGCCGGCCAAGCTGCGTGGCGTGGAGTCCAACGGCATGCTGTGCTCGGCCAAGGAGCTGGGCCTGGACACCGATGCCTCCGGCCTGTTCGAACTGCCGGACGATGCGCCGGTCGGCCAGACCCTGGTCGAGTACCTCGGCCTGCCGGACGCCAGCATCGAGATCAAGCTGACCCCGAACCGCGCCGACTGCTTCAGCATCCGCGGCATCGCCTTCGACGTGGCCGCCGCGTGCGCCAGTGAAGTGGTGCCGTTCGACGCCGCCCCGGTGCCTGCCGTGGGCACGCGTGAGCTGGCGATCCGCCTGGATGCCGGTGCCGAAGCGCCGCGTTATGTCGGTCGCGTGATCGAGGGCGTCAACGCCCGCGCCGCGACCCCGCTGTGGATGGCCGAGCGCCTGCGCCGCAGCGGCGTGCGCCCGGTCTCGCTGCTGGTGGACGTCACCCAGTACGTGATGCTCGAGCTCGGCCAGCCGATGCACGCCTTCGATCTGGGCACCCTGCAGGGCAGCATCGGCGTGCGTCGTTCGCGCGCCGGTGAAACCCTGAAACTGCTCGACGGCCGCGACGCCGCGCTGGACGACAGCTTCCTGCTCGTCACCGATGCCGACCGCCCGATCGCGCTGGCCGGCCTGATGGGCGGCTTCGATACGCGCGTCACCGACGACACCACGAACGTATTTCTGGAAGCCGCGCATTTCGCGCCCGCCGCGATCATGGGCCGGGGCCGCAAGCTCGGCCTGCACACCGATGCCGGCCACCGCTTCGAGCGCGGCGTTGACCCGGTGCTGCCGCGCACGGCGATCGAGTACGCCACCCGCCTGATCCTGGACCTGGCCGGCGGCACCCCGGCGCCGGTCACCGAGGCCGTGCGTGAGGCCGACCTGCCGGCGACCGCCACCATCGCCCTGCGCCGCGCCCGTATCGCGCGCGTGCTGGGCATCCAGATCGCCGATGCCGATGTGGAGCGCATCCTGCGCGCGCTGGGCATGGACGTGACCGCGTCCGCCGATGGCTGGCAGGTCACCGCGCCGAGCCGCCGCTTCGATATCGCCATCGAAGAAGACCTGATCGAAGAACTGGCCCGCATCCACGGCTACGAGCAGATTCCGACCACGCTGCCGGGCGGTGCCTCGCGCGTGGCGATGCCGACCGAGACCCGCCTGGACGACCTCAGCGTGCGCCGCCAGCTGGTCGCCCGTGACCTGCAGGAAACCATCAACTACGCCTTCGTCGATGCCGCGCTGCTCGCGCAGTGGCAGCTGGACGAGGGCCTGGTCGCGCTGGCCAACCCGCTTTCCGCCGAACTGGCGGTGATGCGCCCGTCGCTGCTGCCGGGCCTGGTCGCGACCCTCGGCCGCAACGCCGCGCGCCAGCTGGGCCGCGTGCGCCTGTTCGAAATGGGCCGCGTGTTCCATCAGCAGGCCGGTGAGGGCCAGCCCGCCCCGCTGGAGACCCTGCGCGTGGCCGCTGCGATCTGTGGCGATGCCGACACCCAGCAATGGGGCCTGCCGACCCGCAAGGTCGATTTCCACGACCTCAAGGGCGACCTGGAATCGCTGGCGGCCGCCAGTGGCGCCGAGCTGGAGTTCAGGCCGTCGCAGCGTCCGTATGGCCACCCGGCACGCTCGGCCGAGGTCTACCGTGACGGCGTCAGCCTGGGCTGGATCGGCCAGATCCACCCGCGCCTGGCCAAGGCCATGGATATCGACGTGGACGTGTTTGCCTTCGAGCTGGACCTGGCCCCGCTGGCCACCCGCGCGCTGCCGCGGGCGACCGAGCTGTCGCGGTTCCCGTCGATGCGCCGCGATCTGGCCTTCCTGGTGCCCGAGGCCGCGGCCTGGGCCGACCTGGAAGCCACCCTGCGCCGGGCCGTCGGCCCGCTGCTGCGCGAGGTCACCCTGTTCGACCGGTACGTCGGCCAGGGGGTCGAGCCGGGGTTCAAGAGTCTCGCTATGGGCTTGATTTTGCAGGACAAGTCGCGCACTCTGACGGACCGCGACGTGGATGCGGTGGTGGCCGAGGCGGTCTCTGCCATGGAGCGTGAACATCACGCCCGGATCCGCGGCTGAGCGGGAAGCATGGGGGATAGCAGGCAATGGCATTGACCAAGGCGGAGATGGCCGAGAAGCTGTTCGACGAAGTCGGTCTGAACAAGCGCGAAGCCAAGGAATTTGTCGACGCGTTCTTCGATGTGCTGCGTGAAGCATTGGAACAGGGACGTCAGGTGAAGCTGTCCGGCTTCGGGAATTTCGACCTGCGGCGCAAGAACCAGCGCCCGGGTCGCAACCCCAAGACCGGTGAGGAAATTCCGATTTCCGCCCGTACGGTGGTCACCTTCCGTCCGGGCCAGAAGCTCAAGGAAAGGGTAGAGGCATATGCTGGATCCGGGCAGTAACCGAGAACTTCCGCCGATACCGGCCAAGCGCTACTTCACCATCGGTGAGGTCAGTGAGCTGTGCGACGTCAAGCCGCACGTGCTGCGCTACTGGGAAACCGAGTTCCCCAGCCTCGAGCCGGCCAAGCGCCGCGGCAACCGCCGCTACTACCAGCGCCACGACGTACTGATGGTCCGCCAGATCCGCGGCCTGCTCTACGAGCAGGGCTACACGATCGGCGGCGCGCGCCTGCGCCTGGAAGGTGCCGATGCGCGCGAGGAATCGGCGCTGAGCAACCAGATCATCAAGCAGACGCGGATGGAACTGGAAGAAGTGCTGCAATTGCTGCGCCGCTGAACCATTTTTCACGCAAACCCGTTATACTCGTCGGCCCGCTGAGAGGCGGGGACATTGCCAGCATCATCGGGGCGTAGCGCAGCCTGGTAGCGCATCTGCCTGGGGGGCAGAGGGTCGTCGGTTCAAATCCGGCCGTCCCGACCAATGTTGGTGATTCGATCAAAGGCTTGTGCAGCGATGCGCAGGCCTTTTTTCTTTTTCGTTCCTGGTCGTTGGACTACGCCCTGATGCGTGAGTCGACTGGACAGATCGCCCTGGTGACCTGTCCAGATTCCTACCTGCCATTGCTCGTAAATCCCAGTCCTTCGAGAGGGCTCGACTGATGGCGTGGCAAATAAGATCCCGTCAATGTGGGTCCTCTTCGTCGCGAACCAGTTTCTGCCGCAACGTGCGGCAAGAGCTGACGAGCACGTTCATATGACTCGATAGGAGAGGCTCCATGGCGATACGCCCGCAGTCCTTTGTTTTTGCCTGTGCACTGATCTGCGCAATACCCGTTCTTTCCCATAACGCTTCTGCCGCCGTCCCAGACAAGATGACCGTAGAAACCCAAGCGAGGTATACGGTGGGCCGGTCGGAAGCGGATGCCCTTGACCGTTGGCTCGCAAGTACACGGGAGGCCGAACCCCGTACTTTGGACTGGGGAACGGTGACCATTTCGTCGTTCAAGCGTGTAGATCTCCGCGCCATAACAGTGGCGAATCGTCCTCCCGTCCCGCTGCCCACAAGGGGCGCGCCTGGAGAGCGGATAACCATCATCAATGAGCTGCCTGGCGGCTTCAAGGAGCGTTGGACGTTCCAGTGGGTTCCTGCGAGCAGTGGTGGTGGTGGTGGAGATTGGAAGCAGACACACTATGAATCACACGCGCCTGTCAGCGGCGAGGATCGAGCAGACGAGGTGTGAACATGCGCATGCATCATCCACGCGCAGTGCGACCTGCGTGTACGAACCACTCAACGCGGAGCGCATCTGCGCGCGGTGGATCACCGATCAGGCTCGCGCTGGGGATAATGGGGAAGGGTGGTCAGGGATCGATACTCGCCGACACCTTCGGTCCGCATTCCGAATAGTCCTTCAGCGGACGTCGCCGCATCGTGGGGCGGACAGTCGCTGGTCGACAGTGCGCTGATCCAGATTCACGTGCTGATCGTGCGCGGCGAATGGGATCACGTCACCACCGATGAGGACGCGCGACGTCTCTTCGATGCACTGCGCGGTGCCAGCGACAAACGCGACGTCAAGATTTCCGGGGGCAACCATTGGCTGCACCTGCAGCCGCGCCGTGTCGCGTTGTGGGCCGAGGTCAGAAGCTTCCTCGGCGAGCGTTGAGCCACCGGGCGGGGGAACGCTTCAGCGCGGGCCTCAATGCCCGTTCAACGGCAGCGGCCGGTCGATCACCACGTCCTTCATCACCAGGGTCGAGGTCAGCCGCTGCACGCCGGGCAGGGCGGAGAGGTGTTCGTCGTACAGGTGCCGGAACGCGGCCAGGTCGCGGGTGACCACGTGCAGCAGGTAGTCCGGGTCGCCGAACAGGCGCTGTGCCTGCAGGACCTGCGGCACCTCTGCCACTGCGTGTTCGAAGGCGTCCACGGCGTGGCGGTCGCCGTCGCGCAGGGTGACGAAGACCAGCGCTGAGAACTTCAGGCCCAAGGCGGCGGGATCGAGCTCGGCACGGTAGCCGCGGATCGCGCCGGACTGCTCCAGGGCACGCACGCGGCGGTGACAGGGCGAGATGCTCAGGCCGATGCGCTCGGCCAGCTCGGTCACGGTGAGGCGGCCGTCTTTCTGCAGCTCGGCAAGAATTCGCTGGTCGGTGGCATCCATGCGCAAGAGTTTCCTCCTGCAGGCCGGCGTGGGGCAAGTATTTGGAAGCACATTCCAGAGACGCGGGAATATTCTTCTGTCCATCCCGCAGATCGCGGCAAGACCGCCCCCTTGGATCCCATGCAACCCAGCGTCATTGCCGCCTTCTGGGCGGTGTCCATCCTCTTCGTGCTCACCCCCGGTGCGGATTGGGCGCACGCGATCGCCGCCGGCCTGCGCGGGCGGGCGGTGGTGCCGGCGGTGGCCGGATTGCTGTCTGGTCATCTGCTCGCGATCGGGCTGGTCGCCGCGGGCGTCGGTGCGATGCTCGCCCGCGTGCCGGTCGCGCTGCACGTCCTGACCGTGCTGGGTGCGGTGTATCTGCTCTGGCTGGGCATCGGCCTGCTGCGCCACCCGCCGGTGGCTGCGGCCGACGCTGCGGGGGCGGTGACGGGGTGGCGCCATTGGGCGCTCAAGGGCGCCTGCGTCAGCGGGCTCAACCCCAAGGTGCTGCTGCTGTTCCTGGCCCTGCTGCCCCAGTTCATTTCCGCCAGCGCGGCGTGGGCGATGCCCGTGCAGATCATCGCGCTGGGCATGGTCCATCTGGTCAGCTGCGGCGCGGTCTATCTTGCGGTCGGATATGGCGCCGGTGCCTTGCTGCGCACGCGCCCGCGTGCATCACGCGCCGTCGGCCGTGTCTCTGGCGCTGCGATGATCGTGATCGCCGCGCTGTTGTTGAGCGGAACCGGCACACTCTGACCCCACGTTGTTCTCTACCAGGATGCTTCGCATGACCGAACAGCTCCATCCCTACGCGACGCCGGGCACTGCCCCGGTCCCGGCACCGCGCGTGCGCATTCCGCACCTGCAGCAGATGAAGGAGCGCGGCGAGAAGTGGGCGATGCTCACCGCCTACGACATGTACACCGCGGCGATCTTCGAAGATGCCGGCATTCCGGTGCTGCTGATCGGCGACTCGGCGTCGAACAATGTGTTCGGCAACGACTCGCTGCTGCCGGTCACGGTCGATGAGTTGATGCCGCTGGTGCGCGCGGTCAGCCGCTGCACGCGGCGCCCGCTGGTGATCGCCGATCTGCCGTTCGGCTCCTACCAGGCCTCGCCGGAGCAGTGCTTCCACACGGCCGTGCGTTTCATGAAGGAGGGCGGCGCACACGCAGTGAAGCTGGAAGGCGGCATCGAGATGGTGCCGCAGGTGCGCAAGCTGGTCAGCTGCGGCATCCCGGTAATGGCGCATATCGGCTTCACGCCGCAGTCGGAGCATCAGCTCGGCGGCTTCCGCGTGCAGGGGCGGGGCGAGGATGGCGCACGGCTGATCGAGGAAGCGCGCGCGCTGGAGGCTGCCGGTGCGTTCGCGGTACTGATGGAAATGGTCCCCGGCACGGTGGCCGCACAGATCACCGCGGCGCTGAAGATTCCCACCGTCGGCATCGGAGCGGGCAGCGACTGCGATGCGCAGGTGCTGGTCTGGCAGGATATGGCAGGGCTGCGCACCGGCAAACTGCCGCGCTTCGTGAAGCAGTACGCGGACATGCACGGGCTGCTGGAAAAGGCCGCGCGTGAGTTCGCGGAAGAGGTGGGGGCAGGCACGTTCCCCGGTCCGGAACACACGTTCTGACCGACGCACGTCCCGGCTGAGGCGCGTTTCCACGGTACCGCCGCGCGGCGGTACCGTGCTCCCCGCGTCATCCAATCGTCATGCAGGCCACGTACCTTCGCCGCACCTGGGGGCGAGGCGGGATCGTGGCCGAACACGCAAAACGGCGTTTGGCGCGCATGTTTCTGGAGCAGGGGCCGGTGCTGAGGGGATTCTTCACCCGCCGCGGTGCGCGTCAAGATGCCGAGGACATGGTGCAGGAAACCTATCTGCGCCTGCTGCGCGCACATGAGGATCAAGGCGAGGCGATCGCCAATCCGGAGGCCTATCTGTTCACCGTCGCGCAGAACCTGGCGCGCGAGCAGGCCGCGCGTCGGCGCTGGTCGATGCTTCCGATCGATGATCTGGAAAACCTCACCACGCTGCTGACCGGCGAAGAATCCGTCGAGGATGCCGCCGAGCGCGAGCAGCGCCGCACGCACCTCCAGACGTTGCTGGGCACCTTGCCCGAGCAAACCCGTGCGGTGTTGGTGATGCAGTACCGCGATGGACTCAGCTACAAGGAGATCGCCGAGCGGCTGGGCGTGTCCTCCCATATGGTCAAGAAGCACGTAGTGCGTGGCTTGTCCGTGTGTCGCCGCGCGCTGGCCGGTCATGCGGAGGCGTGGTGAGCGAGAGTCCCGCGCCGCGTCCTTCCCTCGCCAACGAAGCCGCGCACTGGCATGCGCTGCAGCGCCAGGGCGGGGTGACCCCTGATCAGCAACGCCAGTTCATGACCTGGCTGGTGACCTCGCCGGCCCACCTGCGCGAGTACATCACGGTCAGCCGCGTGGCCAGCGAGCTCAGCGATGCGCTGCGGGGCATGGCGGTCGACCTGGATGCACTGATTGCTGCAGGGCCACCGCCGGCCGACGACAACGTGGTGGCGCTGCCGGTGCGGCGGCGTCCGCAGCAGCCGATGGCGTTGCGTGCGTCACGCCGGCACCTGCCGAGTATCGCCGCGGCCGCCGCGCTGCTGCTGGGCGTGGGGGTGGTCGGCCACATGGCTTGGCCACAGACCCGCCACTACGTCGCGGCGCATGGCGCGCCGCGCAGCTTCGCGCTGCCCGATCACACCGTGGTGCATCTGAACGCGGAGAGCGAACTGTCGATCCGCTTCACCCTGCTGAGCCGCCGCGTGGAGCTGTCGCGCGGGCAGGCCAGCTTTGTGGTCGCCGAGGAACATCGTCCCTTCGCCGTGCATGCGGCCGGGCTGGAGGTGCGCGATATCGGCACGACCTTCGACGTGTCGCTGCGGCGCGAGCAGGCGAGGATCGAGGTGGCCGAAGGCAGCGTGCAGGTACGCGGCGACTCGGGCCAGGGCCGTCTGCTCGCCGATCTTCGCGCCGGGCAGAGCGCCCATATCGACTACCGCGACCAGTACGTCAGCATCCGCCAGCAGCATGCGGACACGATGACCGCATGGTGGCGACGCCGCGTCGTGTTCCAGGACGAGCCACTGCGCGAGGTCGCCGAGCAGTTCAACCGGCTCAACGACGTACGCCTGCAGGTGGATGACGATGTCGCCGGCGCGCTGCGCCTGACCGGCAACCTGCGTGGCGATGATCTTGCATCGCTGCGTAACTTCCTCGATCAGCAACCCTCGCTGCATATGCGTGTGGTCGACAGGAAGATCCGTGTGGGCAGCCGCTCTGCCGCTGGGGCCGCGCAGAAACCGCAGTAATGGCAGTTCCCCGCGTGACCGAGCGGGGCACTGGCAAGGGCTGTCAAAAAAAATTCATCGAAATACCGGTGCCCGATCCTCGCCCTGCGCCCTCGTAGTCCAGGCAAGCGCGAACGATTCCGTCTCGCGACGCTCACACCACCCCACTGGACTTCTACGATGCGCCGCATTCTTTTCCTTTCGATCGCTCTTGCCCTGCAGAGCGCTGCCGTCACCGCCACCGCGCAGGAATCGCGTGTTGCCAGCGAGGCGATTCCGGCCCAGCCGCTCGACCGTGCGCTCAATGATCTGTCGCGCCAGACCGGGCTGCAGTTCGTCTACAACGCGCAGCAGGCCGGCAACCCGCGCACCCGCGCCATGCCTGCCGGCCTGGCGCCGCAGCAGGCCCTGGAGCAGCTGCTGGATGGAACCGGCCTGCGCTATCGCTATCTCAACGACACCACGGTCACGATTGAAGCGCGCAGTGACGCCGCACCGTCGGGCACGTCTGCCGTGCCCGTCGCCACATCCGCCGTGGCGTTTGAAGCGGCACCCGCGGGCGCGGGCGATGTCAGCCTGCAGCAGCTGGAGCGCATCGACGTGGTCGGCAGCTACAGCCGCAGCCTGGAGCAGGCCGTGGACATCAAACGCGCCACCATCGGCTTCTCCGATTCGATCGTCGCCACCGACGTGGCCGACTTTCCCGAGCAGAACCTGGCCGAAGCCCTGCAGCGCATGCCCGGCGTGACCATCGAGCGCGACAAGGGCCTGGGCAGTCGCGTCAATGTGCGTGGCCTGCCATCGGAGTACACCCATGTCTCGATCAACAACCTGGCCACCGCGTCGGGCAGCGGTGGGCGTGACATCGAGTTCGACATCTTCGCCTCGGAGATCATCCAGCAGGTGACGGTGCTGAAGTCGCCGACCGCGGCGGACGAGGAGGGCGGCATCGCCGGCTCGGTGCAGATCTCCACCGCGCGCCCGTTCGATTACACCGGCCGCAAGCTGGTGGCGTCGGTCGAAGGCGCGCACAACTCGATCTCCGAAGAGGTCGATCCCAAGTTCTCGTTCCTGGCCAGTGATACCTGGGGCGACTGGGGTGGCCTGGTGTCCTTCGCCACCGCCAAGCGCAGCAACCGCACGGACGCGACCTCCGGGATCAACTTCCGTCCGATGTCGCGCTTCCTGGGGGCCTCCGGCACGCGCGGTACGCAGGCTGCCGCGGTGCTGGCCCGCGATGCCGGTGTGGTGGTCAAGAACCGCAACGACACCGATGAAAGCAACCTGATCGTGTTCCAGGACAAGGTCGGTGACCGCGTGTTCGTGAATGACCAGGACAAGTGGGGTGCCACCGCCTCGCTGCAGTACCGCCCGAGCAGCCGTTTCAGCGTGACCTTCGATGCGATGCTCGGCGGCTACGACACCACCGAAGATGAGTACGACGCGGCCGCGTATTCCGCCTCGAGCCGCAGCACGCTGGAGACCATCCATGACTACGACGCCAGTACGCTGTCGCAGTACGGCATCGTGGTGCTGCGCGATGTGTCCTACACCGCCACCCAGCACGAAATGCTGAGCAAGGAGCGGATCAACAAGACCGATTTCAGCCAGTACAGCATGGCGATGGATTGGAAGGGCGATACCTGGGGCGTGGATGCGATGGTCGGCTATTCCGGCGCCGACAAGACCCTGGATGCCAGCAACCTCAAGCACGTGGCCTACGCGCCCTCGCGGACCCGCTGGACCGGCAAGAGCGGCGAGACGATCCCCAGCGCCAACCCGGCCAGCATCGACATGTACAACGCTTCGGACAAGTACCTGTTCGAGGCCTATGAAACCACGCTGGAGAAGGTCAGCGATGACAAGTACGCCGCCCAGGTGGATGTGACCAAGGCGCTGGAACTGGCCTTCCTGCCGGCCCTGCGCAGCGTCCAGTTCGGTGCGCGCTACACCGACAAATCCAAGCAGCGCGAGTACGGCGAAGCGAAGATCTACGGGCCGGGTTCGGGCAACAACAGCTGGGTCAACAAGCGCACCCTGGCCGACAGCCCGTTGCAGTCGATCGGCGACATCGTGCCGGGCGGTGGCTACTCGGTGAAGGACCTGGACTGGAAGATGGTCTCCAACGACTACGCACGCAATGCCTTCCGCTATCCGGGCTTCGCGACGCCGTTTGATCCGGGCCAGTACTACCGGGTCGATGAGAACGTGACCAGCCTGTACGCGATGACCGACATCGGCTTCGATGTGGGCCGCGTGCCGGTCTCGATCAACGCGGGCGTGCGCTATGTGGATACCTCGGTGCAGTCCTCCGGCTTCCACCCGATCCAGCGGGCAGACGGTACCACCGGCTATACCGACACGCCTGTCTCGCGCAAAGGCAGCTACAACGATCTGCTACCGAGCCTGAATGCCACCGCCGAACTCGCCGAAGGCCTGATGCTGCGTGGCGCGGCCTCCAAGACCTTCATCCGACCGGCGTTGACCGACATCGCCTACAAGCGCACCGCCAGCTGGAGCTCGTTCCGCTTCACCGATGGCAACCCGGATCTGCAGCCTACCTATGCCAAGCAGTGGGAGCTGGGGCTGGAGAAGTACCTGGACAACGGTGGCCTGCTCGCGACCTCGTACTTCCACAAGAAGATCGACGGCGTGGTGATCAATGCGCTGACCGGCGTGGTGCCGGATGTGGCGGTCTACAACGCCAACGGCTCGCTCAACGGCACCTATGATTTCGATGTGTACCAGCCGATCAATGCCGAGGGCACCTATGTCGTGAAAGGTGTCGAGCTGATCGCGCAGCTGCCGCTGAGCATGCTGCACCGTTCGCTGGAAGGCTTCGGCATCAACGCCAACTACACGATGCTGGACAGCTCGCTGGCCGGGGAATCCGACCTGGGCGTCAGTACGCCGATGCCGGGTCTTTCGGAGAAGTCATACAACGTCACCGTGTACTACGAGAACGCGCGCTTCGACGCGCGCGTGTCGTACAACCACAAGGGCGAGTATGTCGAATCGATCGGCTACAACATGTACCCGATCTGGCGCGATGACTACGGCCAGGTGGATGTGTCGATCGGCTATCGCCTCACCGACAGCATCAAACTCAGCCTGAAGGGCATCAACCTGACCAACCAGGCGACCACCGGCTACACGATGGATCCTGCGTTCCCGACGATGTACGAACGCTCCGGCCGCCGCATCAGTCTCGGCCTGCGCGCGGACTTCTGAGCCGCCCGCTTCGCGGTGCATCCGGAGGCGCGTACGCGTGCCCCGGATGCGGCCGCCCGTTTGTGAGGAATACTTGATGCGACATTTCTTTTTCCTGCCGCTTGTGGCCGTGCTGGCGTGGCCGGTGGTCGCCCAGGCGGCGGATGACGATGCCGGCCGCAGCTGGCAGGCCGGTGATCACCATGTCCACAGCGAGTGGAGCGTGGACTGGGATCGCAGCACCCTGCCGCCGACACCGATCCGTGGCGGCGACTCGTCCTACACCCGCACCCATAACGCCCGGCAGGCGCTCGCCAATGGGCTGACCTGGATGGTGCATACCGATCATGGCGGGCCGGGGCATTCCGCGGTCACCCGGGACCATGCGTGGCCGGCGCTGCTGGATGCGCGGCGCGAGGTGCCCGGGCTGATCCAGTTCAACGGCATGGAATTCGACGTGCCGGCGGGCGAACACGCTTCGCTGATCATCGCGCCAAGCCCGGATGAGCGCGATCAGCTGGTCGCGATCGAACGCGGGTACAGTCGCAGCGAGCCGCTGCAGGGCAGCCGTGATGATGGGCAGACGATGCTCGATGCACTGGCCCACATGCGGGCGCTGCCGGCACCCCCGTTGATGTTCATCAATCACCCCTCGCGCACCGCCACGGCGATGGGCCGGTGGGGCGATGTCGAGCCCGATGAACTGCGGGCGTGGCATGGCGCCGCACCGCAGGTCCTGGTCGGCATGGAAGGCGCGCCGGGCCATCAGGCCACCCGTGTCCATCGTGGCCTGTATCGCAATGCCGATGCACCGACACTGGGCGGCTTCGACCAGATGACCGCGACGGTGGGCGGGATCTGGGACACGCTGCTCGCCGAAGGCCACCGCTTCTGGATCACGGCCAGCTCCGATTCGCACGTCAACCAGCGCGATGGCGGCAGTGACTTCGATCCCGGCCAGTACAGCAAGACCCATGTCTGGGCGCGGCGGGATGCCGATGACATTCTTGATGGCCTTCGCCACGGGCGCATGTTCGCGGTGACGGGCGATCTGATCGATGCACTGGAGCTGCGGGTGAGTGCGGACGGTCACGATGCACGCACTGCAACGATGGGCGGCACGCTGTCGATGTCGCCTGGCGCCTCCATGCGCGTTGAACTGCGGGTGCGTGCGCCGGCCTCAGCCAATCACGCTGGGCGGCACCCGGTGCTGGATCACGTCGAATTGATCGTAGGCGGCCCCGGCAGTGGAAATGGACCTGTGATGCAAACGCGTGTGTTCGGCGCCAGCGACTGGCAGGTGGACGGCGCATGGCGCTCGGTGTCCTGGGTGTTGCCGGTCCCCGCCCGGGGCGGTTTCGTCCGTGCCCGCGGCAGTAGTACTGCGGAGCGGACGCCGCTGCCCGATGTGCCAGGCGAAGATCCCTGGCAGGACCTGTGGTTCTATTCCAATCCCGTCTTTGTGGAGGCCGTGCGCTGAGCGGGTGTCGATCCGCTGGCGCGGCGTGCGCGGCGCGGGGCCAGCGGGGTAGAGTGATCGCTGACCTCATGGACGCGAAAGGAGAAGCAGATGGCGGTACGAACCCTGATGGCAGCGGATCTCGAAAAGGCGAGCCACATCTGCATGGCGGCCTTCATGGGGGCGGTGGCGCAATCGCTGCCTGACCTTGGGATCGAGACCTTTGCCCGTATCGCCTCGGTGGAGGGGTTCCGCGCGCGCATGGCGCAGGACAATGTGATGCTGGCCTACGCGCATGAGGATCGGCTCATCGGTATCGCCGAGCTCAAGGAAGGCCGTCACGTGGCCATGCTGTTTGTCGACCCGGCGGACCAGCAGCAGGGGGTCGGCAAGGCCCTGATGGCGGCCATGATCGAGCAGGCGCGTGTGGAGGTGCTGACCGTGAGCGCGTCGCTCTCGTCGGTACCCGCCTATGAGCGCTATGGCTTCACCTGCACAGGGGAGGCAGCGGAATCTTCCGGGCTGCGCTACCAGCCGATGGAAATGCGCTTGGCGCCGCGCGCCTGACTTCACGCCGTTCAGTCGGCGCGTTCACGAAGGTGAGACAGCCGGCTGGCTACCGTGGAGTCCTGTCATTCAACCCGATTCGGGGAAAGGATCATCATGATCAAGTGGGCCATCATTTTTGCCGTCATCGGCCTGATCGCCGGTGCCCTCGGTTTTGCCGGCATCGGCGGCGCTGCGATTGGCATCGCCAAGTTCCTGTTCTGGGCCGGCATCATCATCGCCGTCGTGCTGTTCGTGCTGGGCATGACGATCGCCAAGAAGGTGACCTGACCCGTCGCGTAAACACGCGGCGGTGCCAGATAAAGGCCTGCGCGGTTTCGCGCAGGCCTTTTCGTTGGCGAGGCAACAGGTGCCCCGCAAGGCTCAGTTGAAGTACACCGACACGCCCAGCCCGGCCTGGGTATCCGGGCTGTCGTCGTCCAGCCCCACATCGAAGGACGCATCGAGCTGCACGGTCGGGCTCGCCATCCAGGTGATCCCTGCGCCTGCGATCGTGCTCGACGGCTCGCCGTCCGTATGGGTGAAGCCCGCTTCCAGGTAGGTGCTGACCGTGTCGGTGGCGGCGAAACTCAGGCTGGGCGCCCAGGTGACGCTGTCCTCGCTGCCGCCGCGGGTCACGTTGGCGTAGAGCGCGCCGGTCCAGCGGTCGCTGACCTCGTACTCATAGCTGGCGCCCAGCGCGTACTGCGTCGCGCCCTCGCTGAAGTCGCGTGAGCCGGTGGCAAAGGTGGTGGTGGCCAGCAGGGCCACGGCGTGCCTGTCCGATGGCAGGGGCAGGGCGACTTTGAGGCCGATGCCGAGATCCCCGGCCCCACGGCTGCGCGCAGCCGGCGCATCGCGCGGCGCCACGCGCAGGTGGTTCCAGGGCGAAGTGAAGGCCTGCAGCTCAACGTGGCTGGCCACGCCGATCCGCAGGGCGAGGTCGGCACTGTACTGCGTGCTCAGCACCCCGTCCGCGTCGCGGTCGCGGCTGAAGCTGGGCAGTCCCGCCTCCAGCGCTACGCCACCGCGGGGCAGCGTCGAAGCCGCAAACCCGATGCCCGGGCGATCAAAGGCCAGCTCGGGTGGCGCATCCTCCTGCGCGGATGCGGCAGTGGAAAACAGCAGGGACAGCAGCAGCGCTGTACATCGCATGGAAATACTCCAGGCCGGACTATCACGGCATCAAGGAGCAGCCAGCCTGCTCCTTGGCCGGAATGTAGCACGGTGATTTTCGCGCTTCCGTGCAGATCCCGGCGCAGCGTCCTGCGCCGCGGCGCCACCGCGACGGAGTGGCGCTGCAGCGCTCAGTGTGCCGGGCGGGTCATGGCGATGAGAGCATCGCGCATGCGCACGGTCGCTCCGTCGGGTGTCGCGTCACAGCCGAGCACGCAGGCGCGGAGCAGGAATCCATCGGCGGCGTGCCGGGCGGCGGTCAGCTGCGCATCGCGACGGTCGAGCGGATGCTCGCGCAATACGGCATCCAGCCACGAACGCCGCGCGGTGACCCATTCGCTGTCAACGTGGTGCGGCCGGCACTCGACGCTGATGGTGCGCCCGATGTCGAACAGCTCGGCGATGTAGGCACGCGAGAACCGGCCGTGGGCCTGGCTGTCGCGGTCCATGCGGTGCTGGATCGCGCGGTGGAGATTGGCCACGATCGCATGCGCGGCGAGGTCATCATTGGCTGCTTGCAGCAGCGAGGTATCGGTTGCGTTGTGCATTCGCGCCTCCAGGACACCGGTGGGGGAAAAACGAGGAATCAGCCGCGCGGCAGGACGGGATCACCCTGCCGCAGCAGGGTGTCCAGCAGCGCGACGACGCGCTCGCCCTGGCCCTCGCAGGCCAGTTCGAACGTGGTCTGCCCGTCGAGTGCGGGCAGCGGGGAATGCAGAATCCATTCAAGAACGGCGGCGCGGTCCGGCTCGATCTGCAGGGCCAGATCCGCGACACGACGTACGATTCCCTGACGCATGATCAGAATCCGTAACTGAGGGAGAGGGCGGCGGTATCCATGTGGTCGCCACGGGTCATCGGGCTGTCACGCACGGCATCGGCCAGCGAGGTGCGGCGGATCGAGGCGGTAGCGGTCCAGCGCGGCCCCAGCGGCATCACTGCGGCGATGTCCAGGTAGGGCGACACGCCGCTGCCGGCGGAGTAGTGCGCCAGGCCGCTGCGGGCGGCTTCGCGCTCGCTGACACCGAAGTAGTAGTCGTTCAGATCGGAGCTGGCGTAGTTCAGGCCCACCGCAGGCATGAAGGTCACGCGGCCGGCCGGGACCGGATAGGCATAGCGGGCGTCGGCCGAGAAACCGCCGCCGTGCCCGGTCACTTCTGCCTGCGCATTGGCCTGCAGCACGCCCCATTCGGCCTGGTGCCGCCAGGAGACGCCGAGCATGCCGGACAGGCTGCGGTTGTCGAGCTGGCGCAGCTGCGGGTCGTGGCTGTCGCGGCGCTTGAAGCGCATGACGTAGGGCGAGGCGGTCAGGGCCAGCTCGGACTGCGCCGTCTGGTGCAGGCGATAGCCTACGCTGCCCCCGCGGAAGAAGAACGACCGGCCTTCCCAGCTCACGATCGGGGCGGCCAGGCGATCGGTGTCATAGCCGGCGTAGGGGGCCTTGAGCGCGACGACGGCAATGCCGACGCTGCTTTTCCTGCCCGTCTCGGGGGCATCGGCTGCCTGGGCGGCCGATGCGGTGAACGCGCTGGCCAGGGCCAGGCCAGTCAGGGTGGGAAGCGGACGCGAAAAACGAAAACGGACGTGCATGGACCTGCCGAAGGGGAACAACCGGAGTGTCATGGTGGGCGCCCTACATTGTCGGAACGTTACGTCCGGCTGCGCGGTACCATCGCCTCCTTCGTACCCGCAGGCACCGCTCCCATGCGCCTTCTTCTCCTGGAGGATGATCCGGAAATGGCCAGCGCGATCCAGGTCAGCCTGGCGCGCCACGGCATGGTGGTCGACGTGGTCGGCACGATGGCGCAGGCCGATGAAGCGCTCAAGGCCGGCGTCCACCAGATCCTGCTGCTGGACCGGCAGCTGCCTGATGGCGATGGCGCCAGCTTCGTCCGGATCGCGCGCGAGCACGTGCCGAACCTGCCGGTGATCATGCTGACCGCGCGTGCGTCGGTGGCCGACCGGGTCACCGGGCTGGACGTCGGCGCGGACGATTACCTGACCAAGCCGTTCGCCGTCGAAGAGCTGCTCGCGCGGATCCGCGCGATCTCGCGGCGGCCCTCGCAGATCACCTTGCCGGTGTTGTCGCTGGGCCGGCTGCAGTTCGATTTCGTCTCGCGCGAGGCGCGCGTGTCCGAGGTGCTGCTGGCGCTGCCGCGACGGCAGCTGCTGGTGCTGGAAGCACTGGCGCTGCGCCAGGGGCGCACGGTGGGGCGCGCCTCGTTGCTGGAGGCCGTGTACGGGTTCGACGACGCGATCCAGTCCAACGCGCTGGACGCGCATGTCTCCAAGCTGCGCAAGGCGCTGCTGGAAGCGGATGCGGGCGTGGAGATCCACGTCATGCGCGGGATTGGTTATCTGCTCAAGGACACGCCGTGAGATTGCTCAAGCCCGATTCCCTGGCGTTCAACCTGGTGTGGAAGGTCTGCCTCATCCAGGCCGCCACGATCGCGCTGGCATTGAGTGCGATGGTGCTGACCTACGGCGATCGCCGCTCGGCCTACATCGACTGGAAAACCAGCGACCAGATCGCCTCGGCGATCAGCCTGGGTCCCCGGGGACTGGAAGCAGATCTGCCGAAGGTCGCGGCAGTGGTACCACGGCCGCCGGCGACCTTCTGGTTCGCCGCCGCCGATGAGCATGGCCGACGCCTGGTGCATGGCGATGTTCCCGTGCAGTACCGCCAGTTGGTGGCACGGCTGGATCAGATCGAGCAGACCGACATCCGTACCCGCATCAATGCCGATGCGCTCGCCGTGCGCGTGGTGGTCGCCGATCGGCCGGAAGGGCGACTGCACGTGGCGGTGGGGGGCATTCCCGAGCGCAGCATCGTGCGCCAGCTGCTGTTGATCTTCCGCTATCTGGGCGGCTGGATCGCGCTGCCGGTGCTGGTGATCACCCTGGTGGTGGCACCGTGGGTGATCCATCGCGCGCTGCGCGGGGTCAACCGTGTGGCCGCGCAGGCGGCCGCGATCCAGGTCAACGAGCGTGGCAGCGGCCTGGATACCCGCGCGGTACCGCTGGAAATCTACCCGCTGGTGGACGCCTTCAACGCGGCCGTCCGCCGCATCGGTGAAAGCTACGACGCGCAGGACCGCTTCCTGGCCGGTGCGGCGCATGAACTGCGCATGCCGATCGCGATCCTTGCCACGCGCCTGGCCGACCTGCCGCCGGGCGATGCGCGTTCGCGCCTGCAGCTGGACCTGAGCCGCCTGAGCAACATTGCCGAGCAGCTGCTGGATCTGCAGCGGCTGGACCGGCATGGCAGCCAGTCCCAGCGCATCGACCTGTCCGCGCTCACCCGCGACGTGGCCGCCGATGTGGCGCCGCTGGTGGTGGATGCCGGCTACGGGTTCTCGGTGGATGCCCCGGAGCAGCCGATCTGGGTGCGCGGCGACCCGCATGCGCTGCACCGGGTGATCGCCAGCCTGCTGCAGAACGCCATTGCCCACGGCGGCGGGCGGGGCATGATCGCGGTGGCGCTGCACGACGACGGCTGCCTGTCGGTCAGCGATGAGGGCCCGGGCGTACCGGAGGCCGAGCGGCTGTCCGTGTTCGAGCCGTTCCATCGCTTGCGGCCCAGTGGCAGCGGCAGCGGCCTTGGCCTGCATCTGGCCCGGGAAATCGTGCTGCGCCATGCCGGGACCATCGCCGTGGATGGCGCGCCCGGTGGCGGTGCGCGGTTCCGGGTCGTGCTGCCGGTGGATCCGCGGCCGCAACCGGGGCTGGCCCCGGCATGACCAATGGCAGGTGATCCGGCCCGGGCATCGTGGGACAACAGGCGCGTCCCCCTTTCAGGTGCCGGTTCGATGCGCGTACGTTCGCTGTTCCCTGTGATCGCGGTATCCGCCCTGTCCCTGCTGGGCCTGTCCGGGTGTGCCACCTATGACGACGTCGCTTCGCGCCCGCAGTGCGAGGATTCGCCGCAGGTGAAGGACCTGCCGGCGCAGGTCGCCCGCCGTGAAAGCCGCTGCAATGAGTTGAACATCCGGTTCAACGACGATCGTGGCGGCGACAGCAAGCCGCTCGATTTCGGCGGCAAGAACAAGGACGGTTGATCCCGCGTTGGTCAGCGTTTCGCCGGCCCGGCCGGCGGCGCAGCACAGTAGGCGGCAGGATGCAGGGTTCACTCCTCCATCACCGGGCGTGGGCTGATATGACGCTCGACGATTCTGCCGATGCTGCGTTGTAGTCCGTGACGAGCACCGCGGAACGCGATGATGCGTTGAAGCAGGATGCGTGCGACCCGCCTGTGTGGACATCGCCGGTATCAGGTTTGACGCCAGGTTGTCAGCGCCACTGCCAGGAGGCACGTCATGAAAACACTGTTTTCGCTGCGTCACATCGCACTCGCTGCGGCGCTTACCTGTGTCTCCGCCCAGGCCGATGCCTGCACGCGCGTGGTCTACCTGGGCGACAACCAGGACGTCATCACCGCCCGCTCGATGGACTGGAAGAGCGACGTCGCCACCAACCTGTGGGTGCTGCCGAAAGGCATCGCCCGCGACGGTCAGGCCGGCCCGCGTTCGATCCGCTGGAGCTCGCGCTACGGCAGCGTGGTCGCCACCGGCTATGACATCTCCACCACCGATGGCCTCAACGAAGCCGGGCTGTCGGCCAACCTGTTGTGGCTCGCCGAATCCGAATACCCGCAGCAGCGCAGCAGCAGGCCAGGGCTGGCGATTTCGTTGTGGGCGCAGTATGTGCTCGACAATTTCGCTACCGTCGCCGAGGCCGTCGCCGCGCTCGAACGCGAACCGTTTTCGATCGTGACCGACAAGGTGCCGGGCGAGTCGCGGCTGGCCACGCTGCACCTGTCGCTGTCCGATGCCAGCGGCGACAGTGCCATCGTGGAATACATCCACGGCAGGCAGGTGATCCACCACGACCGTGCCTACCAGGTCATGACCAACTCGCCGGTGTTCGATCAGCAGCTGGCGCTCAACGCGTACTGGCAGGACATCGGCGGCACCGTCATGTTGCCCGGCACGAACCGCTCGGCCGATCGTTTCGCGCGCGCGAAGTTCTACATCAACGCCATTCCCAAAAGCGAAGACCCGGTGGTGGCGCTGGCCAGTGTCTTCAGCGTGATCCGCAACGTCTCCGTGCCCTATGGGATCACCACGCCGGGTGAACCGAACATCTCTTCCACGCGCTGGCGGACCGTGGCCGACCACAAGCGCAGGCTGTATTTCTTCGAATCGGCGATGACGCCCAATACCTTCTGGGTGGACCTCAACAAGGCGGACTTCTCGCGCGGTGCACCGGTGCTGAAACTCGATCTGGGCCCGGACCAGCGCAATGTATTCGCCGGCGACGCGCTGCCCCGGTTCCAGCCGTCCGAACCGTTCCAGTTCCTCGGCACCGACGGCTGAGCAGAATCAGACTAATCCGATACCGGCAGGCTGCGGCCTGCTCTATCGTTCCTGGCGAGGGAAGGATCCCTCCCGTCGTGAGCTTCCCGCCCTGACATGCCGCAAAGGAACGATCCACATGGTGATCAAACTGCAACACATCGAACGCCGCTGGCACGTCGTGCACCCGGCCAAATCCGCGCCGATCGCCTTCCGCAGCGGCGCCATCGCCTTCGATTTCGCCGATGCGCTGGCGCGCGAGCACTACGCCGAGACCGGTCACAGCAGCGCGGTCCGCGTGCAGGTGCTGGAAACCTACGTGGACGCGGTCCGCTACGGCTGAGCCGGCCAGCGGCGGCTGTGGGCCGGGTGTGACCGCCCACCGGCCATCCAGTCAGCCTCGCGTCGGGTACCTAAATAGGGGATGAAATCAGCGACTTCTGGCCTATGTCGCCGCGCAGGACGATCACCGATCCTGTGCGCCTCCCCCAACACGTAACGAGGTTCCCATGTCGAACAACAGCCCCTCCCCGGCGGCCAGACGATTGCGCTGGGCCGTGGTGCCGGCACTGATGGCGCTTGCTGGCGCCGCCCAGGCGCAGAACTACGACCGCTATTACGACGACGGCTACAACGGCGGCCCGGTGCGCTGCGAATCCATCAAGAACCGCACCCAGCAGTGTGCGCTGCCCGGTCGTGCACGGCTGGTGCGGCAGATCTCCGGCTCGCCCTGTGTCGAAGGCCAGACCTGGGGCCAGGCACGCGGCGGCGTATGGGTGACGCAGGGCTGCCGGGCCGAGTTCATCGCCGAAGGTGGCCGCGGTGGCGGCCGCTGGAATGGCGGCGGTAACGGCTGGGGGCACAACGGCGGCGGCAACAGCGGCCGGGGGCAGATCCTGACCTGCGATTCCAACGACCATCGCCGTCAGCGCTGCGTGGCCAATGTCCGGCGCGAGGCGCGCCTGATCCGCCAGACCTCACGCAACGCCTGTATCGAAGGCCGTACGTGGGGCTGGGACCGGACGGGCGTGTGGGTGGACGGCGGCTGCCGCGCCCAGTTCCAGATCTACTGAGTACCGGCGTACGGCGCCTGAGCGCCCCATCAGCGCTCCATGCACGCTCAAACAAACGAGGCCGCGTCGAATCGACGCGGCCTCGTTGTTGCTGGGGAAATGCCCACCCCTGGGTGAGGGGGCGCTTCAGCCTGTTGCGCTGAGCGGCTGGCCGCTCTTGACCAGCATCGGCCAGCGCTTGAGCACGGCCTGGCGGATGCCGGCGGCATCGATGCCGGCCTCGGCCAGCAGGTCTTCGCGGCTGGCATGGTGCTGGAAGCTGTCCGGCAGGCCCAGGTGCAGGAACGGCCTGAGCACGTCTTCGGCGTTGAGCAGCTCGGCCACACCGGAGCCGGCACCGCCGGCGACCACGTTGTCCTCGATGGTCACGAAGCCTTCGTGGCGCTGCGCCAGTTCCAGCAGCAGGGCGCGGTCCAACGGCTTGATGAAGCGCATGTTGACCACGGTCAGGCCCAGCTCGCGACCCACCTGTTCGGCGGCGCTCACGGTGCTGCCAAAGGCGAGCAGGGCGATGCGGCTGCCCTGCAGACGCAGGTCGGCCTTGCCGATCTCCAGCGTGGACAGGTCCGTGCCGGCAGCGATACCGGTGCCACTGCCGCGCGGATAGCGCACGGCGGCCGGGCCGGCGTAGCGCAGGCCGGTGGTCAGCATCTGGCGGCACTCGGCCTCGTCGGACGGCGCCATCACCACCATGTGCGGCACGCAGCGCAGGAAGCTCAGGTCCAGGTTGCCGGCATGGGTCGCGCCGTCCGGGCCGACCACGCCGGCGCGGTCGATCGCGAACAGCACATCCAGCTCCTGCACGGCCACGTCGTGGACCAGCTGGTCATACGCGCGCTGCAGGAAGGTCGAATAGATCGCCACCACCGGCTTGGCGCCCTGGGTGGCCATGCCCGCGGCCAGGGTCACCGCGTGCTGCTCGGCGATGGCCACGTCGAAATAGCGCTCCGGGAATTCCTTGCTGAAGCGCACCAGGCCCGAGCCTTCGCGCATCGCCGGGGTGATCCCCATCAGCTTCGGCTCGGCGGCCGCGGCATCGCACAGCCAGTCACTGAAGACATCGGTATAGGTCGGCTTCTTGGCCCCGCCCTTGGAGACCAGGCCCTTGTCCGGATCGAACGGGCCCACGGCGTGATAACCGATCTGGTCGCCCTCGGCGCGCTCGTAACCCTTGCCCTTGGTGGTCATCACGTGCAGCAGCTTCAGGCCCTTCAGGCTCTTGAGCGTCTTCAGCGTGGCGACCAGCGCCGGCACGTCATGGCCGTCGATCGGACCGGTGTAATGGAAGCCCATTTCCTCGAAGAACGTGGAGGGCACGAACATGCCTTTCCAGTGCTCTTCCCAGCGCTTGACGAAGCGCGCGGTCGGGTTGTGCTTCTTGTCGCCGAGGATCTTCTTGCCACCTTCGCGCAGCGCATTGAGCGTGCGGCTGCCGGTGGCGCGGCCGAGCATCTTGGTCAGCCCGCCGACCGCCTCGGAGATCGACATGTTGTTGTCGTTGAGGATCACCAGCAGGTTCGGCTCGCTGTCCATGCCGCCGGCGTGGTTGAGCGCTTCATACGCCATGCCGGCGGTCATCGCGCCGTCGCCGATCACGGCCACGACCTTGCGGTCATCACCTTCGGCCTGGCGTGCGATCGCCATGCCGAGCGCGGCCGAGATCGAGGTGGAGGAATGGCCGACGCCGAAGGTGTCGTACTCGCTTTCCTCGCGCTTCGGGAACGGCGCGACGCCGTCCTTCTGCTTGACCGTGTGGATCTCGTCGCGGCGGCCGGTCAGGATCTTGTGCGGGTAGGTCTGATGACCGACATCCCAGACGAGCTGATCGACCGGTGTCTGATACAGGTAGTGCAGGGCAACGGTCAGTTCGATCACGCCCAGGCCGGCGCCGAAATGGCCGCCGCTCTTGCCCACCGATTCAATCAGGTAGGCACGCAGTTCATCCGCGATCGCGGGCAGTTCGGATTCATCGAACCTGCGCAGGTCATCCGGTGACTGGATGCGCGCAAGGCGGGGATAGCGGGCGGAGTCGATCATGTTTATCGCGCTTCTTCTGAGCGCCTATTTTCCCCCCCAAATGGGGGTGGGGCAAGCAAACCGCCTTTTCAGTGAGTAAACGGTGACGGTGGCTGCGACAGAACGTCGCAGCGCGCTCAGGCGGAGAGCTTGGAACGCTTGGGAAGCTGCGCCTTCAGGAACGCCATCTGATCGGCCAGGATGTTGCGGTTGGACAGGATCATGTGTTCGATCCAGCTCGGCCGGTAGGGCACCGCGAGCAAGGGCATGCTGGCCTGCTGCGGGGTTCGGTTGCTCTTGCGCGAATTGCAGTGGAAGCACGCGCTGACCACGTTCTCCCACACGTCCAGGCCGCCCTTGGAGATCGGCATGACGTGGTCGCGGGTCAGCTGGGGGCGATTGAACTGTTGCCCGCAGTACAGGCACAGGTGCGAATCGCGCGCGAACAGCGCGGGATTGGACAGGTTCGGGGTGGGATCGATCGCGCGGGAGCGGGCGTGGCCGCGGGCGGCGATGATCGGGTGCAGGTCCAGGCCGCTCTGCAGGCCGGTGGTGCGGCAGATGCCGCCATGGATGTGCAGGCAGGGGTCGCCGAGGGTCCAGGCCACCGCGCCGCGCGCGTAGAGGCAGGAAGCATCCTGCCAATTGATCCAGTCGAGCACGCGCCCGTGGGCGTCCAGGGCCAATAACCGTACCGAGCCGGGCCGATGCAGCGTAACGATCGGCGACACCTCGGCGACCGGGGCTGACGAGGCTCCGGTATCGATCAGACCCAAGCGTGTAGTGTCTGTCTCCATCGGGAAAACAGCTTATACCCGAATCGTTACGAATTGGGTATAGGGGCTTGCGCCCCTACCCGATTCGTAACGATTCGGACAGGCATTCCACCTAAGCCCCGTGCCTGTCGGCGCGCCCCCGTGAACATCAAGGGGGCGTTTCTCCAGAAGGTGTATCGGGGTGCCGACCAACGGTCGGCACCTACCCGGGTTGATCGACCGGTAGCCACCGACCGTTGGTCGGTGGTCTGGCGACCGATCAACCTTCGCCGAAGTGCGCGTCGGTCATCGCCATCAGCGGCTCGGCGCCGGCCTGGATCGCGGCGGCGTGGCTGAGCGTGCGCGGCAGCACGCGGGCGAAGTAGAACCGGGCGGTTTCGCGCTTGGCCTGCTTGAACGCCGCGCTCTGCGCGGAGGCATCGGCGGCGGCGACGCTGCGCGCCCACCAGTAGGCCAGCACCACATAGCCCGAGTAGAACAGGTAATCGAAGCTGGCCGCGCCGAGCTCATCGGGGTTGCCGGCCGCGCGCTGCAGCGTTGCCATGGTCAGCTTGCCCCATTCGTCGGCCTTGGCGCGCAGCGGCGCGATGAACTCGGCCAGCGCCTCGTTGCCTTCATTGGCCTTGGCGAAGGCCTCGATCTCGGCGAGCATCAGCTTCAGTCCGGCGCCCTGGCTGGACGCGGTCTTGCGGCCGATCAGGTCCAGCGCCTGGATGCCGGTGGTGCCTTCGTACAGCGTGGTGATGCGCGCATCGCGGGCCAGCTGCTCCATGCCGTGCTCGCGGATGTAGCCGTGGCCACCGAAGCACTGCAGCGCGTTGTAGGTGTTCTCGATGCCCCATTCGGTCTGGCAGGCCTTGGAGATCGGGGTCAGGAAGCTCACCAGCGTATCGGCGCGCTCACGCTCGCCGGCATCGTCGGCATGGTGGGCGATGTCGATCAGGGTGGCCGCGTGCAGCGCGAGCAGGCGGCTGCCTTCGACCAGCGATTTGATGGTCAGCAGCATGCGCCGCACGTCCGGGTGGACCAGGATCGGATCGGCCGGCTTTTCCGGGTTCTTCGGGCCGCTCAGCGAGCGCGACTGCAGGCGCTCGCGGGCGTACTTGAGCGCGTTCTGGTAGGCACGCTCGGACAGGCCGATGCCCTGCAGGCCAACCCCCAGGCGTGCGGTGTTCATCATGGTGAACATTGCCTGCAGGCCCTTGTGCGGCTGACCGACCAGGTAGCCTTCGGCACCGTCGAAGTTCATCACGCAGGTGACCGAGCCCTTGATGCCCATCTTGTGTTCGATCGAGCCGCAGCGCAGCGCGTTGCGCTCGCCGACCTTGCCCTCGCGGTCGACCTTGAACTTGGGGGTGACGAACAGCGAGATGCCCTTGGCACCGGCGGGGGCGTCGGGCAGCTTGGCCAGCACCAGGTGCACGATGTTGTCGGTGAGGTCGTGCTCACCGGCGGTGATGAAGATCTTGGTGCCGGTGATGGCGTAGCTGCCGTCCGCGTTCGGCTCGGCCTTGGTCTTGAGCAGGCCGAGGTCGGTACCGCAATGCGGTTCGGTCAGGCACATGGTGCCGGTCCAGCGGCCTTCGATCAGCGGCTTGAGGAAGGCATCCTGCTGCCACGCCTCGCCGTGCTGCTTGAGCGCTTCGATCGCGCCGTGCGAGAGCAGCGGGAAGTTGCCCCAGGCCAGGTTGGCGGCGTTGATCATTTCGTTGAGCGGCACGCCCAGCGTATGCGGCAGGCCCTGGCCACCCAGCTCCGGCGCAGCGGTCAGGCCGGTCCAGCCGCCGTCGACGAACTGCGTGTAGGCCTGCTTGAAGCCGGGCGGGGTGGTGACCTCGCCGGTGGCCTGGTCGAGCACGCAGCCGATCTCGTCGCCCACGCTGTTCAACGGTGCCAGCACGCTGGTACTGAAGCGGCCGGCTTCTTCCAGCACGGCATCGACCACATCGGCGGTGGCATCGGTCAGGCCGAGGCGCGCGAACAGCGGCTCGACCTTCAGCACGTCATGCAGGGCGAAACGGATATCGGAAAGCGGGGCGGTGTAGCTGCTCATCGGGTACGGTCTCGATCAGTGGCGAAGGAAGGCGGAAAGCCGCCGGTCAGCGCAGGACGCCGGGCAGGCCGGGGGCCTGGTTGAGCGTGCTGCGGCTGTCAATCTCGAAGGTGCGTTGCTTCTTTTCCTGCGGGGTGGCGCTCACCGACCCCTTCAGCGAATACCCCAGGGTGCGGTTGCCGGCGAGTGCATCGGCCATCACCAGGCGTGCGCCCGAGCTTGGCTTGAGCTCCACGTTGACCACATCGGCCGACACCCCGCCGATCGACAGGGCCGGCTGCAGCTGCAGCTGGCCGGCGTCCTGGTCGCTGACCGTGAGCTGGAGCGAGACGGTGTCGAAGGTCATCGGCATCGAGCTGAAGTTCTGCAGGCGCAGCGCGACCGTCCAGCTGCCATCGGCACGCACCGTCAACTCCTGCACGCTGGCGGCCGGCTCGGAAACGCGTTTGACCGTCTTGTTGCAGGCGGTCAGGGCCAGCGAGGCGATGACGATCAGGGCGAGGGCGAGGCGGGGACGGAAGCGGTGGGACATGGCGCAATCCTCAGGCGGGTGTTGCATGGGTATGAGCATACTACGGCGTATGGTGTTCGCGCTGCCTGTGGCAGCGTGACGCAAGGGTAGGGCACCGGGAGGAGGACGCCACGTGCTTTTAGTCTTGGGCGCGCGCCCGGCAGGCCGCCGGGCGGCGTGGGCGGGTCAGTCCAGCGGCGCCATCACCCGCAGCGGGGCGAGGTCATAGCCCATCGCCTCGGCGCGGGCCTTGAGCTGCCCGAACAGGGCGGTGTCCATGCTCGGCGAGCGCGACAGGATCCACAGGTACTTGCGGTCCGGCTCGCCGACCACCGCCCATTGGTACTCCGGGTCCAGTGCGATCACCCAGTAGTCGGCCCAGACCAGCGGTACCCAGGACAGCCAGTCCGGCACGAAGCGCACCTGCAATTGCCCAGGGTGGCCCTCGACCGGGCGCGCCACGCCATCGGCGGCCACGCGGTCGCCATCGGCCACGCGGCAGGCGTTGTGCACGCTGATCCGTCCATCGGCACGCAGGCTGTAGGTGGCGGTGATGTCGCCGACGCACTTCTTCTGGAACGAGACCGGCAGGTGTGCGATTTCATGCCACTGGCCGGCATAGCGGTCCATGTCCAGCGCCTCCACCGAGGTCACCGGCGCGGCGGCCCAGGCCGACCCGGAGGCGGCGAGGGCGAGCAGGGCACTGATCAGATAGCGGCGGCGCATTCTCGACACTCCACACAAGACGCAGCGAGCTTAGGCACAGGCAGGACGGAAATTGTGAATATTCCGTCATTCGGTGCTGGGAGGTCGCCGCGGATCAGGCGAAGCCAGCCAGCGTGACGTGTGGCTGCCGGCGGGCCGCCTGCACCTGTGGCTGGACTTCTACCAGGCGCCGGGCAAGAGGCTGCCGGACGACGACGACATGCACGGCCGCTGCAACGGGTACCGGGACGGGATCGCCCAGGCTCTGGGCATAGACGACAAGCGGTTCAAGAGCCCCCCGGGCGTGAAGACCGAGCGCCGCCCGGGTGCGGGCAGGTGGTGGTGCGGATCACGGGCGGGCCGGAAGAGACCGCCCAACAGCGACAGCAGCGGGGCAATGCAGGTTGATACTTTTGGGGCCTACGTCCGCGCGGAACGTGAGCACTGGGGCAGGGAGTATGTGTTGCATCGGGAAGGCGACTACTTGGGCCACCAGTCGAAGAATGTGCTGCAGGTGCTGATCGAGCACAAGGAGGACATGCCCGGCAGGGCGCAGGGTTACAAGCCGCTGGAGTCGGACAGCCGCGCGCACATGATCGAGGACATCGTATCAAGCATGGCGCGGGACCATGCGGTGATGGCTTGCTGCCTTCGCGCGTACCATTGCGGGCTGGGGCGGCGCAAAGTCGAGCGGTACGAGAGGGCTAACATGTTAGTAGCGCGCTATTCCCTTGGGCCTGTTTCAGCCAGGCAGTACCTATCTATGGTGGAACTTGGATTCCAGCGGATAGGCGGTAGGCTCGAAGGGTTCGCGCAGGTCGCGTAAGCGACCTGCGTCAGGGATAGTGGTGAGTTTCACTCGTCAGTCTCCCCGAAGCCAGAAAAGGAGGGGGGGGGAGAGTGCTCCCAACCGCTCACTTCAACGAGCACGGCGCTGTTCTTGCCACTCGCCCATTGGGGTTCATTTAATCCCCAATAGTAGAAATGAGCTCGGCGTCCTGCCGTAAGGTCTTTTTGCTTTGCCGTGCCTGTCTTTGTATAAAGAACGACAAGATCGCCGTTGGAAATATCGTCGTCGGGGAACCAAAATGCCGCCTGTGTGCCGCTCAGCACTTCGCCCTTGTTGTTGATCGGAGATGCAAAAACTGCGTAGTCACCAATCAGTAAATCTTCATAGGCTCGGAAGACAACACGTTCTTTCGCAAGTTCTCCAGCATTGGCATACTGAGTGAACCTAATCTCCCTCATTTCAGTGTCCTCGCCCAGATTCCGGCACCAAAGATGAGTGCGAAAAAGATGGTTAGAAAGAGGGCAGTGTCTTGCTGTGTACCCCATAGCGTCAAGCCATAGCTAACCCCGGCTCCACCAACGGTGGTGCCTGCTGTGGAGAATATGTCTCCTTTCATCTTCACTGTGAGTTGAGACTCAAGCTTAGCTGTCTTCACTTGTTCCTTGTGAAGATCGGCCTCGCACTGCTTAAGGTCCATCTCTACGTCTGCCAGTTCGTCAAGCCTGTGGGCCATCATCTTGGCGACACCGCTACTCTGTTGCTCAGTCTGAGTTAGCCGTCGAGTAGCATCCCAAGGCTTAACCTTCTCCTTTGTCGCTACCCGCGTCGTCGCTCCGCTTTCATCGGGTGCTTCTTCCTGTCCGGGCTGCGTACGCACGTTTCCACAATCCTTGGTAGGGCAGTCGATCCAATTCTCGTCCACTCACCGCTATCTCGCCACTGTTTGACAGGTGCGCACCTCTAGACTAGCTAGACTAGATTGTGCTTCACGATGACATAGAAGCCTCCGGTTCCCGCCGGGGATTTTTCTTTGCTCGCTTTCCAGACCGGATCAACCCTTGCCCCCAGCCGGCGGCGGGGCGGGGGCCCGACAGAGAATGACCATGGCACGCATCACTCCCCAACAAGCAGGCGGCGTGAACGTCGTGGCGTTCCTAGACATGCTGGCCTGCACCGCGTCCGGATGATTGCTGACTACCCGTTCCCCACTGCGCGCGCCGCCCGTGTGCTGTTGATGGGCGACAGCATCACCGAGGGCTCGCAGATCGGTGCCGCCAACTATGGCAAGACTTGGTGCTGCATGGAGGTCGCGCGGTTTGACGGTGTCGCCAGGCGGCTCGTCTATGCGATGGGAGAAAAGATCGCCTAATGCGCTCTGTTGGCGGCGCGTTCTAAAGCCTTATGCCCACAGCGGACTTGCAATGCGGGCAAGTGAACTTTGCCAGCCGTGCAAAACGCCCTTGTAATGCGGTCAAACGGATTTGAAGCTTGCTCGCGTCCCAGCAGGCGGGGCAGTAGCCGCTTTCGTCTCCATCCTTGCGGTAGACAGTCCCATCGAAGGTCATCTGATCAACCGCGGCGACCGCTCCCTCCAAAATCGCGATCCGTGCTCGCAGCTCTGAGCCTTCCACAACGAGATCAGCGATACGAACTTTCGCCTCTGCCAGCTCTAGCTGTAGCTCAGCGAGCAAGCCGCTGAACTCAGCGTTGCCGATCGTATTGTTGATATCGCGTAGTCGGCCTGCGAGAGAGATCGCCTCTGAAAGTAGACCCATACCGGTTGCGGCCATGGAGGTCATCCTGACGTGTCTGTGATTTGCTGAGTATAGAGGGTGAGCTGATAGGTGGCTCCATACCCATCCGTGCAAATTCCGTGCAACACGCTCAAAGAAAAAGGCCCGCATCGCTGCGAGCCTTTGAAAAGTGGTGGCCGGGGACGGAATCGAACCGCCGACACGGGGATTTTCAATCCCCTGCTCTACCAACTGAGCTACCCGGCCACTTCATCGCTGCGTTGCCGCTGGCGAGGACGCGAATAATACGGAGGTATGCAGGGTTCGGCAAGCGTTTCGCGAAAAAAATTTCACATTTGTTTCCGAGCCCTTGTCCGCAGGCGTCCAAGTACTTGATCCAGCGGGTGAGGGCGCGTCACCCGAGCGCATGAACATCGGTTCAGGCGGCCGCGCGGCGCGGCTGCCCTCGATCACGCCGCGGTCGATCCTGCATCGTCGGGCATGCACCACAACAGCACGATGCCGATCGCCATCATGGTCGCCGCCAGCACCAAGGCGCCTTGGTAGCTGCCGCTCTCGCGCGCCAGCGTGCCGGCGATCGCGGGGGCGATGATCTGGGCGACGCCATAACTCAGCGTCAGCGTCGCCATCGCCTTGGCCGGGTTGTGCGGATAGTGGCGGCCGACCACGGTCAACGTCAGGCTGACGATGCCGGCGAAAGTCAAGCCGAACAACACCGCGCTGGCCGCGCCCGCCGCTATTCCATCGTCGAGCAGGGGCAGCACGAACGAGACCACCTGCAGTGCATACGCGAGCATCAACGCGCGAATCAGCCCCAACCGTGCCGCCAGCCGGTCCCAGGCAAACGTCGAGGGAATCGCGGTGATACCGACCAGTACCCACACCCAGCTGCCGCGACCGGCGAAGGCAGGGGTCTGCACCAGGATGGCAACGATGAACGTCGCGCTGACCACGAAGCCGAACCCCGCGCAGAAATACGATGCGATCAACAGCCCGCGCCAACGCCTGCCAGGCGCGGGAGGAGCGGCCGCACCGGTCGCGTTGGAGATGGGTACCGGCGCCGGCATCCAGGCCCAGGCCGGGACCAGGAACACGATCGCCACTGCGCCCAGCGCCATCCATTGTCGGGAGGAGGCCAGCTGGTCGGCCATCACCGCGGCCGCCAGCCCGGAGACCGCGATTCCCAGCCCAAGGCCGGCGAAGTGCAGGCCCAGCTGCGGGCGTCGCTGGTGGGCGAGCAGCCAGTTGAGCACCAGCCCCGAGGCGAGCAGCAGGCCGGCGGTGCTGGACAGGCCCGCCACGAAGCGCAACACGCCCCAGCTGCCCATCTGGCCGGTCGCGCCCATCAGGCCGGTGGAGACCACCGCAAGCACCAGGCCGATGCGGTAGAAGCGGAACTTCAGCTGCATGTCACCGACCCGGGCGACCAGCAACGTGCCGGCCAGGTAGCCCAGATAGTTGAACGTCGCCAGCCAGCCGCCCCCGGCTGCCGACAGTCCCGCGTCGGCGCGCATCACGGGAAGCAGGGGCGTATACGCGAAGCGTGCCAGGCCCACCGTAAGCACCAAGGCACAGATGCCGGCAGCGATGACCTGCCAGGCATGACGGGGCGGCGGGGCGACAGGGGACATGTGCGTCGGTGGCAGCGGGGAGAACCCTATCGTGCGGCGAACGCAGTGACGGCGTCTTTCGATAGAATGACCGCTTATGTCGATGAGGCGTCACATGGCCGCGATCGAGCGAACTGCCCCGGGCTGGCGTGAAGTCCCCGTGCCGCCGCTGCGCCGGTTGCCATGGCCGGTGGTGGCACGCAGCCAGCGGCTGGACGCCGGCGAGCGGTTTCCGCCGCACGTCCACGCCTGGAACCAGCTGGTATACGCCAGCACGGGCGTGCTCCAGGCCAGTGCCGGACACGCCCGCCACGTGATCACGCCGCAGCAGGCGCTGTGGGTGCCGACCGGTACGCTGCATCACACCGGTGCATTGAGTACCTCGGCCTTCCGTAATCTGTATGTGGGTGACGACCCGGCGCTGGGGATGCCGACGCACTGCGTGGTGCTGGGCGTGTCACCGCTGCTGCGCGAGTTGATCATCGAACTCGACCGCGCCGTGCCCGATCACGACCGCACCTATTACGCCACCTTGTGCACGCTGATCACCGCGCAGCTGCCGCGCCAGCCGCAGCATGCCCGGCATCTGCCGTGGCCGCAGGATGCCCGCCTGCAGCGCTGGTGCCAGGCGCTCTACGAGCAGCCTGCCGATACCCGCAGCGTGGAGGACTGGGCGCGGCTGCTGGGGGCATCACCACGCACCCTGGCACGCCACTTCGAACGCGAGACCGGCATGCGCCTGCGCGACTGGCGGTTGCGGCTGCGCCTGCTGCGCGCCATCGAGTGGCTGGCGCAGGGGCGTTCGCCGACGGTCATCGCACACGCGCTGGGCTACGCCTCGGCGTCGGCGTTCAACTACATGTTCCGGATCGAGATGGGCATGAGCCCGCTGCAATGGAAGCGGGCACGCACTACGGCGTAACCGGGCACGCCAGGCTGACCAAGCGCTCGTTCTTGAAGCGTGCGTGGATCATGCCGTTGTCGGCTTTGCCTTCGGGCCACTCTGCTTCGTCGCCCGCGCCGGGCAGGGGATCGCCCAAGTGGAAATACACGCGGCCACGGCTGTCGCCGATCCGCACCTTGTCGCATGCCGCGGCCGGCGAGGCCATCTCGCCGCAGTCGCCCTGCAGCAGGCACAGGCGGGTATGGCACTTGCCCGCACCGGACGACCAATGGCCCTGCGCGACCAGGCAACCGGGCTCGGTCGCCAGGATCGCCCAGCATGCCAGGCCGAACACGGTCGTGGCGGACATCAGCACCGGCAGCAGGTAGCGACGTCGGCGGGAAAAGGAAGCATTCATGACGCGATGATGCGCCCTGGCCGGCGGCAAGGGCAACGCATGCGCGGTGCAGCGTACGGATGGAATGCTGTGACGCCATCCGGATCATCGGTCGCTGTCGCACAAGGCGATTCCACCGCCGCGTCGTCCTGCACCGATGGAACGCTGTTTTACCCCCCTCCTGGACGTGTCCGGAAGGCTTACTGTCCAAGTTCCTTTTTCGTTTACCCGGAGCGATTCGCCGATGAACACGCTTACCAACACCCGCATCGTGCTCGCCTCGCGCCCCAGTGGTGCCCCCGTCGCGGCCAACTTCCGCGTTGAACAGGTGCCGGTTCCCGCGCCCGGCCCGGGTGAGGTGCTGCTGCGCAATCGCTATCTGTCGCTGGATCCCTACATGCGCGGTCGCATGGAGGAAGGGCCGTCCTACGCGGCGCCGGTCGCGCTGGATGCGGTGATGGAGGGGCGCACTGTCTCTGAAGTGCTCGCCTCCAACCATCCCGGTTTCTCCATCGGCGAGCACGTCCTGGCGCCCGGCAACTGGCAGACCCATGCGGTCATCCCCGGTGATCAGGTGAGCCGCACGCTGGAGGACGACGGCCTGCCGATCAGTACCGCACTTGGGGTCTACGGCATGCCCGGGTTCACCGCCTATGTGGGCCTGCAGGAAATCGGCAGGCCGCAGCCGGGCGAAACCCTGGTGGTGGCTGCTGCCAGCGGGCCGGTCGGCGCGACGGTGGGGCAGATCGCCAAGCTGCAGGGCGCGCGAACGGTCGGCATCGCCGGGGGCGAACAGAAGCGTGCGTATCTGGAAACACTGGGCTTCGATGTGGCGCTGGATCATCGCGCCGACGATTTCGCCACGCAGTTGCGCGCGGCGGTTCCCGACGGTATCGACGTCTACTTCGAAAACGTCGGGGGCCACGTCTTCGATGCGGTCGCGCCATTGCTCAACGACTTCGCGCGCATTCCGGTCTGCGGCACGATCGCCACCTACAACGCACGCGGCGTGGTGTTGCCCGGGCCGGACCGGCTGCCGGGTTTCATGAGCCAGGTGCTGCGCCAGCGCCTGACCGTGCGCGGCTTCATCCAGTCCGATCTGCACGCCTTCTTCCCGGCGTTCCTGCGCGACATGGGGCAGTGGCTGAAGGACGGCCGCGTGCAGTATCGCGAGGACATCGTGCAGGGACTGGAACGCGCGCCGGAGGCCTTCTTCGGCCTGCTCAAGGGCCACAACTTCGGCAAGCTGGTGGTCAAGCTGGATTGAGCGGCGCTGCCCGGCGCGGCGCGTGTGAATGCGACGTGTGCAGGAGCGGGCCGATCATGATTCGTGCCTCACGATCGGCTGGTTAGTCTGCCCATGAACGCGCCGCGCCGGCGCCCGCACGAGTGAGTAGACCCATGGCAGACACCAAGCCCAGCGAACACGGCAAGCAGGAAGGCATCGAAGAGAGCCAGCAGGACCGCAAGCAGGATGAAACCGCCAAGCAGCGGCCGGGGCAGACCGATCAGGCGATCCACGATGCGGGCACGCGTCGGCCGGAGCGCAAGGACAATCCCGAGGGCGCGTAAGCGATCGCGCGCAGGCGGTGAAAACAAGAACGCCCCGGGAAGCTGCTTCCCGGGGCGTTCTGTTGAATAGTGGTGGAGCCAAGGAGGATCGAACTCCTGACCTCGTCGATGCGAACGACGCGCTCTCCCAGCTGAGCTATGGCCCCACGGGTGGTGCAACTGCGTGGCGTACCCGACCTCGGCCGTACCTCGCGATGGGCCTAGTCTAGCGCCGACCGGCGTTGCCTGCCAAGTGGGGCCTGGTCCGGATCACGGCCGGGCGCCGGGTGTACTGCCCGGTGCCCGTTCGACCTGCCGCAGCAGGGCTTTATCCAGTTTGGCCGCCACCCCGACGCTGCGCCCGGCCAGATTGGCCACCACGAAGCTGACCGAGCTGCCCAGCACCTGCGCCGTCTCGGACAGGCTCAACCCGTAGTCCTGTTCCAGCCACTGCGCCATGCCCGCGGTGGCCGCGCGCAGCGCATCGTCCAGCGAGCCGGCCTGGCCCAGCACCATCACCTGCGTGGCCGATTCCACCCGGGGCGCGGACTGCGCGCGGGACTTGATCACGTCCACGCTGAATTCCACGTCCATGGAGGTCTCCAGCGCGTACTGCGAGGTCTCGCCATCGCCCTGCAGCGCATGCGCATCGCCCAGGTAGAGCAGGGCGCCGGGCTGGGACACCGGCAGGTATACGGTGGCGCCCTCGCGGATTTCGTTGAAATCCATGTTGCCGCCGAAACGGCCGGTATCGCCGGTGGAGATCGGCGCGTTGCCGAAGCCGGGGGCGACCGCCAGCCCGCCGAGCATGGGCCGCACCGGCACCCAGAAATCCTTGAGCTTGCCGGTGGCGGCTTCCGGCCGCGCGCGCCCGCGCTGGCGGTCCAGCGTCCAGCGCACGGGCTTGTCCAGTGCCGTCGCCTTGGCAGCCAGCGCCGGCGTCTGTGCGCGGCCGACGATGCTGTCCAGGCTGTCGGCATAGTCGCGGTTCAAGCGCAGCCGCTTGATGTGGATGGCCAGTACATCGCCGGGCTCGGCATCCATCACGAAGAACGGGCCGGTCTGCGGATTGCCGAACAGGGCCCGGGTCTGGCCCTGCGCGTCAACGCCGCCGGAATCCAGCGTGGTGGTGCGTACGCTGTCACCCGGCCAGACGGTCAGTACAGGTGCGCGGTGGGGCGAGAACTCGTTGGCGTACGAGGTAGGCACGAAGTCGTGCTGCCGCGGACCTCCGGCCGGCCGATCCGGCAGGCGGCGCGCGCTGAAGGAGTGCGTCGCGCGCCGCTCGCTGGCGTTGGTATCGGGGTAGTCGGCGGTTCCGCGCAGCGTCCCGCCGGCCTGCGTGCCATGGAAGCGGTAGGTCGCCCCATCACTGCCGGTCACGACAAACGCCAGCGCGTCCCCCTCGCGGCTGCCCTGCAGCGCATCCCCGTCGAAACGGCCCTGCAGCGGACCCTGCTGGTCGGGCAGGGTCAGCAGTTGATAGGCCGGGTTTCCCCACAGGTCGGTGGTGACCAGCCACTGCGCAGGGGGCTCCCCGGCCTGGGCGGCCGAGGCGGACAACAGCAGGAGCAGGGCGGCCAGGCGGTAACGGGACATGCGGGAATCTCGTGGGTGACCGGCGCAGTGTTTGCGGGAGGTACACGGACGACAAGTGCCGGGCGGCACGTGACGGATGGCAGGTAACGCGCCAAACGCGAAGCCCGCCCTTCCGGCGCGCGCGCGGGGCGGGCATAATCCGCGCCAGAAGACACGGCCGCATAGCCAAGTGGACCAGGGGGGCCGGACAGCCGTCGCCCATAACGCCCTGACACCAATCTGCAACATCCAGCCAATACCGTGCCGCATCGCTGTTTCCACGGCGATGTCGATTTCCTATGGTGCCCGGCCATGCCGCCGGCTGCCCCGATCTGTACTACCAGAGACCTCTGCATGCCCGCTCTACGCCACGCTTCAGTGTCGACGCGTCTTCTTTCCCGTTCCCTGCCGCGCCGCCGCGCCCTGGCGCTGGCCTGTGCCTCGGCCGCGCTGATGCTGTCCGCCGCCGCCTCGGCGCAGGACGCCCAGTCCGCCAGCGCCACCTCGCTGGACACCATCACCGTCACCGCCGACCACCGCGAGCGCAACCTGCAGGAAGTGCCGGTCTCGGTCGGCGTGGTGCAGGGCGAGAAGATCCGCGACTACACCGCCGGCGGCGATGACACCCTGCTGGCACTGTCGGGCAAGGTACCCAGCTTCTACGCCGAAACCACCACCGGTCGCATCTTCCCGCGCTTCTACATCCGCGGCCTGGGCAACATCGACTTCTACCTGGGTGCCTCGCAGCCGGTGTCGATCATCCAGGACGACGTGGTGCTCGAGCACGTGGTGCTGAAGTCCAACCCGGTCTACGACGTGGACCAGATCGAAGTGCTGCGCGGCCCTCAGGGCACGCTGTTCGGCCGCAACACCACCGCCGGCATCGTCAAGTTCGACACCATCAAGCCGAGCCAGGATTACAGCGGCCGCGTGCAGGCCAGCTACGGCTCGTACGGCAGCGTGGCGATCGATGGCGGCTTCGGTGGCCCGATCAACGACATCGCTTCGTTCCGCGTGTCGGCCCTGTACCAGCACCGCGATGACTACGTCGACAACACCTACAGCGGCCCGAGCGCCGATGGCACGGTCTCGCCGAAGAAGAACGCGATGGGCGGCTTCGACGACCGCAACGTGCGCGCGCAGCTGCTGCTGCAGCCCACCGACAACTTCTCGCTGCTGGCCTCGGCCCACGCACGCGACTACGACGGTACCTCGACCCTGTTCCTGCGCAGCGCGCTGACCAAGGGCTCCAACAAGACCGACGTGGCGCGCGACAAGGTCGCCTACGACGAAGCCGACAACAACCCGCAGGCCTACAAGACCTACGGCGGCTCGGTGAAGGCCATCTACGATTTCGGCAATGTCTCGCTGACCTCGATCACCGCCTACGAAACCACCTCCGGCTACAGTCGTGGTGACACCGATGGCGGCGCGGCGGTGAACTACCCGGTCAACGGCGTCCCGAATGGCTACGGCCAGTCGATGGGCCAGATCCGCGACCTGGACCAGTGGACCCAGGAATTCCGCCTGGCCAACGCCGATGACAACCGCCTGAAGTGGCAGGTCGGCGCGTTCTACTTCGACGGCCGCGACACCACCGATTTCTACCAGCGCGCCTGGTTCCTGAACACCGCTGCCCGCAACCCGAACAACTGGGTGCGCCTGCGCAACGTCAACACCTCCTGGGCCGGCTTCGGCCAGGTCAGCTATGACGTGACCGACAAGTTCACCCTGACCGCCGGCCTGCGCCAGACCAAGGACGAGAAGAAGACCCGTCTGCTCAAGACCGCCGATACCGCTGCCGGTGCCGTGACCTACAAGGGCCGCACCTACGTGGAGATGTCCGACACCACGCCGAGCTGGGACCTGAGCGCGATGTATGCGTTCAACCCGCAGCTGAGCGTGTACGCGCGCGTGGCCCGCGGCTTCCGCGGCCCGACCATCCAGGGCCGTTCGGCCGTGTTCAATGCCGATTTCACCACGGCGAACTCGGAAACCATCCTGTCCTGGGAAGCCGGCATCAAGAGCAGCCTGTGGGACAACCGCCTGCGCGTGAACGCCGCCGCGTTCACCTACGTGGTCAATGACATCCAGCTCAACGGCAACGATTCGGACGGCAACGGCGTGCTGTTCAACGCCGACAAGGCCAAGGCCTACGGCCTGGAAGCGGACATGGAACTGCGTCCGATCCCGAACCTGGCGCTGAGCGCCGGTGTCAGCCTGCTGCACAGCGAAATCCAGGACGACCGCGTGTACGCGCAGGTCTGCGCCCTGAACGGCGCCGTGGTCTGCACGGTGAACGATCCGACCATCAAGGTCGGGGCCAACACCTTCGCGCAGATCAACGGCAACCCGCTGCCGAACGCACCGAAGTACAACATCAACCTGGCCGCGCGTTACGACATGCCGGTCAACGACAGCGATGTGTTCTTCGTCTCCACCGACTGGAACAAGCAGGGCTACACCAGCTTCGTGCTGTATGACTCGGCCGAGTTCAACTCCAAGGGCAGCTTCGAAGGCGGCCTGAAGCTGGGCTACTCGGCCAACTACGGTGCCTGGGAAGTGGCGCTGTTCGCGCGCAACATCACCAATGAGAAGAACCTCAAGGGTGTGATCGAGAACTACATGGCCGCGGTCTACAACGAACCGCGCACCGTGGGCGTCTCGCTCAACATGAACTGGTAAAACACGCGACCACCGGTGCCATGGGCACCGGTGGCAGCGAGTGGTTCCGGCAACGCCCCGCGATCGCGGGGCGTTTCTGTTTGTGCACCCCGGTCAGCGACGTGGCGTAGTCATGCCGCTCATACCGACTGCATATCCTGGCGGTCCGGCACGGAGTCGAAGCCGAAGGTGAGCTGCCAGCTGCGCAGGTCCACAGTGTCGCGGTCGCGCGCCTGTTGCCTGGCCGCCCGGCTGGCACCGAACAGTTTGCCCTGGCCCTCGATCAGCGGGCGCATGCGCAGTACGTCGGCATTGTCCGGCTCGGCTTCGGCCGCCCGGCCCACCCAGACCTTGGCCAGGAACGCGTTGGCGGGCACGCCGTTGCCGAAGTGGAACACGTCGGCCAGGAAGCCGGCGGCCCAGGCCTTGGTGGCAGTGTCGCCACGCCACCAGAGCGGGCCGAGCAGGTCGAACACGGCTTCCTGTTTGTCGCGGTCATCCTCGCCCTGGTACAGCAGCACCGCCAGGTTCATGTGCGCCGGCTGCCACACGCGGTCGTGGGGGGCGGCCTCGTCCACGCAACGGCGGTACAGCGCGCGCGACTGCTGCTGCAGGGCTGGGTCGGACGTGTGCTTGAAGGTTTCGCTCAGCTCCCAGGCACGGTTGTAGATCGCCACCAGGTCGCCCGCGTCGATGGCGCGCTCGGTCCACGCCGCGGCCTGGGCCGGATCGGCGAACGCAGGGAAGTCGCGGCCGGCCACGCGACCACGGTACAGGTCCACCATCGCCGCCATCGCGCGGCGGTCGCCGCCTTCGGCAAGCTGCTGCATCATGTGCAGGCCGGCCGGTATGGATACGTCGCAGAACAGGTTGGCCGCCACCGTGGAGAGGTTCACCTCGTCCTCGTCCGCCATCGCCATCGCGCGTTGCAGATGCCGTGCGGCCAGGGGCGTGTCGACGCTGAAACCGAACAGCCCGGTATGGCGCGCGGCGGACAGCCACGCCAGCGCATGTGCGCTGTCGGTAGACGCCTCGACGCTGGCCAGCACCTGCGCGAACAACGCATCGGCGCCTTCGACGTGCGCGAACAGCGCGCAGGCTTCCAGTGCGTTCATGCCTTCCTCGACCACGGTGGCCGGGTCCAGCGCGAACGCCTCGGCCAGGCAGGTGTAGGCATGTGTCATGCGTGCCGCGTCCCAGCGCACGTCGTTTTCTTCGGGTTCGTCACGGCCCAGCTTGTAATCCAGCGTCGCCCACCAGCACAGCACCAGCGCGCGCGTGGGCGCATCCAGGTGCAGGTCAAGCAGGTTCGCGTAGGCGGTGTCGTGCTGGGCGATCGCCTCTTCTTCATCGGCCTCCGGCGCGAACCAGAGCCAGTCGCGTTCCTTCATCACGCGCAGGCGGTTGCGCTGCGGCAGCATCAGCCGGGCCGCGTACGGGCCGTCGATGAAGTCCTGCATCAGCGCGTGGCTGCCGCCCCAGCGCGGGTACAGGTAGTACAGGAAAGTTTCGAGCAGGCCGACATCGTCCGCGCGCAACGCCAGCGCGTGCTGCAACCAGTAATCGGCGACGTACTCGAAGTCGTCTTCGGTGCGCTGCGCCAGCCGTGCTGGCAACGCCGGCAGTTCCGCCAGCGGTGCGCCGTAAGGCGCCAGCAGCGCCAGTGCCGCCGCATAGCCGTCCGGATCCTGCTGCTGCAGGGATGCGTACAGTTCGGCCCGCCCACCGCGCTGCAGCTGATGCAGCCAGCGCGGTTCCCCCAGGTAGCAGGTCAGTCGCATCACCTTGCCCAGCACGAAGGCCGGGCGCGGATGCAGCGCGATCGCGCGCAGCCACGCGGCCAGCGCATGGTCGCGGGCAAGGCTGGCACCGGCCCACTGCGCGTCGCGGATCAGGTCGGCGGTCTCGCTTGACCGGATCTGGCTGGCCACGCGCTCCCACACCGACCCCAGCGCCACCCAGGGGTGGGGGCTGTGCGGCTGCTGCGCGCACCAATGTTGTGCCTGCTGCAGTCGTGCGGGCAGGGTCTGCGCCGGGTCGATCAGGCTGGACAGCAGCCAGCCGTAGCCGTAGCGGGGCGACCCGCCGTCGAGCCAGCGCTGTTCGAGCCCGGCGAGGAGCCGGTCGAGATCGTCGAAGCGCGCTTGCTGCAGCGCGTCGCGTGCGCGCTGGCGCAGCTCAAACGCGTCGCTGGGGGAATCGGTCATGGGGACCACGTCCTTGTCGAAGATCAATCGCGCATTCTAGGCAATCGACCTGCTAGAAAGTACTGAAGGTAAGCAATCACGATGTTTGAGGCGGTACGTGAGTTCTGCGGCCACAGTGGAAAGTGACCGGCAAGATCTGCGTAGATCTTCCGGCCACTGCCAACTCGGTAGCGCTGAATTCGCCAGCGCCGCGTGCTACTTCGCGGGCGTGGCCGCCGGCGCCAGCTCGGCGAACAACCCACCCAGCACGCCCATGGTGGCCTGGTCGGCGCCCATGTCCTCGGCGGCATTGGCGATGGCGATCACGCCGTTGTTCTGGCCGGGGAACAGCACCACCCAGGCCAGCCAGTTGCCGTCCGAGCCGCCATGCACCAGCACCGGGCCCTGACGGCCGGCGATCGACGGCTGTACGCCCCAGTCCAGCCCGGATCCACTGCCCGGTTGCGCGGTCTGCATCAGTGCATACGAGGCCGGCGTCAGCAGCGTGCCCTTGCCTTGGCTGCCCGCGAGCTGGTCGATGGCGAACAGCGCCAGGTCCTGCAGGCGCATGTGCAGGTTGCCGGCTGCGGTGTAGATTGGCGGCACTCCGTCATCGGCTTTCTGCGGTGCGGTGGTCACCGGCTTGCCGCCGCGGTGGCCGAGCGGCTGGCCCGCAGGTGTCGGACCGAAGCCGGCACCGGTCATGCCCAGGGGCTGGAACACTTCGCGCTGCATCAATGCTTCGACCTCTTTGCCGGTCGCACGCTCGGCGATCACCGCCGCGATCAGGAAACCGCTGTTGCTGTAGGCGAACTCAGTGCCAGGCGGATGCACCGGCGCTTCGGCCAGGGCGGCGTTGACATAGGCCTCCCGCTGTACCGGCAGGGCGCGCGTGTCGACGAAAAACGCATCCAGCGCCGCGGCATCGGTGAGGTTCTCCGGCAGCCCGGCGCGATGCGAGAGCAGCTGCACCAGGGTGACGTCGCGGTAGGCCGGCTGCATCTGTGCCGCGAGGTCGGGCAACAGGGTCGACAGCGGCGTATCCCAGCCCAGCACGCCTTGCTCGACCAGGCGCGCGATCATCGCCACGGTGATCGGCTTCCCGGTCGAGCCGATCATCCATTGATCGTCGATGGTGGCCGGCGGTGCCGCATCGTTGCGGCGGACGCCCTGCACAGCATGTTCGGCGACCTTGCCATTGCGGATCACGAGAACACCCATCGCCGGCGTTGTGGTGCCCTGCATGGCCTGGGCGATCCGGGCCTTCAGGTCATCGGCCGCGCTGGCGGTGGTGGCCGCCAGCAGCAGGGAGACGCCGAGCCAACGGCGCAGATGCGGCGTGGTGCGGCGAGGGGAGGGAGCGGTCCTTCGAGTCGCGATCAGATGCATGGGAGTCCTTTGCGCAGCCGCGGAGCGGTGCGTGCGATTCACTCTTGCATGCGCTCGAAAGGCGCGTATGTGTCTGCAGTCATGCCGATGGCGACGTGTCAGGCGCGCTGTGCGATTCGTTCAGGAAACCAGAGCAGTGCGCCGTCGCCAGCGCATTCGAACGGTAGGCATCGCAGTGCATCGGTGCAGTCGATACTGCACCGATGCGTGCCGATCACTCGGCCGGCGGCAGCAGCGCCGAGAGGATCGGCTCCAGCTGTGCCTGGCGCCAGCCCGCCAGCGCGGCCGGCCACTGGCGGCGTTCCAGATAGCTTTCCAGATGCTTGCGGGAGGCCAGCACGCCGTCGGGCAGGCCCAGTTCGGCGCTGCGCGCGGTGACGGCATCCTGCAGCCGCTTGAGGGCCTGCTTGTTGGCATCGTTGGCCGGCAGCGCCAGCGGTGCGTCGGCTTCGTCGGCAAGCGGGGTGATCAGTGCCTGCCATACCTGCGCGGCCAGCTTGCGGGGGGCCTTGGGGAAGCCTTCCATCAGCCTGGACAGCGCGTCCACATCGGCCGGCGGGGTGCGTGCGAGCACGGCGGCCAGCTCGTTGTCGAGCACCCAGCTGCGCGGTTTGTCGCTGGCACGCGCCTGCACGTCGCGCCAGCGCAGCAGCCGCAGCAGACGCAGCTGCGCAGGGGTGTCCATGAACTGTGCCGAGCGCATCGCCACGTGCGGCCAGCGCTCTTCATCGTTCTCGACACTGGCGAGCAGGCGTTCGGCGTCATCCTGCAGCCACTGGCGGCGGCCCAGTTCTTCCAGGCGCGCGTCGATGGTGTCGTGGATCTGGAAGAGGTATTCGACGTCGTCGGCGGCGTACTCCAGCTGCGCTTCCGAGAGCGGGCGGCGCATCCAGTCTGAGCGGGTCTCGCCCTTGGCCAGGGTGACGCCGGTAACGGCGGTGACCAGTTTCTGGTAGCCCATGCCGCCGCCGATGCCGGCCAGTGATGCGCCGATCTGGGTGTCGAACAGCGGGCGTGGCAGCACACCGCAGGCAACCTTGAAGGTGACCAGGTCTTCGCTGGCGCTGTGCATGATCTTGAGGATGGCGGTATCGGCCAGCCACGGCGCCAGCGCCTCGTTCATGCCGGGGATCAACGGGTCGATCAGCAGGATTTCGTCACCGACCGCCATCTGCACCAGCGCCAGTTGCGGCCAGTAAGTACGTTCGCGGATGAACTCGGTGTCCAGGCCGATTCGGGTGGGGCGCTGGCGGTAGCGCTCGTCCAGTTCCGCCGGGGTTTTGATCCAGTAAGCCACGTGGGATTCCATGTACTGCAAAGGGATGCTCAGGTCGGGGAGGATAGCCTAACCCCGTGCCACGGCCGGCATGCGGCCGCGCGGTGATGAACGCCCGGGCCGTTGGCGGTCGCCGCCCACGACGGTGGCGATTATGATGATCCCCTGTCCGCGCCGTCGGCATGCCGCCTGGACTGCACTGCGCGCAGGCACACCCCGAGGAGTTCAATTGCGACCGTCAGGCACATTGCCGCTGCTGTTCATTGCACTGTTGGGCCTGCTGGCCGGCTGTTCGCCCGCGCCGGCCCCGGCGCCCGCGGCAACGCCTGCCTCCGCCCCGGCCAAGGCAGCGGGCAAGGCGAGCGCGCCGGTGGCGCAGGTGACCATCGGCGGTGAGGACGCCGCCGAGACCGTGGAGCGCTGGCAGCCGCCCGCGGTGACCCTCGTCGAGGGCGGGGACGCGCAGGCCCGCCGGGATGCCGCACGCGCGTTCGAGGAAGGCCGGCTGTACCGCACCGCCGAGGACGCGATCCCGATCTGGCTCGCGCTGCTGCAGCACGATCCCAAGGACCGTGCGGCCGAGGCCGGCCTGAAACGCGCCCGGCAGCGCCTGCTGGAAGAAGCCTCCGCCTTGCTGGGTCGCCCGCTCAAGCAGCGCGAGGCGCTGGCGGAGGCCAGCGAAATGGCCCTGGTCCTGCTCACCTTGGCGCCGGACGATGCCAAGGTGCGCGAGCTGCAGTCGCGGGTGGAGATCGCCCAGCGCGTGGTCGCCTACAACCGCGCCGGCGAAGAGGATCTGCGTGCGGACCGCCTCGGCGAGGACGGCGATGGGGCCATTCCCAATTTCCGCGAAGCGCTGGCGCTGGATGCCGACAGTTCGCGTGCCCGGCAAGGACTGGCAGCGGCCGAGAGCGCCCTGATCCGGCGTGCGGAAACAGCCGCGCGGGCCACCGATTTCGCCACCGCGGGTACCTGGCTGGCGGAAGCGGCCAAAGTCCGTGACTCCTCGATCACCATCGCCGATGCCTTCGAACGCATCGAGAAAATCCGTGCCGATACGCTGGCGCGGCTGCGCAACGAAGGCCTGCGCGATCTGGCCACGCCGCAGGGGCTCAAGCCGGCGCGGCAGAAGCTGGAGGATGCACTGCGCATCGCCTTGCCCGGCGATCCCGTGGTCGGCCAGTTGCGCGAGCGCATCGAGCTGGTCACCCATTACGGCAGCTTCCGGCCGCGCCAGGTGTTCAGCGATGCGCTGCGCGATGGGGGCCGCGGGCCGCAGATGATCGTGGTGCCGCATGGCGGGTTCCAGATGGGCGCGGCCGAGACCGAGCTGGGCGCGACCGATGCCGAAAAGCCCTCGCATTACGTGCGGTTCGAACGCGGCTTCGCGATGTCGATCACCGAAGTGACCGTCGCCGATTTCCGGCGTTATGTGCAGGCCACCAAGGCCCGCCCCCGCGCCACGCGGCGCGGCCATTCGATCGTGTACGACGAGCGCAGCGGCAACTTCGTGCGGCGCAGCGGGGTGGACTGGCAGTCCGATTACAACGGCGCCGAGGCCATCGCCAATCTGCCGGTGATGCACGTCAGCGTGCGCGATGCCGAGAATTACGCCAGCTGGCTGTCCGAGCAGACCGGGCGCTCGTACCGGCTGCCCAGCGAGGCCGAATTCGAGTATGCCCTGCGCGCGGGCAGCAGCGGCCGCTACCCGTGGGGCGATGCGGGTACCCCGCCGGCGCGTGCGGGCAACTTCACCGGCGCCGAGGATGTCTCGCCGTCCGGGCGGCACTGGTACAACGCCTTCGTCGGCTATGGCGATGGGTATTGGGGGCCGGCGCCGGTCGCCAGCTTCGATCCCAATCCGTGGGGCCTGCACGACATCGCCGGTAACCTCAGCGAATGGGTGGCCGACTGCTGGCATGCGAGCTACCGGCGCGCGCCGTCCGACGGCGTGGCCTGGTTCAACCCGGGCTGCCGGCAGCGCGTGATCCGCGGCGGCAACTGGGCCAATGCGCCGGCCCAGACCCGCGCCGCATGGCGGCAGTCGCAGGACTCGGACACCACCAGCGCACGGATCGGCTTCCGGCTGGTGCGCGGGATCTGACCGATCGCCCGTGCGGCTGGATTTCACCCGGCCGCACGGCGCGCGTTCTAGGATTGGCACAGCGTCGGGCAGGGTGCCACGGCCATCTCAGGAACCAAGCGCATGCGCAACGATCCATTCGGCGGTCAGCAGCAGGGCCGCGCCCGGCGGCCGGGCCTGTTCGGCAACATCCGCTGGTGGGTGCTGCTGGCGTTTGCCGGCTATGCCGCGTTCTATTGGTTCTCCAACCGCGCCGTGGATCCGTACACCGGCGAAAGCGTGCTGATCGACAGCTCGCTGGATGCCACGCAGGAAAAGGCGCTGGGCCTGCAGGCCTACCAGGAGATCCTGGCGCAGGAGCGGCCGCTGGATCCCAACGCGCCGCAGTCGCGCGAGATCCAGGCGATCGCCCAGCGCCTGATCGCCAAGGTGGACGTGGTGGAGACCGCCCTCGCCGAAGAACATGGGCTGAAGCCGGCGCATTTCGCGCGTGATTTCGAGTGGGAGGTCAACGTGATTCCCTCCGAGCAGGCCAATGCGTTCTGCCTGCCGGGCGGCAAGATGGCGGTGTACACGGGGCTGATCCCGGTGGCGCGCACGGTGGATGCGATGGCCGTGGTGATGGGCCATGAGATCGCGCACGCGTTGCTGCGCCATGGTGCCCAGCGCATGGCCCAGCAGAAGATGACCCAGATCGGGCAGATGGCCGGCGCCGCCAGCGGCATGGACCCGCAACAGCAGCAGATGATGATGTCGGCGATGGGCTACGGCTACCTGCTGCCGTACGCGCGCAGCCATGAAACCCAGGCCGATGAAGTGGGCCTGATGCTGGCCGCGGCGGCCTGTTTCGATCCGCAGGAGGCGATCCCGTTGTGGGAACGGATGGGGCAGGCCAGCGGCGGGCAGTCGACCTCGGAATTCGCGTCCACGCATCCCAATCCCGGCACGCGCATCCAGAACCTGCAGGCGTTGATGCCGAAGGCGATGGAGTACCGGCAGAAATTCTGCGAGAGCGCGGGACGCTGACCGCCAACGCCTAATCGGCGATGCGCTGGATCAGCGCGCCGGTTCGTTGACCGTTACGTCGATCACGCCGTCCTGCACGCGCGCCTTGAGTGTATCGCCCGGACGCACCTGCAAGGGCGAGCGCACCAGGCTGCCATCGTCGTCACGGGTCAGGATCGCGTAGCCACGCGCAACCGTGGCCAGCGGACTGACCGCTTCCATGGAGCGGGCGAGGGCACGCAGGCGCAGGCCGTCGCGCTGCAGCTGGCGGCCGATCGCACTGTCCGCGCGTGGCTGCAGGCGCTGCAGGCGCTCACGCAGGGCGTCCAGCCGGCGCTGCGGATGGCCGCTGCGCAGTACGGCCGCGGCGTGGCGCAGGTGGGCAAGTCGGTTCTGATGCTGCGTGGTCCAGGCCGCGTGCAGGCGGCGCGCAACGTCCTGCTGCCGGCGCTGCAGCAGCTGCAGGCGCGACTGCGGGCTCTGGGCGTTGAGGCGGAGCAGGGCACGGTCGGCGCGCTGCATCGCCTGCCCCAGGCTGTGGCGCTGCAATTGCGCCAGGCGTGCATCGAGGCGACGCACGCGCAGCAGCAGGTCGCGCTGGTCGGGGACCAGCAGTTCGGCCGCGACCGAGGGCGTCGGCGCGCGCAGGTCGGCGGCGAAGTCGGCCAGGCTGAAGTCGGTTTCGTGACCCACCGCAGACACCACCGGGGTCTGGCTGGCCGCGATCGCGCGCGTCAGCTGCTCATCGTTGAAGGCCCAGAGGTCCTCCATCGAGCCGCCACCGCGGGTCAGCAGGATCACGTCGTAACGGCCGCTGGCATCGGCCGAGCGCAGCAGCGCCGTGAGCTGCGCGGCAGCGCTGTCGCCCTGCACCAGGCTGGGCAGCAGATCGACCTCGAGCATCGGGAAACGGCGCTCGAGCACGCTCAGCACGTCGCGCACAGCAGCGCCGGTCGGCGAGGTGATCACCGCCAGGCGACGCACATGCGCTGGCAGCGGCCGCTTGCGCTCGGGGGCGAACAGGCCCTCGGCCTCCAGGCGTGCCTTGAGCTGCTCGAAAGCGCGGCGCAGGGCGCCTTCGCCGGCTTCTTCCATGTGGTCGAGCACCATCTGGTACTCGCCGCGGGCTTCGTACAGGGTCAGCCGGCCACGCGCGAGCACGCGCATGCCTTCGCGCGGCACGAACTTCAGCCACTGGCTCTTGGGCTTGAACAACGCCGCACGGATCTGCGAGCGCGCATCCTTCAGCGTGAAATACATATGGCCCGAAGCGGGGCGCGTGACGCTGCCCAGCTCGGCCTCCACCCAGATCAGCGGGAACGCGCCTTCCAGCAGGTCGCGGGCCAGGATGTTGAGCTGGCTGGGCGTGAGAATCTGCGCGCTGCGGTCCATGGAGGGATCAGGCCAAACGGTACGGACGGGACACCATGGTCGCACGTCGGCGGGGATGCTTCATCCCGCCGTGGCGCGCGCGGCGTGCTGCTGCAGGGCCCAGGCCACATGCTCGCGCACGATCGCCGAGGGATGCTCGCGCCGTGCGTGCAGCGCAGCGAGTGTCTCGGCGTGGGTCGGCGCATTGCCCAGTGCCACGGCGATGTTGCGCAGCCACCGCTCATGCCCGCTTCGGCGGATCGGGCTGCCCTCGGTACGGCGCAGGAACTCGTCTTCCTCCCAGGCGAACAGCTGGGCCAGCGAGGCGGTGTCCAGGTCGTTGCGCGCACGGAAATCCGGCTCGTCGGTGCGCTTGGCGAACTTGTTCCAGGGGCAGACCAGCTGGCAGTCGTCGCAGCCGTAGATGCGGTTGCCCATCGCCGTGCGCATTTCTTCGGGAATCGCACCGTCGTGTTCGATGGTGAGATAGGAGATGCAGCGGCGTGCATCCAGGCGGTGCGGGGCGATGATCGCCTGGGTCGGGCAGACATCGATGCAGCGCGTGCAGGTGCCGCAGTGCGCACTGGCCGGCGTATCCACCGGCAGCGGCAGGTCGATGTAGATTTCGCCGATGAAGAACCACGAGCCGCCCTGCTTGTCGATCAGGCAGGTGTGCTTGCCGATCCAGCCCAGCCCCGCGTTGCGGGCGAGTGCGCGCTCCAGCACCGGAGCCGAATCGACGAAGACGCGGTAGCCGAACGGTCCGATTTCGGCGGCGATGCTGTCGGCGAACTTCTGCAGCCGGTTGCGCATCAGCTTGTGGTAATCGCGGCCCAGCGCATAACGCGCCACGTAGGCGCGGTCGCCATCGTGCAGGGTGTTCCAGGCCTCGGCGTCGTCCTTGTGGCCGTAATCCATGCCGACCGAGATCACCCGCACGGTGCCCGGCAGCAGTTCGTCCGGCCGCGCGCGCAGCGTGCCGTGCCGCGCCATCCATTCCATCGTGCCGTACAGGCCCTTGCCCAGCCAGTCGGCCAGGTGCGCTTCGTCCTCGCGCAGATCGATGCCGGACACCCCGCAGCGCTGGAAGCCGTGCACGCGCGCGATCGCACGAATGCGTTCGGCGGCGCGGGCCAGATGGACGGGGGCGGGCAGGGGGACGGCGGACATGGCCTGGGCGGAAACGGAGCCTGGGAAGGGCGCGGCAAGGCTGCGCCTGGGCGACAAGTATAGAATCCCGGCATGCCCGAGCTTGCTGAACTGTTCGATATCGCCGCCGCGCGCCGCCTGGATGCGCAGGCCAGTGCCCTGCGGGGCGATGGCGGTGCCTCACTGATGGAACAGGCCGGCCAGGCCGCCTGGCACTGCCTGCTGGAGCGCTGGCCGCAGGCGCAGCGGATCGGGGTGGTGGTCGGTGCCGGCAACAACGGCGGCGATGGCTACGTAGTGGCGCGCCTGGCCCGCGAGGCCGGCCGCCCGGTGACGGTGCTGCGGCTGGACACCGATGCCCCGGCGACGCCGTTGTCCCGGCAGGCCGAGCAGGCCTTCATCGCCGCCGGCGGTGGGGTGGAACGCTTCGATGGCCGCATGCCGGCGATGGACCTGCTGGTGGACGCGCTGTTCGGCATCGGCCTGAACCGCGCCCCGGCCGGTCCGGCCGCCGATCTGATCACGGCCATCAACGCGGCGGGCGTGCCGGTGTTGTCGCTGGACGTCCCCAGCGGCGTGGATGTGCAGACCGGCAACGTGCCGGGCGTCGCGGTCCGCGCCACGCTCACGCTGCAGTTCATCGTGCGCCACCAGGGCCTTTACACCGGCGCGGCGCTGGAACATGTCGGCGGGCGTCGCCTGGCACCGCTGGAGCTGCCTCAAGCCGCTGCGGCAGGCGTGCAGCACAGCGCCGAGTGCTGGCAGCCATCGCGCCTGCGTGAGCAGCTGCCGGCGCGCCGCGCCAACACCCACAAGGGCGAATCCGGCCACGTGCTGTGCGTGGGCGGCAATCTCGGCAGCGGCGGGGCGGTGATGCTGGCCAGTGAGTCGGCGTTGCGCGCCGGCGCGGGGCTGGTCAGCGTGGCGACCCAGCCACCGCACGTCGCACCGCTGCTCGCGCGCCTGCCCGAAGCGATGGTGCATGCCGTGCAGGACGCGCAGGAGCTGCAGTCCCTGCTGCCCCGTGCCGGGGTGATCGCGATCGGGCCCGGCCTGGGCCAGGACGACTGGGCGCACGAACTCTGGCGGCAGGTGCTGGCCAGCGGCAAACCGCTGGTGATCGATGCCGACGCCCTGAATCTGCTGGCCAAGGCGCCACGGACACTCAGCGACGCGATCCTGACCCCGCACCCGGGCGAGGCGGCGCGGCTGCTCGGGCTGACCACCGCGCAGGTGCAGGCCGACCGCTTCACGGCGGCGACCGCGCTGGCCGCGCGTTTCCACGCCGTGGTGGTGCTGAAGGGCGCCGGCACCGTGGTCGCCGCGCCCGACGCGCTGCCGCGGGTCGTGGCCGCCGGCAACCCCGGCATGGCCGTGGGTGGCATGGGCGACCTGCTCACCGGCATCATTGCCGCCCTGCGCGCGCAGGGGCTGGGCGCCTTCGACGCCGCCAGCACCGGCGCGCTGCTGCACAGCCTGGCCGGCGATGCCGCCGCCAGTGACGGCCAGCGGGGCCTGCTTCCCACCGATCTGCTGGCGCCGCTGCGCCGGCTGGTCAATCCGGACGTTTGAACATGATCGAGTTTTTCCTCGCGCAGCCTGAAGACACCGACCTGCTCGGGCAATGGCTGGCCGCGACCCGGCCGCCGCAGGCGGTGATGCAGCTGCAGGGCGACCTGGGCGCCGGCAAGTCCACCCTGGCCCGCGCACTGCTGCGCGCGCTGGGCGTGCAGGGCGCGATCCGCAGCCCCACCTACACCCTGGTGGAGCGCTATCCGCTGGCCGACGGCCATGAGGCCTGGCACCTGGACCTGTACCGCATCGGCCAGGCCGAAGAGCTGGATTTCCTGGGGCTGGACGAAGGCAGCGCTTCGCTGTGGCTGGTCGAATGGCCCGAACGCGGTGCCGGCGCGCTGCCGCCCACCGACCTGGAAGTGGCACTGGACATCCAGGGCCACGGACGCCGTGCCCGGCTCACCGGGACCAGTCCGGCGGGTCGCGAATGGCTCCAACGGCTGCCTCAAGGGGGTGACTTGCAGGCCCTTTCTGTCGGCTGACACTAGGAAACACCGGCAGGTTACGGATTATTAAGGGAAAAGGAGTTGCATTTCATTCAGCGCGGTGATTGAATCCTGACCTATGCCAATGGGGAAATCTCTCGCTGCCCTCTGCACTGCCGTCGGACTCTGTCTGGCGAGCGCGCTGTCGTGGGCGGGCGAAGTCCGCCAGGTGGCCGTGGAGACCGGTGCGACCGGGACCCGTGCGGAGATTTCGCTGGCCGGCAGCGGGGGCTACAAGACCCTGTCGCTGGCCGGTCCGAACCGCCTGGTGGTCGATTTCCCGGACTCCAGCGCGATCCGCAACCTCAAACTGCCTGCGCCGAAGGGCGTGGTCACCGCGGTCCGCACCGGGCAGCCGGTACCGGGCACCTTCCGCGTGGTGTTTGACCTGGCCGAATCGGTCGCGCCGTTCCGCCCGCAGATGATCAAGCAGGGCGATCAGTCGCGGCTGGTGATCGAGTGGCCGGGCGATGCGCCGGCCGCGACCACCGTTGCCACTGCGCCCGCGCCAATGCCTGCCGCTGCGCCTTCGCCAGCGGCGTCGACGCCGGCCGCCGCGCCCGCACCGACCCCCGCGCAGACCGCCGCCCAGTCCGCACAGGCGCGCAGCGATGCCGCGCGCGCCACGGCCTTGCTGACGGCTTCGGTGCGCCAGCAGGCCAGTGCCACGGTCGCCACCTCGGCGCCTGCCCCGGGCCCGACGGCGACCACCGCGACCACCGTGAATGTCGCGGCTGCCGGCACCGCCAACGCGGCCAGCAACAGCGCCTCGCCGGCGGCGATCCTGGCCGGTCAGGCAACCGGCGCCGTCGTCGCCAGTACGCCGGTTCCCACGCCGGTGCCGACGCCGACCCCGGTCACGCCGCAGGACAATCCGCGTCCGGCGATGCCCAGCGATGCCTCGCGGGTCAAGATGCGTGCCGGGATGCGGCCGCTGGTGATCGCGATCGATCCGGGCCACGGCGGCCAAGATCCCGGCGCGGTCGGCCCGACCGGCAAGCGCGAAAAAGACATCACCCTGGCGGTGGCGCGTGAACTGGCCCGCCAGGTCAACGCAACGCCCGGCCTGAAGGCTTACCTGACCCGCGACAGCGACGTGTTCATCCCGCTGCCGATGCGCGCGCAGAAGGCACGTGCGGCCAAGGCCGACATGTTCATTTCGATCCATGCCGATGCCGCCGAGAACCGTGCGGCGACCGGCTCGTCGGTGTATGTGCTCTCGACCAAGGGCGCCTCCTCGCAGCGCGCCCGCTGGCTGGCCGACAAGGAAAACGCCGCCGATCTGGTCGGTGGCGTACGCCTGCAGCAGACCGAAGGCACCCTGGCCAACGTGCTGCTCGATCTGGCCCAGAGCGGCTACATGAAGGCCTCCGAAGACGCGGCCGGGCACGTGCTCGGCGGCCTGAAGCGGATCGGCAAGAACCACAAGCCCAACATCGAACGCGCCAACTTCGCGGTGCTGCGCACCTCGGACATGCCGGCGATGCTGGTCGAAACCGCCTTCATCTCCAATCCGGATGAAGAGCGCCGCCTGATCGACCCGGCGTACCAGCGCCAGATTGCCGGTGCGGTGCTCGATGGCGTGCATACCTTCTTCAGCCGCCAGCCGCCGCCGGGCACCCTGTACGCCGCGCGCGCCCAGGCCGAAATCGACGCCGCCGGTACCGTGGCGGGTGGCAGCAAGTAACCCCTGCGGGTTGCATCGCCCGGCGCACGCTATCATCACGGGATGACGTCCGTTTCCCGCCTCCGCCTCGCCGCCCCGCCTGCCACCTCCGCTGCCGGGAGGTGCGCATGAGCATCCGCCAGCTCCCCGACATCCTGATCAACCAGATCGCCGCCGGCGAAGTGGTCGAACGCCCTGCGTCCGTGGTCAAGGAACTGGTCGAGAACGCGCTGGATGCGGGTGCCACCCGGGTCGATATCGACCTGGAAGAGGGCGGCGTGCGGCTGATCCGGATCCGCGACGACGGCGGTGGCATCGCACCGGAAGAACTCGCGCTGGCGGTGTCGCGCCACGCCACCAGCAAGATCGCCAGCCTGGATGATCTGGAATCGGTGGCCACGCTCGGCTTCCGCGGCGAAGCGTTGCCGTCGATCGCCTCGGTGAGCCGCTTCACCCTGAGTTCGCGCCGCGCCATCGACGAGCACGGCTCCGCCCTGCAGATCGAAGGCGGCCGGCTCGGCGAAGTGACCCCACGCGCACATGCGCCCGGTACCACGGTGGAAGTGCGCGAGCTGTTCTACAACGTGCCGGCGCGCCGCAAGTTCCTGCGTGCCGAGCGCACCGAACTGGGCCATATCGAAGAGTGGCTGCGTTCGCTCGCGCTGGCGCGCCCGGATGTCGAGCTGCGCGTATCGCACAATGGCAAACCCTCGCGCCGCTACAAGCCCGGTGATCTGTATTCCGATGCGCGCCTGGGCGAGACCCTGGGCGAAGATTTCGCCAACCAGGCGCTGCGCGTGGACCACAGCGGTGCCGGCCTGCGCCTGCATGGCTGGATCGCGCAGCCGCATTATTCGCGGGCCAGCACCGATCAGCAGTACCTGTACGTCAACGGCCGCTCGGTGCGTGACCGCAGCGTCGCGCACGCGGTGAAGATGGCCTACGGCGACGTGCTGTTCCATGGCCGCCAGCCGGCGTATGTGCTGTTCCTGGAACTGGACCCGACCCGCGTCGACGTCAACGTGCATCCGGCCAAGCATGAAGTGCGTTTCCGCGATTCGCGGCTGATCCATGACTTCGTCTACCGCACGCTCAAGGAAGCCTTGGCGGAAACGCGCGCTGGCATGACCGCGGCCGGTCCGCAGGTGCATGCCACCGAGAGTGTTGCCACTGCGGCGCCCGCCTACGGTCTGCCGTCTTCCGGCGGCAGCGGCTATGCACTCGCCGGTAATGGAGCAGGCGGTGGTGGTGGCATGGGTGCCGACTGGCGCCCGCAGCAATCACCGCTGGGGCTGCGCGTGGCCGATGCGCCATCCGCCTATGCAGCGCTGTATGGCGCGCCCGGCGGAACCCCGGCGGCGGGCAGCTTGCCGCCGATGCCGACTGAAAACGGTCTGCCGGTGACCGCCGCCGACAGTGGCGTTCCACCGCTGGGCTATGCGATCGCGCAGCTGCATGGCATCTACATCCTGGCCGAGAACGCCGAAGGCCTGATCGTGGTGGACATGCATGCCGCGCACGAACGCATCGGCTACGAACGCCTGAAAACCGCGCACGATGGCATGGGCCTGCATGCGCAGCCGCTGCTGGTACCGATCACCCTGGCGGTCGGCGAACGCGATGCCGATACCGCCGAGCGCGAGGCCGAGACCTTGACCTCGTTGGGCTTTGAAATCACCCGCGCCGGCCCCGGCTCGCTGCACGTGCGCAGCATTCCGGCGCTGCTGGCCAATGCCGAACCCGAGGCGCTGCTGCGCGACGTGCTGACCGACCTGCGCGAACATGGCCAGAGCCGACGCATCGCCAGTGCCCGCGACGAATTGTTGTCGACCATGGCCTGTCACGGTGCGGTGCGCGCCAACCGGCGCCTGACGGTGCCGGAAATGAACGGACTGTTGCGCGACATGGAAATCACCGAACGCTCGGGTCAGTGCAATCACGGCCGACCGACCTGGGCGCGTTTTTCACTGGCGGAAATCGACCGCTGGTTCCTGCGCGGACGTTGAGGGGAAGGTCATGGGGAAGCACTGGGGAGTGTGGGCCGCCGCGTTGCTGCTGGCAGTGGGCGTGTCCGCATGTGGCGGCGGGAACGAGGCGGCGCCGGCCAAGGTCGCCATCGATCCGGCCTTCGAAGCCGGACAGCAGCAATGGCGACAACAGCGCTACGAGGAACTGCATGCCGCCGATGGCTGGACCAGCCTGGTCGGCCTGCATTGGCTGGAGCACAAAGCGCATTACATCGGTCGCGGGCCCGGCAGCGGCATCCGCCTCGCCGTGGGCCCGGACAAGCTCGGCATGGTCGCGCGTGAAGGCACGACCGTCTGGTTCACGCCGGAGCGTGGCGTGCCGATGCGCGTGGACGGCAAACCGGTCACCGGCCGCATCCGCTTCTTCAGCGATCGTGATCCCACCCCGACGGTCATCGCTTTCGACGATGACAAGGGCCGGCTCAGCCTGATCCATCGAGGCGAGCGTTTCGCGCTGCGGGTCAAGCATGCCGATGCGCCGTCGCGGACGAACTTCACCGGCCTGACTTACTGGCCGGGCGGTCCCACCTGGCGCGTCAGCGCGCGCTTCGTGCCGCATCCGGCCGGCAAGACGCTGCCGATCGTGGACATCACCGGGCTGACCACCAACATGCCCAATGCCGGCGCGCTGGAATTCGAGCGCGACGGCCGCACCTGGCGGCTGGAAGCGATCGGCGAACCGGGTCGCGACCTGTTCGTCATCTTCGGCGACCGCACCAGCGGCCACGGCAGCTATCCGGCGGGTCGTTATCTGGATCTGCCCGCGCCCGATGACCAGGGCCGCGTGGTGATCGATTTCAATCACGCCTACAACCCACCGTGCGCGTTCACCCCGTTCGCGACCTGCCCGCTGACGCCCCCTGAAAACCGCCTGGACCTGCGCGTGGACGCGGGCGAGCAGGCGTACCACGCTCCCGAAGGAGAGGTTTGAACATGTCGATGTTGTCGCGCCTGTTGTCCCCGATGCTGATCGCCGCGGGCCTGTTGATCGGGGCCGATGGTGCCGCCGCACGTCCGGCCGCGCCCGCCGCGCCCGTGGCCAAGGCCACCCCGCCGGTTCCGCTGCTGTGGAAAGTGACCGGCCCCGGCGACAGCCGCCTGTACCTGCTGGGCTCGTTCCACCTGCTGCAGCCCAGCGACTACCCGCTCTCGCCGGACGTCGACGCCGCGTTCGCGGCCTCGCAGCGCGTGGTGTTCGAGCTGTCCCCGCAGGACATGGAATCGCCGCAGCTGGCGCAGAAAATGGTGCAGGCCGCGGTGCGTACCGATGGTTCGGAGCTCAAGCGCGATCTGGATGCGGCGACCTGGACCAGGCTCCAGGCCTACGCACAGGAGAACAAGCTGCCGCTGGCCCAGTTGCAGGGCATGAAGCCGTGGTTCGTCGGCCTGACCATCACCCTGAGCCAGTTCACCAAGATGGGCCTGGACCCGGCGCTCGGCCTGGATCGTCATTTCATGACCCGCGCCGCGAGCGCAGGCAAGGCGACCGACGGGCTGGAGGACATCGACACCCAGGTCGCGGTGCTGTCGGGGATGTCGGCCAAGGAACAGCAGCAGATGGTGGCCGAGGCACTGGAGCAGGCCGGCAAGGGCGATGAGATGGGCCGCAAGCTGCACGATGCCTGGCGCCGGGGCGACGACAAGCTGCTGTGGACCTCGATGGCCACCGAAATGCGCGGCCAGTACCCGCAGCTCTACAAGCGCATCAACAGCGACCGCAACGACGCCTGGGTGCCCAAGCTGCAGCAGCACCTGCAGGCCGGGCAGGGCGGCACGATGGTGGTGGTCGGCACCCTGCATCTGCTGGGCAACGATGGCGTGGTCGAAAAGCTGCGGGCCAAGGGCTACAAGGTCGAGCGCGTCTGCACCGGCTGCGCCAAGCCCAGGCGCTGATGCGCGCGGGCGGGACGGCGACAGGGCCGACTGGCCGGCGACGCTGACGTCGCCCGGCCTCTGAACGAAAAAAGGCGCGGCCCGTGGGCTGCGCCTTTTCTCTGTGTGCGGGGACCGCGGACTCAGCGGCGGGTCTTGCCCGCGCCCGGTGCCGGGGTTTCCGGCTTCTTGCCGGTGCCGGTGCCCGTGCCCGTGCCCGTGCCTGTGCCGGTACCCGTTCCGGTGCCACCCGGGCGGCCGCCGAAGCCGGTGCCCATGTTGCGCTGGAAGTCCTGCCACATTTCCATGTTGCGCTCGGTCAGCTGGTTCATCATCGCCCACGGGGTCTGGCCGAGGAGATTGCCCATCTGCTGGCGGAACTGCTGCTGCTGGTCCAGGAAGACCTGCATGCTGCGCTCCAGGTAGTTGCCCATGAAGCCCTGCAGCGAGTCGCCGTAGAAGCGGATCAACTGGCTGAGCAGCTGGGTGGACAGCATCGGTTCGCCGTCCTGCTCCTGGTCGGCGATGATCTGCAGCAGCACCGAGCGGGTCAGGTCATCGCCACTCTTGGCGTCACGCACCTCGAAGTCCTCGCCATCCAGGATCAGCTGGCGCACATCCTCTATGGTGATGTAGCTGGAGATTTCCGTGTCGTAGAGCCGGCGGTTCGGATACTTCTTGATAATGCGGGTCGCAGCCATGAAGCAGTCACTCATCACAGTAGGCGCGCAGCATGGCGCAGTGCAGCAGCCTATGCAACCGCCATAGGTAGCAAGGGGCCGCATTTATGTTGCGCAACATGGGGTGCAGCAAATTCGCCCTTCTCCGGGGCCTTACCACCCCATGTGGTGGCCGCCGTTGATGTCCAGGTTGGAGCCGGTGATCCAGGACGCTTCGTCGTTGACCAGGAAGGCCACCGCGTAGGCGATCTCTTCCGGCTTGCCGAGGCGGCCGGTGGGGATGTCGGCAATGATCTTGGCACGCACCTCGTCCGGCACGGCCATGACCATGTCGGTGGCCACATAGCCGGGCGAAATCGTATTCACGGTGATGCCGAAGCCCGCATTCTCACGCGCCAGGGAAATGGTGAAGCCGTGCATGCCGGCTTTGGCGGCGGCGTAGTTGGCCTGCCCATACTGGCCCTTCAGGCCGTTGATCGAGCTGATCTGGATGACCCGGCCCCAGCCGCGGCGGCGCATGCCCTCGATGACCGGGCGGGTGACGTTGAACACCGAGTTGAGGTTGGTGTTGATCACATCGTGCCACTGGTCCGCGCGCATGCGGTGGAACGTGGTGTCGCGGGTGATGCCGGCGTTGTTGATCAGGATCTCGACCGGGCCCAGCGCCGCTTCGACGGCCTGCACCATGCTCTCGGCGGTGCCGGGGTCGGACACATCGCCGGGGAAAATCGCCACATCGCAGCCGCGGGCCAGCATCTTCTCGCGCCAGGCCTTTGCTTTTGCTTCGTCACGGTAGTTGGTGGCGACCCGATGGCCCTGGTCGGCCAGACGTTGGCAGATGGCAGTACCGATACCGCCGGTACCACCGGTGACCAGTGCGACGCGAGATGTCATGAGCAGCTACTCCGAAAGGCAGGGCCAACAAGGGGGAAAGCGATTCTGCAACATCAGCGGGCAAAAGGGGCAGCCTCGCCAGCCGCGTGCAGGGTTGAAATGTCGCCCGGTGGCAACCGTGCCGGATCGAAGCTGGCGGCGGCCTGCCGCAGCCAATGGTCGACCTCGTCGACCGCCGCGCCGATGGTCGGGTCCTGGCCGAGCTGCCGCCACGCCTGGCGCAGGGCCGGCAGCGGTTGCGCGGGGTCGATCGGCAGCGCCGCCTCGGACTTGGACAGCTTGCGCCCGTCGGGGCCGAGCAGCAGTGGCAGATGCAGGTAGCGCGGCGTCGGCAACCCGAGCGCCTGCTGCAGCAGGATCTGGCGCGGGGTCGAGTCGAGCAGGTCGGCCCCGCGGACCACGTCGGTCACCTGCTGCGCGCCATCGTCGACCACCACCGCCAGTTGGTACGCCCAGTAGCCGTCGGCCCGGCGCAGCACCACGTCGCCGACCTCGGCATGCACGTCCTGGACGACCGTGCCCTGCAGCCCGTCATCGAAGCGGACCACGCTGCCCGGTGGCACCCGCAGCCGCACGGCAGGGTGCGCGCGTTCGGCGCGGGCCACGCAGCGGTGGTGGATGCCGCCCTGCGCGGCCAGCTCGCTGCGGCTGCAATGGCAGACAAACGCCTTGTCCTCGCGCAGCAGCCGCTCCAGCGCCGCTTCATACAGCGCGTCGCGCTGGCTCTGCTGCACCACCGGCCCGTCGCTGACCAGTCCGCAGGCGGCCAGCATGGCCAGCTGGCCGCTTACCGCGCCGGGCACCGTTCGAGGAGGATCGACGTCCTCCACCCGCACCAGCCAGCGGCCGCCGGCGTGGCGTGCGAGCAGCCAGCTGCCCAGCGCCGCCAGCAGGGAGCCGGGGTGCAGGGGGCCGGTGGGCGAGGGCGCAAAGCGCCCGCAATAGGAGGGATCAGACATGGACTATGAATCGTCGGTCAGTTTGCGACTTGAATTCAAGCTGAAGTCACCGCAGATTTGCACTCATCAACCTCCCACGAGCGTCCTTTTCCCATGTTCAGTCGCATTGCTCTCTTCCTTCTGACCAACTTTGCGGTGCTGATCCTGGCCGGCATCGTGATGTCGGTACTGGGTGTCGATCCCAACCGGATGGGCGGTCTGCTGGTCTTTGCGGCCATCTTCGGCTTCGGCGGCTCGTTCATTTCACTGCTGCTGTCCAAGTTCATGGCCAAGCGCTCCACCGGCGCGGTGGTGATCACCGAGCCGCGCAACCAGACCGAGCGCTGGCTGCTGGCCACCGTGGAACGCCAGGCCCGCGAGGCCGGCATCGGCATGCCCGAAGTGGCGGTGTATGAAGGCCCTGAAATCAATGCCTTCGCCACCGGCGCCAACCGCAACAAGGCCCTGGTCGCGGTCTCCACCGGCCTGCTGCACAACATGAGCGAAGACGAAGCCGAAGCCGTGCTCGGCCATGAAATCGCCCACGTCGCCAATGGCGACATGATCACCATGGCCCTGCTGCAGGGCGTGCTCAACACCTTCGTGATCGTCCTTGCCCGCATCGTCGGCGGCTTCATCGACAGCGCCCTGTCCGGCAACCGCGAAGGCGGCGGCCGCGGCTTTGCGTACTACATCATCGTGTTCGTGCTGGAAATGGTGTTCGGCCTGTTCGCCACCATGATCTCCATGTGGTTCTCCCGTCACCGCGAATTCCGCGCCGATGCCGGCGGTGCCCACCTGGCCGGCCGCCAGAAGATGATCGCCGCGCTGGAACGCCTCAAGGTCAACCACGGCCAGAGCACCCTGCCGACCCAGATCGCTGCCTTCGGCATCGCCGGCGGCGCTGCCAAGAAGCTGTTCATGAGCCACCCGCCGCTGGACGAGCGCATCGCCGCGCTTCGCGCCGCCAACAACACCGTGGTGTAACCCACACCGCAGTGCGCTGACCAGAACGCCCGGCTTTCGCCGGGCGTTTTTGTTGGCGGGCAGGTGCCCCCAGTGGACTCAGCAGCACGAGTTCTTCCATCCGCCACATCGAGATCTGTCGAGAGGCCGGTGGGTAGCCTGGGCCAAGACCGTCAGGGCGCCATGGATGGCGCCCACGAGCCCCCAGGGATGGGTTGACGGCGCGTCTTGGCCCAGGCTACCCACCGGCCTCTCGCCCCCGGCAATGGAAGCGCTGCCGTTGCCGTCGCCGTCATAGACCCAGCCCCACATACAACAACGGCGCCCGAAGGCGCCGTCATCATGCAGATCAGATCCAGCCCGATCAGAACTTCGCGTCGAACTCCGCCGCGTAGCCGGTATTGACCAGAACCTTCTGCAGCGCATCGCTGATCTTCACGTTGCCCGCGACGATCTGCTGGGTTTCCGGACCACGGCTGTCCATGCGGGCCGGGGTCGCGCCCTTGAAATCGCAGACCCGGCCACCGGCCTCACGGACCAGCAGCACGCCGGCTGCGATATCCCATGCCTTCACGCCGGCCTCGAAGTACGCATCGGCGCGGCCACAGGCGACATAGGCCAGATCCAGCGCCGCCGAACCGGTGCGACGCACATCTTCGGCCTGCACCAGCAGCGCATCGACGGCCTTCAGCTGCGCACTCGTGCGCTGGCGCTCACGCGGGGCAAAGCCGGTATGGATCATCGCGCCGCCCAGATCCTTGCGCTCGGCAATACGGATACGGCGGTCGTTGAACACCGCGCCCGCGCCACGGCTGGCGGTGAACAGCTCATTGCGGAGCGGATCGAAGATCACCGCGTCGATCGGCTCACCGTTCTCGACCAGGGCGATGGACACGCAGTAATGGGGGAAGCCGCGCAGGTAGTTGCTGGTGCCGTCCAGCGGATCGATGACCCACATGTAACGGTTGACCGACTGCACGCCACCTTCCTCACCCATGATCCCGTACTCGGGATAGGCGCGCTTGAGTTCCTTGACGATGACCTTTTCCGCATCTGCATCGACTTCACTGGCATAGTCCATGCGGCCCTTCTGCACGACGTTCAACGCCTCGAGCTTGTTGATGTTGCGCAACAGGACGTTGCCGGCGAGGCGGGCGGCCTTGACCATGACGGTGACGGCGGGTTTCTGCATGGCGAAAAGCTCCCGTAAAGGCAGAGTAGGGGTTTGGCGGGGGAAAAGAGCGGTCCCGGCGCAGAGGCCGGTCGCACAGTTTACCATTTGTCGCTGTCCTGCTCCCATTTGGCCTGTTCATGTCCGTTGAAACCGCTCCCGCCCGCATCCGTTTCGTCCTGGTCGGCACCCAGCACCCCGGAAACATGGGGGCGGCCGCGCGTGCCATGAAAACCATGGGCCTGGGCCGCCTGGTCCTGGTGGCCCCGGAAAAACCGCTGGATGAAGAGGCCTTCCGCCGCTCCGCCGGCGCCGAAGATGTCCTCGGTGACGCCCCGGTCGTGGGCACCCTGGCCGAGGCCGTCGCCGATTGCCGCTTCGTGCTGGGCTGCACCGCCCGCTCGCGTCGGGTGCAGCTGGAAGAACTGCTGCCGGCCGTGGCTGCCCAGCGGGTGCTGGCCAAGGCCGCCGAGCCGGCCGAAGTCGCCTTCGTGTTCGGCCGCGAGCGCACCGGCCTGACCAATGAAGAGCTGCAGCTCTGCCATGCGGCCGTGCACATTCCCTCCAACCCGGAGTTCAGTTCCTTGAACCTGGCCGCCGCCGTCCAGGTGCTGGCCTATGAAGTGCGCATGGCCATCCTCGGCGCCGCCGAGGCCCCGGTCGCTGCCCCGGCCGACCCCGGTTTCGGCGAAGCGCCGGCCAGCCATGCCCAGGTCGAAGGCCTGTTCGGCCAGCTCGGCGATACCCTCGATGAGATCGATTTCCACAAGGGCCGTGCGCCCGAATCGGCGATGCGCAAGCTGCGCCGCCTGTTCCTGCGGACGGAACTGAGCGAACAGGAAGTGCGGCTGCTGCGCGGCATCCTGTCCGACGCGCAGCGGATGGCGCGGTTGGCAACGAATAAGCCCCTGTAAGCTGACGCAGTTCTCATTTTTTCGGGTAGTCTGTCTCGATTCCTTGGGGGGAGTGATGGGCTTGTCGAGACTGCGAAGGCTGCTGCAGAGCGTAATGCTGTGTCTGGCCATCGCCGCGATGACCGGTCCGGCGCTGGCCGGACCCGCCCACGTCCTGGTGCTGGGACGGATCAGCGACGACCCGAAGTCACACTATGCGCAATTGCAGCCCCTGCTCGATTACGTGATCCCCCGCATGCACGACGTCGGCATCACCGAAGGCCGCATCCTCATGGCACGCGATGCCCAGCAGATGGGCAGCTACCTGCGCCGTGGCCGGGTCGACTGGGTGACCGAAACCTCCGGTACCGCCGTGGCCCTGGGGCTGCGCAGCGGCGCCAGACCGCTGCTGTTGACCGAGCGCAGCGGCGTGCGCGACTACCACACCGTGTTCTTCGTGCGCCGCGAGAGTCCCATCCAGACCCTGGAAGACCTGCGCGGGCACACCCTGGCGCTGCAGAACGTGGCGTCCACCAGTGCGTATCTCGTGCCGGTCATGACCCTGCTGCAGCATGGCGAAACGCCGGAGATCCTGGCCTCGATCGGTGATGTCGCCGCGCCGGATACGGTGGGTTACGTGTTCGCGCGGTCGGAGTCGAACATCGCCACGTTCGTCCACAAGGGGCTGGTCGACGCGGGGGCGGTGAGCAGCGTGGACTGGTCCGATGGCAAGCGCATACCGGCCAATTTCCTGCGCGACTTCCGCGTGATCCATCGCACCGCGCCGTATCCGCGGGCGGTCGAGATGGTGCGCGAGGGCCTGGACCCGCAGGTGCGCGACCGCCTGCAGCAGGTGCTGCTGGACGCCGCGTCCGATCCGCAGGCACGGCCGGCATTGAAGACGTTTTTTGGTACTTCCGGGTTCCACCGGGTGGATGCGCAGATGCAGCACCGGCTGGATGAATTGAAACAAGGCTTGACGCGCGTGCGGATGGAAGTGGAATGAGTCGCTTGGGTTCCGGAATGCAGGCCCGCTTCGTGCTGGCGATGGGCGGCGCGATGCTGGTCGTGGTGGCGATCGTGGCCGTGGTGCTGGGGCGCCAGGCCACGATGCAGGATGAGGTGCAGCACCTCAGTGGCACGGTCATCCATGACCTGTTCGACCGCAGCGTGCGAAGCCGGGGCGAAGCGCTGGCGCGTGAGCTGTCCGATGCGCTGGCCAACCCGCTGTACTACAACGACCTGGAGCAGGTCGGGGCGCTGGTGCGCAATACCTCCCGGCAGCAGGTGGTGCGTTATGTGCTGGTGTTCGACGACCAGGGCCGGCTGATCCACGATGGCACGGTGGACGTGCTGGAGTTCGGCCAGCCCATGACCGACCCGCTCGCTGCAGGTGCCGCCGGCGCACGCGAACTGGTGGTGCAGGCCTCGCCCAAGGTGCTGGACAACGCGATGCCGATCATGATCGGCAACCAGCGGATCGGCGGGGTGCGCGTGGGCATGGCGCTGGACGACGTGCAGGCGATGGAGCGGCAGGCCAACCGGACCCTGGGCGATCGCCTGCAGCAGGTCGGAAAGCGTCATCTGGGGTGGTTGCTGCTGATGCTCGGCCTGCTGATCGGGATCGGCGCGGTGGTGATCATCTACGTGCAGCGCACGCTGGTCACGCCGATCCGTTGGCTGGCCGGTGCTGCCCGCCAGATCGAGGCGGGCGATTACACCCTGCGGATGCCGGAGAGCCGCCGGCAGGACGAGGTCGGCGAGTTGATGCGTGCGTTCGACCGCATGAGCCAGGCGATTGCGCGGCATGACCGCGAAGTGCGGCACATGGCCTATACCGATGCGCTGACCGGCCTGACCAACCGGCTGGCGTTCCGCGAGGCGCTCGATCATCGCCTGATGGCGGCGCGCGCCTCCGGACACCGGCTGGGGCTGCTGTTCGCCGACATGGACGATTTCAAGCGGGTCAACGACACCCTGGGGCACGAGGCCGGCGACGAGGCGCTGCTGCAGTTCGCGCAGCGGATCAGCGCGGCGGTCGCCCAGGCCGGCGGCGACGAGGCGCTGTTGGCGCGCTTCGGCGGCGATGAGTTCGTGATACTGATCGGTGAGGGCGATGTCGCCGCCGGGGCCCGCGAACTGGCCGAGATCCTCGTGCGCGAACTGGGCAAGCCGCTGGTGGTGCAGGGCCGGGAGTTGTTCCTCGGCACCTCGATCGGCGTGACCCTGTTCCCCGACGATGCCGCCGATGCCACCACGCTGCTGAAGAACGGCGACATCGCGATGTACCAGGCCAAGATGGCCGGCAAGAACTGTTACCGCTATTACAGCCGGGCGATGGACCATGCGGTCGAGCGCCGCGTGCACATGGAGCAGGAGCTGCGCGGTGCCTGGGAGCGCGGCGAACTGCGCCTGGCCTACCAGCCGATCTTCCGCACCCGCGACCGCCGCATGGTCGGGGTGGAGGTGCTGCTGCGCTGGCAGCACCCGACCCTCGGCACGATTCCGCCCTCGGTGTTCATCGAAGTGGCCGAGCAGAGTGGCCTGATCGAGGTGATCGGCCCCAAGGTCCTGCGCGCGGCCTGCACCGAGGCGGTGCAATGGCCGGCCGGTGTGGACGGCGAGGGCCTGTTCGTGTCGGTCAACGTGTCACCGCGCCAGCTGCGGGGCGGGGAACTGCCGACCCTGGTCGCCGACTGCCTGCGCGATACCGGCCTGCCGGCCTCGCGCCTGCACCTGGAGCTGACCGAAACGGCGGTGATCGGCGATGAAATGCTGGCTGCGGCGCTGCTGGACAAGCTGCACCGGACCGGCGTCAAGGTCTGGCTGGATGATTTCGGGACCGGCTTCTCGGGCTTGAGCCACCTGCGCCAGGTGCCGGTGGACGGGGTCAAGATCGACAAGAGTTTCGTCGCCGACATGCAGCGCGACCCGGACGACCTGGCCTTGACCACGGCGATCATCGCCATGGCCCATGCGCTGGGGATCACCGTGGTCGCCGAAGGCATCGAGCAGGAAGTGCAGTTCGACCTGCTGGCCCAGCGCGGCTGCGACCTGGCCCAGGGCTACTGGCTCAGCCACCCGGTCAGCGCGACCGAGGTGGTGCAGCTGCTCGAATCGGGCCGCTGATTAACAATTACACCGGCCGCTTGCTGGTGTCGCCGGAGATCTCGCGGACCAGCTTCGGCACCAGGTAGCCGGACAGGCGCGCGGTCAGCTGCGCATGCAGGTCCTTGGCGGTGTCGTCGTCCACTTCGAAGTGGGCCACGCCTTCGACCCGGTCCACCTGGTACAGGTAGTAGGGCAGCACGCCGGCGGCGAAGCTGCGCTCGCTCAGCGCCTGCAGCGCCTCGATCGAATCGTTGACCCCGCGCAGCAGCACCGCCTGGTTTAGCAGGGTGGCGCCGGCCTCGCGCAGGCGCGCCATCGCGGCATCCACGGTCGCATCGAATTCGTTGGCGTGGTTGGCATGGATCACGAACGCTACCGGCCACGGCAGGCTGCCCAGCCACTGCACCAGTTCGTCGTCCACCCGTTCGGGCAGCACTACCGGCAGCCGGCTGTGGATGCGCAGGCGGCGCAGGTGCGGGATCTGCCTGAGCGCCTGGGTCAGCTCGACCAGCTTGTGCGTGGCCAGCGACAGCGGGTCGCCGCCGGACAGGATCACCTCGTCGATGTCCGGGTCCTGCGCGATCGCGTCCACCGCATCGCGCCAGCCCTCGCGGGCCGCGTTCTCGGTGCCGTAGTCGAAATGGCGGCGGAAACAGTAGCGGCAGTTGATCGCGCAGCTGCCGGTGGTGACCAGCAGGGCGCGGCCGCGGTACTTCTGGATGACCCCGGTGGCCTTCTTTGCCGCGCCGTCACCGACCGCGTCCAGGCTGAAGCCGGGGACGATCTTCAGCTCGTCGGTGATCGGCAGCACCTGGCGGAGCAGGGGGTCGTGGCGGTCGCCGTGGCGCATCCGGGCCGCGAAGCCCTGCGGCACGCGCACCGCGAACTGGCCGGCCGCTTCGTCCGAGACGCCCAGCTCCACCGGATCCAGCCCCAGCTGCCGCAGCAGCTCGCGCGGGTCGCGGATCGCCTCGCGCCACCGTTGCTGCCAGCGGACGGGGGCGGCCAGGGGCGTGGCGGAAAGCTGCATGGAATGGGGGCCTGCGGTTATCATGTGGGTCAGAAATATCGAGTCACCCCACCGGTGTCGGTGGGATTTCCCATTCTATCCGGCTCGCCGCGCCTGCGCGGCGTTTGCCCATTCAGGAGTTTCAGCATGGCCACTGTTGGCATGAACGACGTCAAGAACGGGATGAAGATCCTGGTCAACAATGAACCAGCGGTCATCACCGAGACCGAATACGTCAAGCCGGGCAAGGGCCAGGCCTTCACCCGCATGAAGTACCGCTTCATCAAGTCGGGACGCGTGGTCGAAATGACCATGAAGGCGACCGATGACGTGGAGAAGGCCGACGTCGTCGACACCAACATGGACTTCATGTACAGCGACGGCGAGTTCTGGCACTTCATGGACCCGGAATCCTTCGAGCAGGTCCAGGCCACCAAGGCCGGCATGGGTGGCGCGGAGAAGTGGCTGAAGGGCGAAGAGTCCTGCATCGTCACCCTGTGGAACGGCGAGCCGATCTTCGTGCAGCCGCCGAACTTCGTCGAACTGAAGATCACCGAAACCGACCCGGGCGTCCGTGGCGATACCTCGGGCGGCGGCGGCAAGCCGGCCACCCTGGAAACCGGTGCGGTGGTCCGCGTGCCGCTGTTCGTCAACCAGGATGAAATCATCAAGGTCGACACCCGCTCGGGCGAGTACTCCGCGCGCGCAGGCAAGTAATCCGGTGAAGCCGGATTACGTGTAGAGCCGACCGTTGGTCGGCTGCGCCACCCGGTAGCCGACCATTGGTCGGCCCCCAGGCGCAGCCCGGCGGCACTTCCCGGCGTTCATGATGCCGACACCACGCGCAGCCGAGCATGGCTCGGCTCTACCTCCAGAGCGCCCCGGTCGCACACGCCTTCGGGTCGCCGCCCAGCACAGTGAGTCCGCATGACCGACACCGCCCGCATTCCCGAAGCCTGTGACCTGTTGATCGAAGCCGGTTACGTGGTCCCGATCGAACCGCATGCGGTGGTGCTGGAAGACCATGCCGTGGCCGTGCGCGGTGGCGAGATCATCGCGATCCTGCCGCGTGCCGATGCGCGCGAGCGCTTTGCGCCCAAGCAGACGGTCTCGCGCCCGGAGGCGGCGCTGATGCCGGGCCTCGTCAACGCGCATACCCACAATCCCATGACCCTGCTGCGGGGCGTCGCCGACGACCTGCCGCTGATGGTCTGGCTGCAGCAGCACATCTGGCCGGTGGAAGCAGCGGTGATCGGGCCGGAGTTCGTGGCCGACGGCACCACCCTGGCGATCGCCGAGATGCTGCGCGGCGGCACCACCTGTGCCAACGAAAACTATTTCTTCTCCGACGTCCAGGCCGCCGTCTACAAGCAGCACGGGTTCCGTGCGCTGGTCGGCGCGGTGATCATCGATTTCCCGACCGCCTGGGCCAAGACCGACGACGAGTACTTCGCCAAGGCCGGCGAGCTGCACGACCAGTGGCGCAACGACCCGCTGATCGGCACCTCGTTCGCGCCGCACGCCCCGTACACCGTCAACGACGCGAACTTCGAACGCGTGCGCATGCTGTCCGATCAACTGGACATGCAGGTCCACCTGCACACGCATGAGACCGCGCAGGAAATCAGCGACTCGATCAAGCTGCATGGCCAGCGTCCGCTGGCGCGGCTGGATCGGCTCGGCCTGGTCAACGATCGCCTGATCGCCGTGCACATGACCCAGCTGACCGAGGCGGAAATCCACCTGTGCGCCGAGCGCGGCGTCAGCGTGGTGCACTGTCCGGAATCCAACCTCAAGCTGGCCTCCGGCTTCTGCCCGGCCTGCGCCCTGCAGCGTGCCGGCGTGAACCTGGCGATCGGCACCGACGGTTGCGCCAGCAACAACGACCTGGACATGTTCAGCGAGAACCGCACTGCGGCGATCCTGGCCAAAGCCGTGGCCAATGATGCGACCGCGCTGGACGCGGCCACCACGCTGCGCGCGGCCACGCTGGGCGGCGCCCGCGCGCTGGGCTTCGGCGACCGCATCGGCTCGATCGAGGTCGGCAAGCAGGCCGATCTGGTCTGCGTGGACCTGTCCGCGCTGGAAACCCAACCGCTGCACCATGTGCTCTCGCAGCTCGTCTACGCCGCCGGCCGCCATCAGGTCAGCGATGTCTGGATCGCCGGCCAGCCCAAGCTGGTGCAGCGCGAACTGGTCGGCATGGACACCGCGGCGATCGTCGCCAACGCCCGCCAGTGGCGCGAGCGTATCCGACACATCCGTGCTTGATGCACCAAGGATCCCCATGAACACCCCCCATGCCTCCACCAATTTCGATCAGGCCGAACTGGACAAGTTCGCCGCGCTCGCCAACCGCTGGTGGGATGTCGATGGCCCGCAGAAGCCGCTGCATGCGCTGAACCCGGTACGCCTGAAGTACGTCGCCCAGCGCGTCACCCTGCGGGGCGCCCGCGTGCTCGACATCGGCTGCGGCGGCGGCCTGCTCAGCGAGGCGCTGGCGAAGGAAGGTGCGGACGTCACCGCGATCGACTTGGCCCCGGAGCTGGTCAAGGTCGCGCGCCTGCACGGGCTGGAGTCCGGCGTCAGCGTCGATTACCGCGTGCAGGCCGCTGAAGACCTGGCCGCCGAGCAGCCGGGCAGCTTCGACGTGGTCACCTGCATGGAAATGCTCGAGCACGTGCCGGACCCGGGCGCGATCATCGCCGCCTGCCACCGCCTGCTGAAGCCGGGCGGCCAGCTGTTCCTGTCCACCGTGAACCGCACCCCGGCCGCGTTCGCCGTGGCGATCGTCGGTGCCGAGTACGTGGCGCGGCTGCTGCCCAAGGGCACGCATCACTACCAGGATTTCATCAAGCCGGCCGAGCTGGGCAAGTGGCTGCGCGAAGCGGATTTCAACCTGCGCGATGTCAGTGGCATGGCCTATGAGCCGTGGCGCAACCGGGCCCGCCTGAGCACGCGCACCGACATCAATTACCTGGCCCATGCGGTCAAGCCGGACGCCGCCGCCCGTGTCTGAGCTCGGTTTCCCGCCGGCGGTGCTGTTCGATCTGGACGGCACCCTGCTGGACAGCGCGCCGGACATGCTGGCCACCGCCAACGCGATGCTGGCCGAGCGCGGACGTGGGCCGATCACCCTGGGCGCGCTGCGCCCGGTGGTCTCCAAGGGTTCGCGCGCGATGATTTCGGTGGCCTTTCCCGAACTGGGGCAGGTCGAGCGTGATGCGCTGGTGCCGGAGTTCCTGGAACGCTACGAGGCTCTGATCGGCCAGCACGCGGCGCTGTTCGATGGCATCGCCGGCATGCTCGACGCACTTGATGCTGCCGGCTGTGCCTGGGGCATCGTGACCAACAAGCCCGAATACCTGGCCCGCCTGATCGTGCCGCAGCTGGGCTGGGAACAGCGCTGCAAGGTGCTGATCGGTGGGGACACCCTGGCCCAGCGCAAGCCGCATCCGCTGCCGCTGCTGGCCGCGGCCGAGCGCATGGGAATCGCGCCGGGCACCTGCGTTTACGTCGGCGATGACGAGCGCGACATCGTCGCCGCCAACGCCGCCGGCATGGCCTCCGTCGCCGCCCTGTGGGGCTATCGGCTCGATGCCGACGATCCGATGGCCTGGGGTGCCGACACCCTCGTCGATCTGCCCGAACACCTGCAACATGCCAAGGCGTGGCCGCTTCCGCGCACGCTCTAGCCTTTCAAGGAATACACCGTGAGTACTTCCAGCGCCCTGGACAGCTTCCTGGACAAGTGGCGGACCCGCTGGCCCGAGTGGCAGGTGGCCGAACGCTTCGTTCCCGAGAACCAGCGCACCCTGGTGGTGGCGTGGTTCTCGCTGCTGCAGGAGTTCGACGACATCCTCAACACCGCCGGCGATCCGATGCCGTCGGACGCCAAGCTGGCGTGGTGGGGGGAAGAACTGCGCAGCTGGGCGGCGCAGCGTTCGCGCCATCCGCTGGGCCGGGTGCTCGAGCCGGTGCGTGCGCCGTGGGCACAATTGGCCGAGACCCTGCCGGATCTGATCGACGCGCGTGCGGTACCGGTCGATCCGGCGCAGGCGCTGCGCGCGTTGCAGGCGTATGCGGCCGCTGTGGCTGCGGTCGAAGCGGTGATGTTCGACAGCCCGGCGCGTGGCGATGTCGCCACCCCGGTGCTGGTGCAGACCCTGGCCCAGCGCCTGCACGAGAGTGGTGTTGCTGCCATTCCGCGTTCGCTGCTGGCCGAGGATGACACCGCCGCGCCGCGCAGGTGGGCGCAGCAGTTGCTGGCGAAGTGGCCGGCGCGGGTAGCCGGCCCGCGGCCCCGACGGCTGTACGCCGCGTTGGCCCGTGCCCGCCAGCAGACCTGGGCGCAGGACCGCCAGTACCAGGCCACGCCGATGCGTACGCTGTGGCTGACCTGGTGGGCTGCGCGCGGCTGAGTGTGCGTGCCGGCCAGCGGCCGGCACGCCGTTATTTCCCGCGTTCCAGCACCAGCAGCGGGTCGATACGGGTATCGAACCAGTTCATGCCCCAGTGAAGGTGCGGGCCCGTCGCGCGACCGGTCGCCCCGACCGCGGCGATCACCTGGCCCTGTTCCACGCGGTCGCCGACCTTCACGTCGATGCGCGACAGGTGCAGGAAATTCGAACTGATCCCGAACCCGTGATCCAGCAGCAGCGTGCCGCCGGTCAGATACAGGTCCGGGCCGGCGAAGGTGACCACGCCGGCGGCCGGTGCTTTGACCGGCGTGCCGATGGGGACCGCGATGTCCATGCCGGAGTGGCCCGAACCGGGCTGCCCGTTGTAGACGCGCGCATTGCCGAAGCGGCCGCTGATGCGGCCCTGCACCGGCCAGATGAAGGGCTGCGCGAAGTCGGCGCGGTTGTCATCGCGGGCACGCGCGGCGGTGACCTGGGCCTGCTCGCGCTTGATCCGCTCGGCAATCGCCGGCGGCGGGTTGACCGTCTTCGGCGGTACGCCGTTGACACGCTCGGTCGGCCAGTCACGCGGGGTGACGGCGATGCTGACCGTCTCACTGCCGCCGTCCGGCCGCTGCACCTGGACCTGCAGCGGGCCCTTTTCATCGCGGCCGATGCCGAACACCACGCTGCCGTACCCGCTCACGCGCAGGGTGCGGCCGCCGTACTGCACGACGCTGCCGGCGGGCACCTTGCCGATCACCATCGCGCCCTGCGAGGCGCTGGCCGGAAACACGACCCGCGCATCGGCCTGGGCCACGGCGGGCGAGGGCAGCAGGCTGCCCATCGCCGCGACGCCTGCGGCCGCCAGGGCCGCACTCAACAGCCGTGCCCGCATCAGCGGTCGAAGCTCATGCGCTGGCCGTTCGGCGAACCCACCAGCTTTTCGCCATCCCACGCCAGCTGCCCGTTGACCCAGGTCGAGGCGATGCGCGAGCGGAACGTGGTGCCTTCGAACGGCGACCAGCCGCACTTGGACAGCACGTCTTCGCGTTTGACGGTGAAGGGCACGTCCTCGACCAGCACCAGATCGGCGAAGTAGCCCTCGCGCAGGTAGCCGCGCTGGCTGACATCGAACAGCTGCGCCGGCGCGTGCGCGAACTTCTGCACGACCTGGGTGATCTCCAGCTTGCCTTCGTGCACCAGCTCCAGCGCGGCGACCAGTGCGTACTGGACCAGCGGCAGGCCGGACGGCGCCTGCGCATAGGGCTTCTGCTTCTCTTCCCAGGTGTGCGGCGCGTGATCGGTGGCGAGCACGTCGATCACGTCATCGGCCACGGCACGGGTGAGTGCCTCGCGGTCGCTGGCTTCCTTGATCGCCGGGTTGCACTTGATCAGGTTGCCCAGGCGCGCGTAATCGCTGCGGTCGAAACGCAGGAAGTGGATGCAGGTTTCGGCGGTGATCTGCTTGCGGCTGCCATCGGCGCGGATCAGCGGGCCACGTTCGAACAGGGCCAGCTCGTCGGCGGTGGAGATGTGCAGGACGTGCAGGCGGGTGCCGTGCTTCTTCGCCAGCGACACGGCCAGCTGGGAAGACTTCAGGCAGGCCTCGCGCGAGCGGATGTCCGGGTGCTGTTCGGCACTGAGGGCATCGCCGTACTTCTCGGCGTACTCCTTGGCCTTGGCATCGATCATCGGGGTGTCTTCGCAGTGCGTGATGATCGGCGTGGGCGCGTCGCGGAAGATCGCGTCCAGCGTTTCGGGGTTGTCGACCAGCATGTTGCCGGTGGAGGCGCCCATGAACACCTTGATGCCCGGTGCGGTCTTGGGATCCAGCGACTGGATGTGGGCCAGGTTGTCGTTGCTGGCGCCCATGTAGAAGCCGTAATTGGCGCGCGCGCGGCCAGCGGCGGCGTCGTACTTGGACTGCAGGATCTCGGCGTTGAGCGTGGGCGGGTTGGTGTTGGGCATGTCCATGAAGCTGGTCAGGCCCCCGGCGACGGCCGCGGCGGATTCGGTCGCGATGTCACCCTTGTGGGTCAGGCCGGGCTCACGGAAGTGGACCTGGTCGTCGATCATGCCCGGCAGCAGCCAGCGGCCGGCGGCGTCGACGACGGTTTCGCCCGGACGTGCCTCCAGGCCAGGACCGATCTGCGCGATGCGGCCGTCTTCGATGCGCAGGTCGCCCTGGGTGATGGTGCCTTCATTGACGAGGCGGGCGTTGACGATGAGCGTGGAGGACATTCAGTGTTTTCCTGTGCAGCGGCAGGTGGCGTCATGCGCGGCGCGCGGGGGCACCTCGTCGATACCACCGGGATGGAAGGGATGGCAGCGGCCCAGCCGGCGCGCGGCCAGCCAGCTGCCGCGCGCGGGGCCATGGGTGGCGATGGCTTGCATGGCGTATTCAGAACAGCTGGGCATGAAGCGGCAACGCGGCCCCAGCAACGGGCTGATGAAGCGCTTGTAGAAGCGCAGCAGGGCGATGAGCAGGCGTGAGATCACCCCCCAATCTTATTCCAGTTGGCATGAAGGCCGCATTTGTCGCAGGATGGGGCGTTGGACCCGTCCGCACCCACGCGCGCGACGGGCCGCCCCGGCGGTGTCGCCGGGTCAGGTACCGAACTGCGCACGTTGGCCCGCCTGCCAGGCGGACCGGTCGCACGCCTTGCGACTCCGGGGCTGAACGGAGTAGGCGGTGTGGTTGCTGCTGCTGGTCGGGTAGGCTATAAAGGCCCGCTTTCCCGGGCCCCGGGGAATCCAAGGAAGAGCGTTTCGTGGCTGCTAAAAAAACTGCAAAGAAGGCCGTCAAGGCCGCCAAGAAAACCGCCAAGCCTGTTGTAAAGAAGTTGGCGGCCAAGACCGTTGCCAAGAAGCCGGCTGCCAAGCCGGTCGGCAAGCCTGCATCCAAACAACCGGCGGCCAGGACGGCACCCGTTAAGAAGGCGGCCAGCAAGTCGCCCGCCAAGGCCGTCAAGAAGGCTGTCGCCAAGAAGCCTGCTGCCAAGACGGTGGTGGCCAAGAAGACCGTCGCCAAGAAGGTCGTTGCCAAGAAGTCGACGGTCGCCAAGCCGGTTGCCACGCCCGCCAAGCGCGCGGCAGGCAAGCCGGTAACCAAGGCGCCCGTCAAAAAAACCGCGGCCGGCAAGCCGGCGGCCAAGAAGACCGTGACGCCTGCCGCCGCCAAACCCGCGGCCAAGCCGGCCCCGGCGAAGAAGACCGCAGTCAAGCAGGCACCGGCCACGCCGGTGAAGGCCAGCAAGACCGCCAGCAAGCCCGTGGCATCCAAGCCGGCTGCCAAGCCGGTTGCAGCACCCGTAGTGAAGTCCGCACCGAAGCCGGCATCGCCGGCGCCGGCCAAGTCTGTCCCGGCCAAGAGCGCGGCCAAACCTGTCACCTCTCCGGCCTCCGCGCCGGCGCCGGTCGCAGCCGCCCCCGCCTCCAAGGCCCCGCAAAACAAGAATCCCGTGCCCGTTTCGAAATCGCCTGCAAAAACCCCCGCCAAGTCCGAGTCCGCCCCCAAGCCGGTGTCCCGTCCGGTCGGCAAGGTCGCCGTTGCCGTGGCAGCGCGTTCGGCCGCCCCGGCCCCGCGCACCAAGGTGAAGGTGGTGGAATACAAGACTGACGAAGCCACCGGTCGTCCGATCCTGCCCGACGGTTACAAGCCGAGCGCGGAAGAGGAATACATGAGCCCGCTGCAGCTGGAGTATTTCCGCCAGCGCCTGCAGCACTGGCGCAATGATCTGGTGGAAGAATCCAAGCAGACCATCGCGAATCTGCAGGAAGAAGTGCGTGATATCGGCGATGAGGCCGAGCGCGCCACCCGCGAGACCGAGAACTCGCTGGAACTGCGTACCCGTGATCGTTACCGCAAGCTGATCGGCAAGATCAACAGCACGCTGAAGCGTCTGGAAGACGGCGACTACGGTTTCTGTGTCGATACGGGCGAAGAAATCGGCCTGGATCGTCTGGAAGCCCGCCTGACCGCTGAGCGCACGATCGATGCGCAGGAGCGTTGGGAGCATCTGCAGAAGCAGCAGGGCGACTGATCGCGCTGTTGGTGTTGCTGTTCTACGGAAAACCCGGCTTCGGCCGGGTTTTTTGTGGCTGTTCGCTTTTGGATTGGTCGTTCGTGGAGAGCGCTGGCGCCTTGATGCCTCGTGCTTGGAGTGGGTCGGGCAGCCCTGTCCGGGACCCGCCGTGAACCCAACCATGGGGGCTCGTAGTGCGCCATCCATGGCGCACTACGGTCCCGGCCAGGGCCACCCGACCCCCTCCCGACAGGTTCATGGGTGGGCGGATGGAAGAGCTTGGACTCCCGCTTCTGACGCTGTTTCGGCAGTCTGCCAGCGCTGGCTGGATCGTCGGGACATGCCGGGTGCTGGTCCGGATGCTTGTGCCGCGCTCTGCGAGGCATCCACGCATGGCGTGGATCTACAGGCGTGGCGGGTGCGCCAAAAATTGCGCGGTCTGCAGTCTGCAGTCTGCAGTCTGCACTTAGCAGTGAGAACTCAGCAGTCAGCCGAAGCCGAAGTTCTGAAAGCTGTGGTGCGTCAGCTATCTGCCGGTCGCCGGTCGCCGGTCGCTCTTCGCCGTCAATTCCGCGCAAGGAACTGACTGTCTATGGGTGGACGGGTAGCGCAGTGAAGGACCGTGTGCGGCATGGATGCCGCACTACGAGCCCCCAGGGATGGGTTTACGGCGGGTCCTGCACTGCGCTGCCCGGCCGCCCAACCCCAGGAACAAGCAGGCGCCGAACCCGCGGCCCCGGCAGCCCCAGCCGCGCAGCGCGAGCCAACCAGCCCGGCGTCCAGCTGGGGAGCCCCAAGCGGCCGGCCGGGCAAAAGCTCAATGCAGATCGCGCAGATTCAACCGCCGCAGCGTCGGATTCTTCCAGGCCGTGATGCCGGCCACGCTCAACACCGCAAAGCCACCCAGCACCACCGCCGGGACCAGCCCCAACAGCTTCGCCATCGTGCCCGCATAGAACGCACCCAGCTCATTCGACGAACTGATGAAAATGCCATTGATCGACGACACCCGGCCGCGCATCTCCTCCGGCGTCGCCAACTGCAGAATCGTCGAACGCACCACCACCGACACCCCATCGAACGCACCGTAGAACAGCAGGATCGCGGCCGACAGCCAGAAATTCGACGACAGCCCGAAGCCGATCACGCACAGACCGAACCCCGCCACCGCGAACAACAGCACGCGCCCCGCATTGCGCTGCAGCGGCCGCCGCGCCAGCCACAGGCCGACGCATACCGAGCCGAGCGCCGGTGCCGCACGCAGCACGCCCAGCCCCTCCGGGCCGTGGTGCAGGATCTCGTGCAGGAACGCCGGCAGCATCGCCACCACGCCGCCGAGCAGGACCGAGAACATGTCCAGCGCCATCGCCCCGACCATGATCCTGTTGCCCAGCACGAAACGACCGCCCTCGGCGATGCTCTTGAAGATCGGTGCCGCCGGGCCCCTGTGCACCGGCTCGGAGACCCGCAGCGCCGCCAGGCAGCCCAGCGCGATCAGCGATACGCCGACCGCTACGCCATAGGCCACGCCCTTGCCGCCCCAGGCCACCAGTGCGCCACCCAGTGCCGGGCCGAGCACCATGCCCGCCTGGAACACCACCGCGCCCAGGCCCGCACCGCGCGCGTACTGGGTGCGCTCGAGCACGCGCGCGAACAGCGCGTTGTAGATCGGCGACAGGAACGCGCGGACCATGCCGGTCAGCGCGATTGCCGCATAGATCGGCCATACCCCGTGGAAGGGCAGCCAGCCCTGGGCGACCGCGGTCAGCACCAGGGCCGTCATCACCAGCCCGCTGCACGCGACCATGCCCAGCCGGCGGCGCGGCAGGTGGTCGACCAGGTAGCCGGCAAACGGGGCCACGCAGAAGAATGGCAGCACCTCGGCCAGGCCGACCAGGCCCAGCGAGAACGGATTGCGGGTGACTTCGTAGATGTGCCAGCCGACCGTCACCGCGACGATCTGGTAGGAGAGCATCGCGAAGATGCGGTACGCGAGCACCAGCGAAAAACCCGGGCGGGCCAGCAGCTGCAGGGCGCTGTCGGGCTCCTGCGGATCGGCGGAGACCGTCACGACTGTGCTTTGGCGGTGTCGCGGATGAAGGCCAGCATCGCCGCCACGCCATTGCTGCGGGTCGGTGACAGGTGGCGCGACAGCCCGATGTCCTGGATGTAGTTCGGCTCGGTGGCCAGGATTTCGGCCGCGGAACGGCCCGAGTACACGCGCAGGGCCAGGTAGATCAGCCCGGAGACGATCGCCGAATCACTGATGGCGTGGAAGCGCAGCGCCTCGGCATTGCCCTCCGGCACGATCCAGACCATCGACTGGCAGCCGAGCAGGCGATGCTCCTCGGTCTTCCACTCTTCCGGGAAGGTGGGCAGTTTGCGGCCGAGGTCGATGAGGTACTGGTAACGCTCGGACCAGTCACCGAAGAAGGCGAATTCCTCGGCGATGGCGGCCTGGGCCTCGGCCGGGGTGGGTTCGAGCGGGAACGGGGATGCAGGGGTCATGGGGGTACTCCAGGCCGGTCATGCGCCTTCCGTGGTCTGGCCGTGATGGTTCGAAGGAGGCGCCGGCCATCCGTGGCCGGGTCTGTGTCGTGGCAACGCCCAATGGGTCGGGCAGTATCTGGCAGCGCCCGGCGGTCGGCCGGGCGGTCTTTCAGCGCTTGCGCGACCAGCGCACGCCCTGGGCGGTGTCTTCCAGCACGATGCCGTCGGCGGCCAGCTGGTCGCGGATCGCATCGGCGCGGGCGAAATCGCGGGCCTGCTTGGCGGCCGCCCGCGCGTCGATCAGGGCCTGGATGGCGGCATCGTCATCGTGGCCGACCGCCGTGCCGAACCACGCGCCCGGATCCTGCTGCAGCAGGCCCAGTGCCAGGCCGGCGCCGAGCAGGGTGGACTTCCAGTGCGCCTTGTCCGCGTCGGCGGCCTTGCGCGCCTCGCCGGCGATGCGGGCCAGTTCGGCCAGCGCCTGCGGCGTGTTGAGGTCGTCATCCAGCGCGGCCTCGATCTCGGCCGGGATCACCGCCGTGGCGTCCACGTCGACCAGGTCGCGCAGGGTGCCGTACAGCCGGTCCAGGGTGCGCACAGACTGCTCGATCAGCGCATCGGACCAGTCCAGCGGCTGCCGGTAGTGGGCCGACAGCAGCGCGTAGCGCAGGGCCTCCGGGGCATGCTGGCGGACCAGGTCGTGCACCCGCTCGATGTTGCCGATCGACTTGCTCATCTTGGCGCCGCCGAAGTTGAGCATGCCGTTGTGCAGCCAGAACCGGGCGAAGGTCTGCCCGCCGTGCGCGCACTCGCTCTGCGCGATCTCGTTCTCGTGGTGCGGGAACTGCAGGTCCACGCCGCCGGCATGGATGTCGATGGTCGGGCCGAGGTGAGCGGCGGCCATTGCCGAGCACTCGATGTGCCAGCCCGGACGGCCGCGGCCCCAGGGCGATGCCCAGCCGGGCAGGTCGTCGCTGGAGGGCTTCCACAGCACGAAGTCACCCGGGTCGCGCTTGTACGGGGCCACGTCCACGCGGGCACCGGCCAGCATCTCGTCCGGGTCGCGGCGCGAGAGCTTGCCGTAGTCGGCGTAGGAGCCGACCGCGAACAGCACATGGCCCTCGGCCGCGTAGGCGTGCCCGTTGGCGATCAGCTGCTCGATCATCGTGACGATCTGCGGGATGTGCGCGGTGGCTTCCGGCTCGATGTCCGGCGGGACCACGCCCAGCGCCGCCATGTCCTCGCGGTAGGCGGCGGCGAAGCGGTCGGTGATCGTGCTGATCGGTACGTTCTGCTCGCGCGCGGCCGTGTTGATCTTGTCATCCACGTCGGTGATGTTGCGCGCATAGCGCAGGCCACCGAAGCGGCGCCGCAGCAGATCGGCCAGCACCCCGAACACCACCGGGCCACGGGCATTGCCGATGTGGACGTAGTTGTAGACCGTGGGGCCACACACATACAGGGTCGGACAGGTCGGATCGAGCGGGGTGAACGGTTCGAGCTGGCGTGTCAGGTTGTTGTGCAGGCGCAGGGTCATGAGGGTCGGGAGCGGGGGTAAGCGGTCGATTTTAGAACGTGTCGGGGGCTTTGGGGGGATGCGGGGGAGGGCAGGTGGGCGGCGGGGCCGGCCGGCGGGATCGCTGAAGGCTTCAGCCGTTCCGGCCCGTGGTGGCGGGTTCCGGGGCCGCGGGTGGGTCCGGCCTATGGGCAGAAACGTCGCGGAAGGGTAATGTTCAGCCCCTTGTGCTTGGCACTGCCTAAACTATCCCCCTTGTCCTTTTCCTTGTTGCCAATGAAATCCGCTTCGTTGTTGACGCTGGTCTGCCTGCTCGGAAGTGCCGCCTTCGGGGCGTGCGCCCAGGACGGTGAGGTGCGCAACCGGGTGGTGATCGTGGAGAACGTCAAGTTCGACTACGCCCAGGTGCTCAACGTCGAGCCGGTGTTCCAGACCCTGCGCGCCACCCGCACCGAGGAGCACTGCGAGCCGATCTCGACCCGCACGCTGGCCCCGGTCAACGTTACGGGGGAGGAGCCGCAGGAAGACAAGGGTCGGTTCGGCCGCTTCATGGACTCGGTGCGCTCGATCTTCCGCCGCGAAGACGGCAGCACGGACGAGAACGGCTATTCCGAGAACGTGGTCGTCGAGACCGCGCCGGCCAATACCGGCCCGCTGCTGACCCGTGACTGCAAGATCATTCCGGTCGGTCGCGAGTTCCGCCGGCCGATCGCCTACGACGTGGACTACGTCTACAAGGGCACCAAGTACCGCTCCCGCCTGCCCGAAGATCCGGGCAACCGGCTCAAGATCCGGGTGTCGATCACCCCCTGGGTGGGCAACGAGCAGGCCGGCGGCGCCAACCCGTGACCCCCGGCATCGCCCCGGGCGTGGATGCCTTCAACCTGAATAGTCATTCAGGCCTTGCACGCACTCCGGGTGCATGCAAAGATGGGCGGCCATGAAACTCACCGACTTCCAGCACGACACCAGCGCCGCCCGTATGGCTACGGGCATGACGTCGCGTGCCCGCCGACCGGAACCCCACATTTTCGCTGGGTAACCGGAGCTTCGTGCTGTCTGTTCGGAAAACCCAGCCCCCGCGCTGGGTTTTTTCGTTTCTGCGATTTGAAAAGTTTCATCTGTATACGTTTTGTTGAGCCCTGAACGCGCCCCGGCGCCCCCAACCTCCGCCGGAAACGGTGGAAAACCAGCCGCAAAGGATCGATCGATGTCCCTGAAGCACTTCCTGAACACCCAGGACTGGAGCCGCACCGACCTGGATGCCCTGCTGACCCAGGCCGCGCTGTTCAAGCGCAACAAGCTGGGCGACGAGCTCAAGGGCAAGTCGATTGCCCTGGTGTTCTTCAATCCCTCCATGCGGACCCGCACCAGCTTCGAGCTGGGCGCGTTCCAGCTGGGCGGCCATGCGATCGTGCTGCAGCCGGGCAAAGACGCCTGGCCGATCGAATTCAACCTGGGCTCGGTGATGGACGGGGACACCGAGGAGCACATCGCCGAAGTGGCCCGGGTGCTGGGTCGTTACGTCGACCTGATCGGCGTGCGCGCCTTCCCGAAATTCATCGACTGGACCAAGGACCGCGAGGACGAAGTGCTCAAGAGCTTCGCCAAGTACTCGCCGGTGCCGGTGATCAACATGGAAACCATCACCCACCCGTGCCAGGAACTGGCCCACGTGATGGCGCTGCAGGAACACTTCGGTACCCAGGACCTGCGCGGCAAGAAGTATGTGCTGACCTGGACCTACCACCCCAAGCCGCTCAACACCGCCGTGGCCAACTCGGCGCTGACCATCGCCACCCGCATGGGTATGGACGTGACCCTGCTGTGCCCGACCCCGGATTACATCCTGGATGAGCGCTACATGGGCTGGGCCGAGCAGAACGTCGCCGAGAGCGGCGGTTCGCTGCAGGTCAGCCATGACATCGCCAGCGCCTACGCCGGCGCGGACGTGGTGTACGCCAAGAGCTGGGGCGCGCTGCCGTTCTTCGGCAACTGGGAACCGGAAAAGCCGATCCGCGACCAGTACAAGCACTTCATCGTCGACGAAGCCAAGATGGCGATGACCAACAACGGTGTCTTCAGCCACTGCCTGCCGCTGCGCCGCAACGTGAAGGCCACCGACGGCGTGATGGATTCGGCGCAGTGCATCGCGATCAACGAAGCCGAAAACCGCCTGCATGTGCAGAAGGCGATCATGTCGGCGCTGGCAGGACGATAAGCAGCACGGCGGCCGTAGAGCCACGCCATGCGTGGCTTCGCGGCGCCCAACGAAGAGCAGCCACGCATGGCGTGGCTCTACCGCCCCGAAAAACGCATTCCACATTGCATTCCACTTGGACCTGACCCCCATGAGCAAGAAAGACATCGTCCTGGCCTTCTCCGGCGGACTCGACACCAGTTTCTGCGTGCCTTACCTGCAGGAGCGCGGTTACAACGTGCACACCGTGTTCGCCGATACCGGCGGCGTGGATGACGAAGAGCGCGATTTCATCGAGAAGCGTGCCGCCGAGCTGGGCGTCACCAGCCACGTCACCGTCGATGGTGGCCCGGCGATCTGGAGTGGCTTCGTCAAGCCGTTCGTGTGGGCCGGCGAAGGCTACCAGGGCCAGTACCCGCTGCTGGTCTCCGACCGTTACCTGATCGTGGATGCCGCGCTCAAGCGCGCCGCCGAACTGGGCACCAACATCATCGCCCACGGCTGCACCGGCATGGGCAACGACCAGGTCCGTTTCGACCTGGCCGTGAAGGCGCTGGGCGATTACCAGATCGTCGCGCCGATCCGCGAAATCCAGAAGGAACACACCCAGACCCGCGCCTACGAGCAGAAGTACCTGGAAGAGCGCGGCTTCGGTGTGCGCGCCAAACAGCAGGCCTACACCATCAACGAGAACCTGCTCGGCCTGACCATGTCCGGCGGCGAGATCGACCGTTGGGAAGCGCCGGGTGAGGGTGCCCGCGGCTGGTGCGCCCCGCGCAGCGAATGGCCGGTCGAGCCGCTGACCGTGACCCTGAAGTTCGTCGAAGGCGAAGCCGTCGAACTGGACGGAAAGGCGCTGCCGGGTGAGCAGATCCTGGCCAAGCTCAACAAGCTGTTCGCCGCTTACGGCGTCGGCCGTGGCGTCTACACCGGTGACACCGTGATCGGCCTGAAGGGCCGCATCGTGTTCGAAGCGCCGGGCCTGGTCTCGCTGCTGGCCGCGCATCGCGCGCTGGAAGATGCCGTGCTGACCAAGCAGCAGAACCGCTTCAAGCCGGACGTGGCGCGCAAGTGGGTGGAGCTGGTGTACGAAGGCTTCTACCACGACCCGCTGAAGACCGACATCGAGGCTTTCCTGAAGTCCTCGCAGGCCAAGGTCAACGGCGAAGTGGTGCTGGAAACCCGCGGTGGCCGTGTCGATGCGGTGGCAGTGAAGTCGCCGCACCTGCTCAACACCAAGGGCGCCACCTACGCGCAGTCGGCCGACTGGGGCGTGGAAGAGGCAGAAGGCTTCATCAAGCTGTTCGGCATGAGCTCCACGCTGTACGCGCAGGTAAACCGCTAAGGCGATTCACCGGGGTGCCGGCCGCTGGCCGGCGCCTCGCAAGGCCGATGGAGGGTAGTGCCGGCCGCTGGCCGGCTCGTGGCACGGCTGGATCATTGCAGAGCCGGCCAGCGGCCGGCACTACCGATTTTGAACCCTACGGATATCCAGAAACATGTTGGAACAGACACTCGATCACCTGCAGCAGCTCGTGTCCTTCGACACGCGCAATCCGCCGCGTGCGATCACCACCGGCGGCATCTTCGATTACCTGCGCGCGAACCTGCCCGGGTTCAACGTGGAGGTGATCGACCATGGCGACGGTGCAGTCAGCCTGTATGCGGTGCGTGGCGCACCGAAGTACCTGTTCAACGTGCACCTGGATACCGTGCCGGACTCCCCGCACTGGACCGCCGACCCGCATGTCATGCGGCGTGCGGACGATCGGGTGATCGGCCTGGGCGTGTGCGACATCAAGGGCGCCGCAGCCGCCCTGGTGGCTGCTGCGAACGCCAGCGATGGCGACGCCGCGTTCCTGTTCTCCAGCGACGAGGAGGCCAACGATCCGCGTTGCATCGCAGCGTTCCTCGCCCGTGGCATTCCGTATGAAGCGGTGCTGGTGGCCGAGCCGACGATGAGCGAAGCGGTGCTCGCACACCGTGGCATCAGCTCGGTGCTGATGCAGTTCAAGGGCCGCGCCGGGCATGCCTCGGGCAAGCAGGATGCGGCCGCCAGCGCGTTGCACCAGGCCATGCGCTGGGGCAACCGCGCGCTGGACCATGTGGACACCCTGGCCCATGCGCGCTTTGGCGGGCTGACCGGCCTGCGTTTCAACATCGGCCGGGTGGAAGGCGGGATCAAGGCGAACATGATCGCGCCCGCTGCCGAAGTGCGTTTCGGCTTCCGTCCGCTGCCGTCGATGGACATCGATGCGCTGCTGGCCACATTTGCCAGCTTCGCCGAACCGGAGGCGGCGGTGTTCACCGAGACCTTCCGCGGGCCCAGCTTCCCGGCCGGCGACATCGCCGAGGCCGAGAACCGCCGCCTGCTGGCGCGCGACGTGGCCGATGCCCTGGATATCCCGATCGGCAACGCGGTGGATTTCTGGACCGAGGCCTCGCTGTTCTCGGCCGGGGGTTACACCACCCTGGTGTACGGTCCGGGCGACATCGCCCAGGCCCACACCGCCGATGAGTTCGTGACGCTGGAGCAGCTGCAGCGTTACACCGCGTCCGTGCACCGCATCATCGCGCGCGGCGCGTGATCCAATGATGCCGTCGTGGCTCCCCACTGACGGAACTCCCATCGCGGCCCCGGCCGCCTGCGACGATATCGAAATGCCTTCTTCCCAGCCCCACCGCCAGACCCGCCAGACCATCGTGCGCCTGCTCTCGAGCATGGCCAGCGCGAAGGAGATCAGCCAGTACCTCAAGCGTTTCTCGCAGCTGGACGCCAAACGCTTCGCCGTGGTCAAGGTCGGCGGCGCGGTGCTGCGCGATGACCTCGATGCGCTGACCTCTTCGCTGTCGTTCCTGCAGGAAGTCGGCCTGACCCCGATCGTGCTGCATGGTGCCGGCCCGCAGCTGGACGCCGAACTGTCGGCGGCCGGCATCGAGAAGCAGACCGTCAACGGCCTGCGCGTGACCTCGGCCGAAGGCCTGGCGATCGTGCGCCGGGTGTTCCAGGCCTCCAACCTGCAACTGGTCGAAGCGCTGCAGCAGAACGGTGCGCGCGCGACCTCGATCACCGGCGGCGTGTTCGAAGCCGAGTACCTGGACCAGGACACCTACGGCCTGGTCGGTGAGGTCAAGAAGGTCAACCTGGCCCCGATCGAAGCCAGCCTGCGCGCCGGCTCGATCCCGGTGATCACCAGCCTGGGCGAAACCCGCTGCGGGCAGATCCTCAACGTCAACGCCGATTTCGCCGCCAACGAGCTGGTGCAGGAACTGCAGCCGTACAAGATCATCTTCCTGACCGGCACCGGCGGCCTGCTCGATGAAGAAGGCAAGGTGATCGACTCGATCAACCTGTCCACCGAGTACGACCAGCTGATGCAGCAGCCGTGGATCCACGGTGGCATGCGGGTCAAGATCGAACAGATCAAGGACCTGCTGGATCGCCTGCCGCTGGAGTCCTCGGTGTCGATCACCCGGCCGGCTGACCTGGCCAAGGAACTGTTCACCCACAAGGGCTCAGGCACGCTGGTGCGCAAGGGCGAGAAAGTGCTGCGCGCCACCGCGTGGGAGGAACTCGATCTGCCGCGCCTGAAGCAGCTGATCGAATCCAGCTTCGGGCGTACCCTGGTGCCGGACTACTTCCAGAAAACCAAGCTGCTGCGCGCCTACGTGAGCGAGAATTACCGCACCGCGGTGATCCTCACCGACGAAGCCGAAGGCGTATACCTGGACAAGTTCGCCGTGCTCGACGATGCGCAGGGCGAAGGCCTGGGCCGTGCCGTCTGGAATGTGATGCTGGATGAAACCCCGCAGCTGTTCTGGCGTTCGCGCAACGGCAACCCGATCAATCACTTCTACTACGCCGAATCCGATGGCTGCTACAAGCAGGGCCACTGGAAGGTGTTCTGGTTCGGCGCCGACGGCTTCGACCGCATCAAAGCGTACGTCGAGCATTGCGCCGCACGCACCCCCAGCCTGGAGGGCTGAACCCGATGAATCTTGCCGATTGGACCAAGGTCCCCACACTGGCCGGCACACATGCCCGGCTGGAGCCGCTGCAGATGGCGCATATCGATGGCCTGCGCGGTGCACTGGGGGATGGCACCTTGTCCAGGCTCTGGTACACCCAGGTGCCCAGCGCGAAGACCATGACCGCCTACGTCCAGGCCGCGCTGCAGGCGCAGGCCGAGGGCAAGGTGCTGCCGTTCGCGGTCCTCAACGAGGCCGATGAGGTCGTCGGGACCACGCGCTATTACAGCCTGGAAGCCGAGGTGCCGCGCCTGAGCATCGGCTACACCTGGTACGGCGAGGCCGCCCAGCGCACCGGGATCAACACCGAAACCAAGCTGATGCTGCTCACCCACGCCTTCGAGCGGCTGGAATGCCTGAGCGTGGTGTTCGAGACCAGCTGGTTCAACTTCACCTCGCGCACCGCGATCTCGCGCCTGGGCGCCAAGCAGGACGGCGTGCTGCGCAACCACAAGCGCCATCCGGACGGCACTCCGCGCGACACCGTCATCTTCTCCATCATCGATGCGGAATGGCAGGGGGTAAAACGCCACCTGCAGCACCGCCTGGACGCACACGCATGAGCACCACGACCTTCACCGTCGGCATCGTCGGCGCCCGCGGCCACACCGGCGCGGAACTGATCAAGCTGATTGCCGCACATCCCCGCCTGCAGCTGGGTTTCGTCTCCTCGCGCGAGCTGGCCGGCCAGCGCGTCAGCGACCACCACAGCGACTGGCAGGGTGAACTGCAGTTCGAAAACCTGGATGCCGACGCCGTCGCGGCCAAGGGCATGGACGCGGTGATCCTGGCGCTGCCCAACGGCCTGTCCGCACCGTTCGTCACCGCGCTGGACGCGGCGAAGCCGGAGACGGTGATCGTCGACCTGTCGGCCGATCACCGTTTCGAGCCGAGCTGGTACTACGGCCTGCCCGAACTGACCCGCGGCGACTACCTGGGCCAGAAGCACATCAGCAATCCCGGCTGCTACGCCACCGCGATGCAGCTGGCGATCAGCCCGCTGCTGCAGCAGCTGGCCGGCCCGCCGCAGTGCTTCGGTGTTTCCGGTTACTCCGGCGCCGGCACCACGCCCTCGGACAAGAACAATCCCGAGCTGCTGCGCGACAACCTGATGCCGTATGCGCTGACCAATCATGTGCACGAGCGCGAAGTCACTGCGCACCTACGCGTGCCGGTCGAGTTCATGCCGCATGTGGCGCCGCACTTCCGCGGCATCACCATGACGGTGAACCTCTGGCTCAACACGGTGGTCAAGCGTGAGGACGTGGTCGCGCTGTACCAGAAGTACTACGCCAACGAGGCCCTGATCGAAGTGCTCGACGAAGCACCGTGGGTCAGCCGCATCGCCGGCCGGCATGGCGTGCAGATCGGCGGCTTCGACGTGGCCCCGGGCGGCAAGCGCGTGGTGGTCGTGGCGACCCTGGACAACCTGCTCAAGGGCGCGGCGACCCAGGCGATGCAGAACCTCAACCTGGCGCTGGGCCTGGACGAACTGGCCTCGATCCCGCACTGAATTCCCACGGCGCTGCGCGGCCCCTGCGCGCGCCCTGACAACCCGGCGGAGCGAATCCGCCTACGGAGCAAGACATGGCAGACCTTCTGTGGCAGAAGCCCGGCGTCGCGGTAGACGCCAAGATCCAGACCTTCCTGGCCGGCGATGATGTGATCCTGGACCGCGAGTTCTTCCTGTACGACGTGGCGGCCAGCAAGGCGCATGCGCAGGGCCTGGAGAACATCGGCATCCTCGGCAACGACGAGCGCGTCGGCCTGCAGCGCGAGCTGGACGTGCTTGCAGAGGATTTCCGCAGCGGCGCGTTCGTGCTGGATGAGCGCTTCGAGGATTGCCACTCGGCGATCGAAGCGCGCCTGACCGAGCGCCTCGGCGATGCCGGCCGCAAGATCCACACCGGCCGCAGCCGCAACGACCAGATCCTGGTCGCGACCCGGCTGTGGTTGAAGGACAAGCTGCTGCGCGTGGCCGAGCTGAGTCGCGAGATCGCCAAGGTCGCACTCGACCGTGCCGAGGCCGAGAAGGACCTGCCGGTTCCGGGCTATACGCACATCCAGCGCGCCGTGGTGTCCTCGGCGGGCATGTGGTGGGCCGGCTGGGCCGAGGCCTTCATCGACAATGCGATCCGCGCGCACGACACCTTCAACCTGGTCGACGCCAATCCGCTCGGCACGGCCGCCGGCTACGGCGTGAACCTGCCGCTCGACCGCGCGCACACCACCGAGGCGCTCGGCTTCGCACGGATGCAGATCTCGCCGATCTACGCGCAGCTGTCGCGCGGCAAGTTCGAGCTGGCCGCCCTGGAAGCGCTTGGCGGTGCCACCCTGGATCTGCGTCGCATCGCCTGGGACCTGTCGCTGTTCACCAGCGGCGAGTTCGGCTTCGTCGCGCTGCCGGCGCAGTACACCACCGGCAGTTCGATCATGCCGAACAAGCGCAACCCGGATGTGATCGAGCTGATGCGTGCTACCCATGCCAGCGTGGCCGCGGCACGGACCGAGATCGAGCAGCTGCTGTCGCTGCCGTCGGGCTACCACCGTGATCTGCAGAGCAGCAAGGGCGCGATCTTCCATGGCTTCGGCCGTGGCCTGGCCGCGCTGGAACTGCTGCCGGCGCTGCTGGCCAATCTGGAATGGCGCGACGACAAGCTGCGGGCGGCGATCGACTCGGGCATGTACGCCACTGATGTCGCCGTGGAAGCGGCGGTGGCCGGCGTGCCGTTCCGCGAGGCCTACAAGGCCGCGGCCGCCGCGGCGGATACGGCCGGGCAGGGGCGTACCCCCGAAGGCAGCCTGGCCGCGCGCGTGTCGCCCGGCGCGGCGGCCGACCTGCGGCTGGATGAGCTGCGCGCCCGCTGGGCCGCACTGGTGTAATCACGACGGCGGCCGCAAGGCCGCCGTTTTTGTAACGTCTTGCCGGGCACTGCCCGCGAAAAGGACTCACATGAAAACCTGTTACCTGGTAGTGGTCACCCGCACCCCCGACTTCCGCGATGAGGTCGGTGCCGAGCATGTGCGCTTCCTCGATGACGTGCGCGCCCGCGGGCAGCTGCTGCTGACCGGCGGCTTCACCGACAAGACTGGTGGCGCGTACGTGCTTCAGGACATCGCCGACCTGGCCGCCGCGCAGGCGCTGGTCGACACCGATCCGCTGCTGGTGCACGGCAGTGCCACCGCCCGCATCCACGAATGGAGCACGCGCTGAGCGCGCCGATCACATGAACCAGTCCGTGCTTTCGCCGTTCACCGAACAAGCCGTTCCGCAGTGGAAACGTGCCGTGCTCAAGGTCGGCAGCAGCCTGCTGGCGGCCGATGGCGGCGGCCTCTCGCCACGCCACGCACTCGGTCTGGCCCAGTTCGTCTCGGCCAATGTGCTGGCCGGTCGGGAGGTGGTGATCGTGTCCTCCGGTGCGGTCGCGGCCGGCCGGGCGATCGTGCCCCGCGCGCTCGAAGCCGGGGCGGCGATGGCCGCGCGGCAAGCGCTTGCCGCGCTGGGCCAGGCGCAGCTGATCGGGCTGTGGCAGCGCTTCTTCGAGCGCCCGGTGGCCCAGGTACTGCTGACCCACGACGACCTGCGCAACCGCCGCCGTTACCTTAATGCCCGCGCCACGCTCAACGAGCTGCTGCGGCTGGGCGCGCTGCCGGTGGTCAACGAGAACGACACGGTCTCGGTGGATGAGCTCAAGCTGGGCGACAACGACAATCTGGCTGCCACCGTGGCCGCGTTGATCGACGCCGACGTGCTGTTCATCGCCACCGATATCGACGGCCTGTACAGCGCCGATCCGCGCCGCGATCCGCAGGCACGGCCGATCCACGATGTGCCTGAGCTGACCGTCGAGGTGCTGGCGATGGCCGGGGGGGCCGGCAGCGGTGCCGGCACCGGCGGCATGCATACCAAACTGGAGGCCGCGGCCAAGGCCGGCCGCGTCGGCATCGAGACCTGCCTGTTCAACGGGCGCAGTGCCGAGGTCGTGCGTGCGCTCAGCCAGGGACGCCTGTTCGGCACCCGCATCCACGCCGCGCAGACCCGCGTGGCGGCACGCAAGTACTGGCTGCGCCACGCACCGCTGGAGCCGGGCGCGATCCTGGTCGACGCGGGCGCCGCCGATGCGCTGCGTGGCAAGGGCGCCTCGCTGCTGCCGGGCGGTGTGGTCGGCGCGGAGGGGGACTTCCGCCGCGGCGACATGATCGAGATCCGGCAACGCACCGAGGCCGGCGAGGTCTGCCTGGCCCGTGGCGTCAGCCAGTACTCGGCCAGCGACATCCGCCGCGTCGCCGGGCGCCACTCGCGCGACATCGAAAGCGTGCTCGGCTACAACTACGGTGGCAACGTGATCCACCGCGACGATCTGGTGTTGCTGTAAAGCGTAAGAACATCCACGGTAGAGCCACGCCATGCGTGGCTGCGCAACCTGGGCCCGTTCGACATCCCCCAGCCACGCATGGCGTGGCTCTACCGTTTTTTTCGAGGATATTGAGATGGTCGCCAGCTCCAGTACCGACATCCGCACCCAGGCGCTGGCCTGCCGCGAGGCTGCCCGGCAACTCGCCCAGCTGTCTTCCGCCGCCAAGGCCGCTCTGCTGGAGGCGATGGCTGCCGCACTGGACGCGGATACCGATCTGATTCTCGCCGCGAACGCGCGCGATCTCGCCGCGGCGACGGAGAAGGGCGTCGGGACCGCGATGCTGGACCGCCTGGCCCTGAACCCGCAGCGGCTGGCCGGTATCGCCGCCGCGCTGCGCGAGGTGGCCGCGTTGCCCGATCCGGTCGGCCAGGTCACCCGCGATGACGTGCGCCCGAATGGCATCCGCGTGCAGAAGGTGCGCGTGCCGCTGGGCGTGATCGCGATGATCTACGAAGCGCGCCCGAACGTGACCGCCGATGCGGCCGCGCTGTGCATCAAGGCCGGCAACGGTGTGATCCTGCGCGGTGGTTCGGAAGCGATCCACTCCAATACCGCCATCGCGGCGTCGCTCAAGCGCGCGCTGCGCGAGGCCGGTGTCGCCGATGCCGCGCTGACCCTGGTCGAGGACCTGCGCCGCGAGACCATGCTGGCCCTGCTGCAGCTCAACGACCTGATCGATCTGGCGATCCCGCGTGGCGGGGAAGGCCTGATCCGGTTCGTCGCCGAGCACGCGCGGGTGCCGGTGATCAAGCATTACAAGGGCGTCTGCCATCTGTACGTGGACCGTGCCGCCGATCCCGCGCGTGCACTGGGCCTGCTGGTGGACGGCAAGTGCAGCCGCCCCTCGGCCTGCAATTCGCTGGAGACGCTGCTGGTGCATGCCGACATCGCGCCGACCTTCCTGCCATTGGTGGCGCAGGCACTGGCGGGGCAGGGCGTGCAGGTCCGTGCCGATGCGGTGGCGCGGCAGTGGTTGCCCGACGCCGGGCCGGCCAGCGACGACGATTACGCCGCCGAGTACCTGGACCTGATCATCGCGGTGCGCGTGGTGAAGGACCTCGATCAGGCACTGGCGCATATCCAGCAGTACAGCTCGGACCATACCGAAGTGATCGCCACCGAGGACGCGGTCGCCGCCGAACGCTTCGTGCAGGCGCTGCGGTCGGCCGTGGTCATGGTCAACGCCTCTTCGCGGTTCTCCGATGGTGGCGAGCTGGGCCTGGGCGCGGAGATCGGCATCTCCACCACCCGGCTGCACGCCTATGGCCCGATGGGACTGGAAGCACTGACCGTCGAGCGCTTCGTCGTCCGCGGCGAAGGCCAGACGCGCGCGTGACCGGGTAGAGCCGGGGGGGGGGCGGCCGCCGCCCGCCCCCGCCCCGGCGGCCCCCGCGGGGGCGCGCCCCCGCCCCCGCCACTACCGGTTTGTCGGCACCCGCGCGATTACCCGTATGCGACCGCCAATGCCTGCGCGGTGACCCGTACCGGCCGCGCGTGCTCATCCAGGTGCAGGGTCACCGACTTGCCATCGGCCAGCGACGCGGCCACGGAGGCACTCGCACCGAGGTCGTGCGCGATCTCGGCGCGGGTCACATCGTCATGCGGCAGCCGACGTTCCTTGCCCGTGAAGCGCATGCGGTTGTACTCGGCCCAGGCGATCAGCAGCGCCGCGCAGCAGAGCAGCATCACCGGCAGCGCGATCACCACGAACGGGTCGATCGTCTGCTTCTGTTCGTACAGTTGCGCCCAGGCCATCTGCCCGCCCAGCAGCCACGAGATCAACGTCACCAGCGGTGCCCACAGATAGAAGTAGAACGCCCAGAAGGCGATGGTGACAAAGCCCCAGGCAGTGCGCTGCAGGCGCGGCTGCTGGCGCGGTTTCTGGATCAGCCGCGAGTCGAAGCGGCGGGTGGATTTGACGGTGTTCATCGGATACCCCGGTCAGGACTGACCCAGACCGCGCGCTTGCCACGACGTTTGAAGATCGTCTTGGGGAACGCCACCAGGGTCGTGAACAGACTGATGAGCCAGTACGCCATCGGGTACCAGATCACCCAGAAGTAATTACGTCCTATATGCGTTTCGTAACGGCGGTCGATGATCAGGCTGCTGGCGAACTGCAGCAGGCAGACCAGGGCCAGGATCACGCCATGCCACTGCGGCAGCAGCGTGGCGATATACAGATCAGGCGGCAGCTCCATGAACTTGCCCAGCGCCCACAGCACGATGATCGCCAGCATCGTGTACGCCCACAGCACGCTGAGGATGTACTCCATCAGCACCCCCCACATCCGCCGCTTGCGCCAATGGAACAGCGAGCCGCCATGCCGCAGCAGTACTTCCACGCCACCCTGGGCCCAGCGCAGGCGCTGCCGCCACAGTCCCTTCAGCGTTTCCGGCATCAGGATGAAGCACAGCGCATTGGGCTCGTAGCGGATGTCCCAGTGGTCCAGCTGCAGCCGCCAGCTGATGTCGATGTCCTCGGTGACCATGTCATCGGACCAGTAACCGATGCGATGCAGGGCGGTACGACGGAACGCGGCGATCACGCCGGAGATGGTGAAGATGCGCCCGTACACCCGCTGCGCACGCTTGATCATGCCGATGATCGAGGAGAACTCGGCCACCTGCAGCCGGCCCAGCAGGGTGGACCGGTTGCGTATGCGCGGGTTGCCGGTGACGGCGCCCACGCGTGGGCCGGAGGTCAGGTGCCAGACCATCCAATGGGTGGCGTACTCCTCCAGCATCGCATCGCCATCGATGCAGACCAGGAACTCCGAGCGCGCCGCCAGCGCCCCCATGCGCAGCGCGTTGGCCTTGCCCATGTTGCGGTCCAGGTGCACGACACGCAGCCGGGGATGCAGGGCGGCCAGGGCATCCAGGCGTGCCCCGGTGTCGTCGCTGCTGCCATCGTTGATGGCGATCACTTCGAAGTCCGGGTAGTTCTGCCTGAGTGCGGAGTCGAGCGTGTCCTGCAGGTTCTCCGCTTCGTTGTGGCAGGGGATCAGGATCGAGGCGGACGGGTAGACCGCCATCGGCGGCGGATCATTGCGATCGCGCGCCTTGCGTTCGCGCCGGAAGAAGTAATAGAGGCCGCCGGACATCCAGAAGAACGCCATCACCATCGGGTAGAAGAAGGCGAACTGGAACAGAATGTAGAGAAGAGGATGCATGGCGACCTCACTTTTCCTCGTACGGGAAGCTGCGGGCCGACATGGCCGCGCGGGCGTCATACGTGGAGGGACGTCCGGCGATGAAGTCATCCGGATACCAGGCGAAATGGCGCACGCCCTGCGCCTGCAGGCGACGGATCTGCGCGCGCAGGCGGTCGCCGGGGATCGGCTTGCCGGTGCGCCAGTCCAGCGTCTGCAGCTCGAACATCGTCTGCGACAACTGCGGATCGTGCTGCTTTACCGCCACCACCAGCCGGTCCAGCCAGCGTTCCGGGCTGCGGCTGCCTTCCATCCACGGCATCGCCATCAGCGCGGTGTGGTCGTAGGCCTTGTTGAACAGGTCCAGGCGCTGGGCGAACCAGCTCGCGCTCTGCGGTTCCAGCACGGGCTGGGCATACAGGTTGCGCACGGTGCCCAGTTTCGGGCGCCAGCGCTGCGCGGCAGTGCGCAGCTCCAGGGTGAAATCGATCAGCGCCTGGGTACGTGCACCGTCATCGCCTTCCTGCGGCAACCGGGTCAGCTCGGTGTCGCGCAGGTAGGCGTCATCGTGGAACAGCAGGCCCTCGAAGTACGCGTTGATCGCCAGGTCTTCGTAGATGTCATCGATGATCCTGCGGACCTCTGGCCGGGTGAAGTCCAGCCGGAAGATGCCGTCGCTTTCCGGGCTCTCGATGGCCAGCGCCCTGCGGATGGCCGGGTCCTTGAGCTCATAGCCAAGCACCGGCAGCCAGGCGAACACCTTCACACCGGCACGCGTCTTGAGCTGCCACGCCACCCGGTTGAACAGGTCCGCGCGCATTGGCAGATGCCGGTTGGGGAAGTACAGCGCATCGGCCGAGCCGTTGCCGTCCGGGTCGGCGAAGGCCTGCAGGAACACGTGGGTCGGGCCGATCTTCTTGACCCGGTCGATCAACGCATCCAGGTTTTTGCCCTGTTGCACCGGGTCGGCATCGTAGACCGCATCCAGGTCGATCTGCAGCGCACGCATCCCATCGCGTTCCACATCGCGACGCAGTTCGTAGGCCAGCTGCACCACGGTCGGGTTGTTGGTCACCAGCAGGCGCGCCAAGCCGTGCAGATCGCGCTTGACCGGGGTGCTGCGGCCTTCCAGATCGAAGGAGACCGGCATGCCCAGCTGCTCGGCGATATCGTTGCTGAGCGCGTTGTACGCGGCGTACGGCCACACGATCGCCTTCGGGTTGACGCCGACATTGCGCTGGATGCGCGCCACGCTGCGGCCCAGGTCGGCGCGCAGGCGGGCCTCGTACTCGGCCGCGCTTTCATAGGTCCTGCGGGTGGGGTCGTAGATGCGCGTGATCACCGCCGGCGTCGAGTTGCCCTGCGGGTTGGACTGCACGCCGTGGTGCAGGTTGTCGGTGTGGCTGGCCAGTTCGATCAGCCCGCTGTTCTGCATCTCGCGCAGCTGCGCCCAGGTCAGGAAATCGTCGCGGGTGAAGGGGCGGTAGCCGTAGTCGATCTGGCGCCCGGCCGGCATGTCCACGTAGTCGGTGATCACCGCGACCAGCGCCGGATAGTTGTAGGCGCGCAGCAGCGGGAAGACCTTGCTGTACACGCTGCGCAGTCCGTCATCGAAGGTCAGCAGCACCGGCTTGGGCGGCAGCGGGGTGCCACCCTGTGAGGCAGTGATCAACTGCGACAGCGAGACCGGGTGGTAGCCATGCGCGGACAACCAGTCCAGGTGCGCGGCAAAGTTCTGCGTGCTGACCGCATACGCATCCGGGTCGCCGCGCTCGGCCACCTCGTCGCGGATGTCGTGGTAGCTGAGCACGAGCAGGCCGTTGTCGGCGGCATCGAGTGCGGCCGGCGTCTGCTGTGCCTGTGCCGGCAGCACCACGGCGAGCAGGGCCAGCAACAGCCAGTGGGACCAGCGCTTCATGTCGATGTGCCGCATCTCATTCTCCCCACCGCAGGCCGGCATCCAGGCCGATGTGTCGTTCACGCTGTCCGTCATAGACCGGTCGCGACCAGCGGATGCCGTACTCGAAAATGCGGCCTTCGCCGAGCTGCCATTCGTGGCGGTACTCGGCCGAGGGCACGATCGCGCTGCCATAGCCCTGCTGCCAGTACTGCCCCACCGAAACGGTCAGGCGATGGCGGAAGTGGCGTTCGTAGTGGCGCCACAGCTGCTGGTCCACGCGCAGGCCGATCTCCACCGAGCGATCCTCGGACGGATTGAAGTAGGGCACGTCGCCGCGGCTGCCGCGGCTGGCGTACAGACTGCCGAGGCCGTCCACGAACACGGTCGGCCGGGTCATCAGGCGCTGTTCGATGGCGGTGCTGACGGTGTCGCGGCGGTTGCCGTCGTCGTAGCGGAACCGGCTGGCGCCCAGGCTCCAGTGGGTCCGCTCGTCGCGCCGGTAGTCGGCCGCCAGCGCGATGCTGTCGGCGGTGATGCCGGAGACGCGCGCCTGCATCGAGGCCTCCGGGTCGTTGCGTGCGGCGGTGATGCCCGCATGCCACTGATCGCTGAACTGCCAGCCGAACCCGGCGCTCAGGCCGGTCTCGCCGATGTGGTCGTTGGCGCGGTGGATGAACGCTTCCGCATCCGCGCGGCCGTAGCGGTAACGCGTGCCCACGCCGATCCGCAGCGGGTCGATGCTCTCGTCCTGGAAATCCACGCTGCGCCGGTCGGCGAACGCGACCAGGCGCCAGCGGTCGTCGAGTACCGGGGACTGCACTTCCACGCCATAGCGGCCGTCGTCGTTGCCCAGCGGCGACGCACCGCCACCGCCGGAGCTGCGGCCGCCTTCGGCATAGGCATGCCATTGCCAGCCACGGTGCGCGCGCCAGCTGCGGTCCATGCGCTGCACGGACGGCTGGTTGGGATAGGCGGCAAGCAGGGTGTCGTGGATCGGCCGCGCCAGATCATCGCGCTGCACCTGCACGTAGGCGTCGTACTGCCCAAGGCGCGCCGGCACATCGCGCGGGTCCAGTGTGTTGGCCATGCTGTAGCGCTCCAGCGCCCGCCGCGGCCAGCCGCGCATCAGGTAGACGTTGCCCAGCGAGGATTGCGTGCCGGTGTTGCCGGGCCCGACCTCGACCATCTTTTCCAGATCGCGCTGGGCGGTGGGTAGATCGCCGCTGTAGGCGCGCACCATGGCCAGGTTGAGGTCGGCCTCGTAGCGCGGCCAGTTGGGGTACGGCGCCTTGGCCCCGTTGGCCCAACGCCAGGCCGGCTCATCGGCCTGCCAGCGCGTCAGCAGGGCGATCGCGGTCTCGGCCTGCTCGTCTTCCAGATACGCATATGCGAGCTCGGAGCGGGCTTCCGGCAGCGACGGATCGGCCTTGAGCGCCGCCTCCAGCACCGGGATCGCTTCGTCCGGATGCTGGGTGGCCATCAGCGAATCGCCGACCGCTGCCAGCAGATAGTTGGGGACGGGGTGGCCCTCGGCGAGGAGGTCGCGGTACTCATCGCGCACCTGTGCGTGGCGCCCCAGCCGGTTGAGCAGGATCAGGCGGTCATGGCGGATCCGCAGCGGCGCCTGCTGCACCGTGGTGCCGTCGCGTTCGAGATACTGCTGCATCTGCACCAGCGCGGCGTCGGCTTCATCCAGGCGGGTGTCCTCGCTGGGGCCATAGGCCAGGCTCCAGCCCACCAGCTTGGCCAGGTAATTGCCTTCCAGCCGTTCTTTCTGGGCGGTGTCGAACAGGTCGGGGCGGGCCAGGTACAGCTGCCACGCGCGGTGCGCGTTGCCGATATCCGAGAGGGTCAATACCTGCAGGCGATACAGCAGGGTGTCGTCAGGTGCCTGCACCCGGGCCCGCTCAATCGCCGCCAGTGCATCCAGCCATTGGGCGTGGTCCCGGAACTGGCCGATCTCGGCCAGGGCGTCGGCCCGCGGTTCGGCGGAAAAGGCAGCCGGAGCGGAGAAAGCGAGTGCGGCACATGCCAGGCCGACGCCGAGCGCCAGCGGACGATGGTCGTACATGGAACCCCCCTTGGAGCATCCTTTCGAATGGCATTAGCGTCACAAACTGTGACGCACATCACATGCCAGTCGTGCCTGACTGCGCGCTTGGTGCCAAATCGCCAAGAACCGGGTACGGCCGATCAGCCCCCGGGTAGCACCCGGAGGGGAGGAGCAAGTCGTTGAAATACTGAAGATTCCCGCCATGTCGCCAGCAGGGGAACGCACTCCGTCGCGATGAAGCTGTTCATCCGGCTGGCGATGCCAGCGGACCCGAACATCACCCGTTGCCGCGCAGCGGGTCAGTTAGCGACACGCTACGTCAGCTGTTGCGCACAGCGCGTGTAGATGGACGCAGCGGGGCACTCACCACTGGTCTTCGAGCTTCTGCGGTTTGCAGGCAACCCAGGAGGCGCACAACAGGACTACCGCGCACACCACCAGGAAGCCGAACGGCAGGTGCCAGCCGCCACTGACCGCATGCAGCCAGCCGAACAGGAACGGGCCCAGGCAGCTGAACGCATAGCCCACGCCCTGCATGAAGCCGGACAACGCGGCCGAACCGGCCGGGGTGCGGGTGCGCAGGTTGATCAGGGTCAGCGCCAGCGGGAAGGTCGACGGCCCGATGCCGAGCAGTACCGCCCACAACCACGGCGCCTTTATCGGGGCGAACAACAGGCCGGCGAAGGCGATCAGGAAGGCGCTGAAGCCGATCAGCACCAGCCCGAAGGGATTGCGCAGGCGCACGGCCAGCGCCGGCATGGTCAGTGATGGCAGCAGGCCGCAGGCAGCGAAGATGGCGACCATGATGCCGCCGAAGGCCGGCGTGGCACCGGCTTCGACCACGATCCGCGGCAGCCAGGTGAACATCGAATAGGTCATCAGCGAGGTCATGCCGAACATCAGGGTCATGCCCCACGCCAGCGGTGTCTTCCAGACCTTGCCGTGCGGCGCGCTGGACGGGTCGTTGGCGGCGCTGATGGTGTCCGGATGCGGGCGCGCACGCGAAAGCATCAGCCACGGCAGCGCGGCGGCGAGCGACATCAGCGCCCAGATGCCCAGCGACACGCGCCAGCCGGCCTGCTGCGCGACCGGCACCGCCAGCAGTGCCGGCATCATCGTGCCGATCTGCAGCACGGTGATGTAGAGCGTGCTCATGGTGCCCACGCGGTTGGCGAAGTAGCGCTTCACGAGCGGCGGTACCACCACGTTGCCGATGCCCATGCCAGCCAGCGCCACCACCGAACCGAACAGCAGGCTGCCCACGCCGCCGGCCATCGAGCGCAGCAGCAGGCCCACGGTGGCCAGGCTCATCGCCAGCAGCGCGGTGCGCTCCAGGCCCAGGCGGCGCGCCACGGCCGGGGTAGTGACGCCGAACAGCGCGAAGGCCGCGGTGGGCAGCATGCCGAGCACGCCGGTCATCGTGGTGCCGAAGCCGAACGTCTGGCCGAGCACATCCAGCAGCGGGGTCAGCGAGGTGACCGCAGTGCGCAGGTTCAAGGCGGCCAGCAGGATCGCGGCAAACGCCAGCAGGCGTCCGTGCAGCAGGGACTGGGACGGTGAGGTGGGGTGAGTCATCAGCATGTTCCTGACAGGTGGCGCACCGCGGCCATGCCGGCGCGCGGGTGCAACGGCAGAGACCGGCCAGCGGCCGGCATCTGCGGGGAAGGGGACTGGGCCGGCGCCGAAGGCGAGGCCAGGACCGTCCATTGTACGGGTTCGATCCCGGCAGGTCGCGCCGGGAGCCGCCGGGGCCCTGACATGAGCGACGGCAACGTGCAGGGTTGTACGATGAGCCGGGCAGTGCGCGTCGTGGCCGTACCATGAGTGTCCCGCGTGCAGGAAACAGGCTTCTACTGACCTGTACGACGTTGATGCTCGCCAGTTGCGGCATCTTCGGCATGTGGATGGGGATATACGCAGTCGGTATCCCGCATGCCAGAAGCAAGGCGGCTGCGGACAACCAGGACGAAATGCATGAGGCAGGTTCGGAGGCAAGGACATGCGAGGGGGTACACCTCGCTGCTGGTGGCGACTCTACTTCTTACGGTGGCAGGCTGTGCCACTGCTCCTGCCGTGCCTGGCCAGGTAGCGACGGCGGACAGGGGACCCATTCCGGCGGGTTCCGTCCGGGTCATGCCCACCCGGCAGTACTGGCGCAGGGCCGGTACCAGCAAGGCCGAGGCGGACCGGGTGCGGCAACGATGCAGTCAGGAGATGCGCAACGACGCAGAGTACGCGGGGCTGCTCAAGGAGGGTGCTGTGATTACGAAGGTCTGGCATGCCGAACGCACGGCTGCCCAGAAGAAGCGGTACAGAGAGATCAACGCCCGGCTGGGCCAGCTTTACGACGCATGCATGATCGGCAACGGGTTCGAGTTTGTCCGTCGTGGATTCCCGGTGGAGTAGGAGCGATGTCAACGACGCTGCTGTTCGTACGAAGGGGTTTCATTGGTGCGATGGCGGTGCTGGGAGTGCTGCTTGGCCTGACCGCCTGTGGCGCAGGTGGCATGTGGATGAATGGACATCCCGCCGCGACCCGGCACCTGGTCCCTCCGGGCCACGACTGGAGCAGGCCGGACGCGGGCACGCTGGTGCGTGACATGGATTGGCAGGCCTGCGGCGGCCAACGCAGTGGGAACATCTCGCCGGACCGGCAAGGTGCCACGGGCAGGGAAACGGCCGATCTTTCCCGAGACACGCTCTACGCGGCACAGCGCTGCATGTTGGGGAAAGGCTACCGCTACACCGGTAGCTGCAAGGGCGACATTCCGAGCCGCTATCCGGCGTGTCAGGCCCGCCCATCGCCCTGATTGCTGACGTGCCTCAATCGACAGACACAAAAAAACCCGGAGGACACTGAAGTCTTCCAGGCTTGATTGTGACCATCAAATGGTCGGGGAGACAGGATTCGAACCTGCGACCTCTACGTCCCGAACGTAGCGCTCTACCAGACTGAGCTACACCCCGTAAGGAGCCGCCTATTGTATCGATCCCGCCGGTCGGCGGCAAGGGGGGATCGCGTTTTTCACCTTCGGTGCCGTGTTGCCACGGCCCTTGATAAAGAAGCCTGGAAACGTGTTCCCAGGCTTCAATACGACCACCGAAGTGGTCGGGGAGACAGGATTCGAACCTGCGACCTCTACGTCCCGAACGTAGCGCTCTACCAGACTGAGCTACACCCCGAAGGAGCCGACAAGGATACGGTGTGAAGACCCGATCGGCAACCTTTTTTTAGCCTTCTTCGTGATCCGTGCGGCTCTGCTCGCGGGCTTCGAACCACATGCCGTTGAGGATGGCCACGACCGAAGCCAGCCCTGCACCCAGAATCCAAGCGAAGTACCACATGGTAAGTCTCCTATCGCGCCGTGGGGCGCATCAGTAAGCGTTGGGGTTGTCGCCCATCTCTTCGGCCGTGGTCTTGCCCTTCATCACGCGGTAGACCCAGGAGGTGTAGGCGATGATGATCGGCAGGAAGATGGCCGTGGCGATCAGCATGATCCCCAGGGTCAGGTGGCTGGAGGAGCTGTCCCAGACCGTCAGGCTGGAGCCCGGCTGGCTGGAGGAGGGCAGCAGGAACGGGAAGATCGCAAAACCGACGGTCAGGATGATGCCGGCGATCGAAGCACCCGAGGCCAGGAAGGCCAGGCCACCCCGACGGGCCCGCAGCAGCACCGCGCTGGCCAGCGCACCGACCAGCCCGAGGATCGGGGCCAGCAGGGTCAGCGGCATGCTCTGGTAGTTGCGCAGCCAGCCACCGGCCACCGCACCGGCGGCAGCGGTCTTGAGCAGCGGGTTGGTCGGGCCATCGGTGACCACCTGCGAGGTGATCTGGTAGCCCGGCAGGCCGAAGGCCACCCAGACGCCGGCCAGGGCGAACAGCACGAAGGTCAGCACCGCCGCGATGCTGCCGTAACGGGCCGAGCGCTCGGCCACCGGACCATCGGTCTTGAGCACCAGCATCGCTGCACCATGCGAGACCACCATCGCCACGCTCACCAGGCCGGCCACCAGGGCGAACGGGTTGAGCAGACCGATCAGGGTGCCCGTGTAGAAGATGCGCATGCTGTCATCGAAGTGGAACGGCACGCCGACCAGCACGTTGCCCACCGCCACGCCAGCAATCAGTGCCGGCAACAGGCCACCGACGAACAGCGCACGGTCCCAGTTCTCACGCCAGCGCTTTCCGGGCATCTTGCTGCGGTACTTGAAGGCGACCGGGCGCAGGATCAGCCCGAACAGCATCAGGAACACCGCCAGGTAGAAGCCGGAGAAGCTGACCGCGTACAACGGCGGCCAGGCGGCGAAGATCGCACCACCACCGAGCACCAGCCACACCTGGTTGCCTTCCCACACCGGGCCGACGGTGTTGATCACCAGCCGGCGTTCGTCATCGGTCCTGGCCACGAACGGCAGCAACGTGCCGACGCCGAGGTCGAAACCGTCCATCACCGCCCAGGCGATCAGCAGGATGCCGAGCAGCAGCCACCAGATCACGCGGAGCGTGGTGTAATCGAGTCCAATGAATTCCATCTGGGTTCTCCTGCCTTACGCCCGACCGTGGGTCGGCGCAGCGGCATTGGGGGAAAGGGACGTGGCTGCAGCCTGCAGCGACGGCAGGATGTCGTCCGGGCCCTTGCGGATCGCCTTGAGCATCAGCTTCACTTCGATGACCAGCAGCACCGTGTACAGCGCGGTGAATACCGCCAGCGTGGTCAGGATTTCATGCAGGGCCAGGCCCGACGCGGCGTAGAAGGTCGGCAGCACGCCGTCCACCGCCCACGGCTGGCGACCGTACTCGGCCACGAACCAGCCGCATTCGATCGCGATCCACGGCGCCGGCAGCGACCACAGGGCGAGCTTGAGGAACCAGCGCTTGTCCTGGAAGTTGTGGCGGCACGAGTAGTAGAAGGCCAGCGCGAAGAAGGCGATCAGGTAGAAGCCCAGGCCCGCCATGATGCGGAAGGTCCAGAACAGCGGGGCGACCCGCGGCACGGTATCCATCGCGGCCTTGGAGATTTCTTCCGGGGTGGCGTTGAGGATGTCCTCGCGATAGCGCTTGAGCAGCAGGCCGTGGCCCAGATCCTGCCAATGGCGGTCGAACATCTCGCGCGCTTCGACGTCGTTCTTGTCCTTGCGCACGCGTTCCAGTGCACCGTAAGCCAGCTGGCCACCGCGGATGCGGTTTTCGGCACGCCCCACCAGTTCCAGGATGCCCGGGATCGGCTGGTCCAGCGAACGGGTGGCGATCAGCCCCATCAGGTACGGGATCTTGATCGCATAGTCGTTGGTATGGGTGGTCTGGTTCGGAATGCCGAAGGCGGTGAAGTCGGCCGGGGCACGCTCGGTTTCCCACATCGCTTCGATCGCGGCCAGCTTCATCTTCTGGTGTTCGCTGGCGGCGTAACCGCTTTCGTCACCCAGCACCACCACCGACAGCGAGGACAGCAGGCCGAAGGCCGCCGCCACCGCGAACGAACGGCGGGCCATGTCCTTGTGCTTGTTGCGCAGCAGGAACAGGGCGCTGATCGACATCACGAACACCGCGCCGGTCACGTAGCCCGCACTGACCGTATGCACGAACTTGGCCTGCGCCACCGGGTTGAACAGCACGGCGGCGAAGTCCACCACCTCCATGCGCATCGTTTCCGGGTTGAAGATCGCGCCGGTCGGGTTCTGCATCCAGCCGTTGGCGATCAGGATCCACACCGCCGAGAGGTTGGTGCCCAGGGCCATCAGCCAGGTCACCGTGAGGTGCTTGACCGGGGTCAGCCGCTTCCAGCCGAAGAAGAACAGACCGATGAAGGTCGCTTCCAGGAAGAACGCCATCAGCCCTTCGATCGCCAGCGGTGCGCCGAAGATGTCACCGACGTAGTGGCTGTAGTACGACCAGTTCATGCCGAACTGGAATTCCATCACGATGCCGGTGGCGACGCCGATGGCGAAGTTGATGCCGAACAGCGTGCCCCAGAACAGCGTCATCTGGCGCCAGACCTGTTTGCGGGTCATGACGTAGACGCTCTCCATGATGGCCACCATGAACGACAGGCCAAGCGTGAGGGGAACGAAAAGGAAGTGGTACATCGCGGTCAGAGCGAATTGCAGCCGCGACAGTTCTACGACTGTCTGATCAATCATGGCCTGGCTACCTCGTTGGGTTTTGCCGTTTCAGGTGGCGGGAAGGGGGGTCTACGGGGTGAATTCTGTGACCAGCAACTTCAAACAGCCTTGATTCAGATCAATGTACAAGGACACTCGCGCGGGGATCGTATGCGCTCCCATCCCTGCGACCGCTGGCCGCACGGGGACGGGGCCAGCACCTACTACAATCGACGGAACCTCCCTGTGGCCGCCAGTGACCTGTTTTGAGCATACCCCCCGACGCGCCCCTTGATGAGACAACCGCCCTGCGCCGCCGTCGCCTGCACTGGCTGGGCGGGCTGGCAACGGCCGCGCGCGGCAAGCAGCGCCTCGCGGCGATCTGCATCTGCCTGTCCGGCGCGTTACTGATCGGGCAGGCCGCCGCCATCGCCTGGCTGATCCAGGCGGTGCTGGTCGATCATCGCCCGTTGGCAGAGGCCACACCGGTGCTGCTGGGACTGCTGGCGGTGCTGGGAATCCGCACCCTGCTCGGCAGTGCGACCCAGGCGGCGGCCGGCGATGTCGCCGATGCGGCGCGGCTGGCCCTGCGTGAACGGGTGTATCAGCGGCTGCTCGGCCGGGGTCCGCTGTGGCTGCGCCAGCAGCGCACCGGCGAGTTGGGCGAGCTGATGCTGGCGCATGCCGATGCGATTGAGAATTATTACTCCGGCTATCAGCCGGTCCGCATCGAAGTGGTGGTGGTGCCGTTGCTGATCGCCATCGCCGTGGCCTGGACCGACTGGGTGATCGCACTGATCCTGCTGTTCACCGCGCCGCTGGTGCCATTCTTCATGATGCTGGTCGGCTGGGGCGCAGAAGCGGCCGGCCGTGCGCAGCTGGGTGAACTGGCGCGGATGAGCGGTCACTTCGCCGATCGGATCAAGGGACTTGGCCTCCTGCGTCTTTACGGGCGGGGCGAGGCCGAGCTGGACGGCGTGGCGAGCGCGGCGGAAGGCGTACGCGAGCGCACCCTGAAAGTGCTGCGGATCGCCTTCCTCTCTTCGACGGTGCTGGAGTTCTTCGCCTCGGTCAGCGTCGCGATGGTCGCGCTGTACCTGGGCCTGAGCTATCTCGGCCTGATGTCGCTGCATGCGCAGGTGCCGACGCTGGGCGTGGGCATGTTCTGTCTGCTGTTGGCACCGGAGTTCTACGCGCCGCTGCGGCGATTGGCCGCGCACTATCACGACCGCGCCAATGCGCTGGCCGCCGCGGCGGAAGTGGAGCGCCTGCTCGGCGAACTGCCTGCCGCCGCCGTTGTCGATGACGCACCGCCCGCCACCGCGCGCGTCCCGGAGCTGCTCGAACAGCACGCGCCGCCGGTGGTCGTACGCGACGTGAGCCTGCGTCCGCTCGGTGCGCACCACGATGTGGTGCAGCACCTTTCGTTCCAGATCGAGCCGGGGCAACGCGTGGCGCTGGTCGGCCCCAGTGGCAGCGGCAAGAGCACGTTGCTGGAAGCACTGGCCGGATGGTTGCCACCCCGCGAGGGCAGCATCGTGCTGCGCCCGGGGCTGGACGTGGGCTATGCCGGGCAGCGCCCGTATCTGTTCCACGGCACCATCGCCGACAACCTGCGCCTGGCCGCGCCCGGCGCGACCGATGCGCATCTGCGCGCCGTGGCTGAAGCCGCTCAGGTGATGCGCTTCGCGGCCGCACTGCCGCAGGGTCTGGACACGGTGATCGGTGAGCGCGGCTTCGGCTTGTCCGGCGGCGAGGCGCGCCGCATTGGTCTGGCCCGGCTGCTGCTGCGCGATCCGCACCTGCTGCTGCTCGACGAGCCGACCGCCTTCCTCGATCCCGATACCGAAGCCGATCTGCTGCGCACCCTGGCGGCATTCGCACGCGGGCGCAGCGTGGTGATCGCCACCCACAGCGAGACCGCGATGCGCTGGGCCGACACCCGCCTGACCCTGACCGCCGGCGGCGCGCGCCTGGCCTCGGAGGTGACGCCATGAAAGCCGCCCACATCGATTCGCTGAAAGGTGTGTTCGCCCGGCATCGCGGCCGCCTGCTGCTGACCGTGCTGCTGCTGTGGACCACGATGCTGGCCGGCACCGCGTTGCTCGGGCTGTCCGGTGGGTTCCTGACCGCCGCCGCCTTGGCTGGGGCGGCCGGGCTCGGCAATGGCTTCAACTTCTTCTCGCCCTCGGCGGGCATCCGCGGACTGACCATGGCGCGGATCGTGTCGCGCTACTTCGAAAAACTGGTTGGCCACGATGTCACCCTGCGCATCGCGCGTGATCTGCGCGTGTGGTTCTTCCGTCGCGCGCTGCCGCTGGCACCGGCGCGCCTGGCAGGGGTGCGCACCGGTGAGCTGCTGGCGCGGCTGATGTCGGATATCGGCGAGGTCGACGGCCTGCTGGTGCGCGCGATCGGCCCGCTGCTGGCGCTCGGTGGCATCTCGCTGGTCGCGGTGGTGTCGGCCGGTATCATCTATCTGCCCGCGGCCGGTCTGCTGGCGGTGCTCGCCCTGCTGATCGGCATCGGCGTGCCGTGGTTGACCGTGCGCGGCGCAGCCGACCAGGAACGCGACCGCGCGCTGCACCGCGCGCAGCTGCGCACCCAGTCGTTCGAAGGGCTGGAAGGCGCGGCCGATCTCGCCGCGCTGCAGGCCCGCGAGCATTGGAACCAGCGCGTGCTGGTGGCGGCCAAGCAGCTGAAGTCGCGTGACAAACGTCGCCGCTGGCGGCTGATCAGTGGCAACGCACTGCATGGCCTGTGCGCTGCCGGTGGCCTGGTCGGGATGCTGTGGCTGGCACTGCATGCCTTCGAAAGCGGCCGTGTGGATGCCGCGCTGGCCGCTGCGCTGGTGTTCCTGAGCGTTGCACTGCTGGAGCTGTGGGCCGGCATCGGTCTGGCCTGGCAGTCGTGGTTGTCGGGCCGCGTGGCCGCGGTGCGGCTGGAGGCCATCGTGGATCAGGCGCCGGGCGTGGTGGAAGCCGACGCGCCCGTGGCCGTGCCGTCGGTGCCCGCGACGCTGCGGTTCGATCAGGTGGTGTTCCGCTGGCCCGGCCAGGCGCGCGTGCTGCTGGACCAGGTGCAGTTGCAGCTCGCCCCGGGCGAACGGATCGCGATCCGCGGCGACAGCGGCAGCGGCAAGACCACGCTCTCATCGCTGCTGCTGCGGCTATGGGATCCGGAGGCCGGCAGCGTGCGTTACGGTGATACCGATATCCGCCGCTTCGCCCAGGCCGACTGGCATCGCCAGATCGCCTGGCTGCCGCAGAATGCGCCCGTGTTCGCCGGCACCGTGGCCGACAACCTGCGGCTCGGCGATGTGCAGGCCAGCGACGCGCGCTTGTGGCAGGTGCTCGCGGAGGTTCGTCTGCACGCGTGGGCCGAGCAGATCGGCGGCTTGTCGGCGTGGGTCGGCGAGAACGGCGCGACCATGTCGGCCGGACAGGCACGGCGCCTGGCGCTGGCGCGCGCGCTGCTGCGTGACGCACCGATCCTGGTGCTGGACGAGCCGACCGAAGGCCTGGATGTGGATACCGCGCATGCGTTGTTGCATGACATGGTGGATGCGCTGGGAAATCGCAGTCTGTTGATGATCACCCACGACGAACTGCCGGACGGCATCGTGCATCGCAGTCATCGTCTGCGCGATGGGACGCTGGAAGGGTAACGGCGGACGCCATCCATGCCTGGCGAGGAAAGCCATCCATGCATGGCGTGGATCTACCCGAGGAGGCTGCCGTCGTGGATCAGCCATCCCAGGGCCACGAGGTTGATCGCCACTGTCGTCCAGAACACCTGCTGGAAGGAGGCTTTGCGGTTCTTGTGCCGCAACATCGCCTGGGCCATCAGCGCACCCGGCCAGCCACCCAGCAGGGCAAGGCCCTGCAAAGTGCTTTCCGGTGTCCGCTGACGATCGTGCTGCGCCGCGGATTTGTCATGCCAGTACCAGGCAAACGTGACCACGCTCAGGGCCAGGTAGATGCCCGGCACCCATGACGGCCAACGTTGCCACATCGCCACGGCAATGATGCCGGCAAGGAACACCAGCGCGATGGCCGTGCGTGGCAATCGATCCGGCCCCGCGCCGCGCGCTGCGGCCCGCGCGCCAGCATGTGCGCCAGAATGTGCGCCAGGACGTGCGCCATCACGGGCCAGCGCAAACCGCACTGCAGTCGCATTGCGGCGCCCCTGCGCATCGGTCTGCACGTCATAGGTGATCACATCGCCCAGCGCCGGCCGCCGATCGCGCGCGGAAAACGCACGGATGTGGACGAAACAGCGCTCGCCACCGCCATGGGGCTGCACGAAGCCGAAGCCGCGCGCGTCGTTCCACTCGCTGATCTTTCCTTGAAGGCGCATGCTCGAACTCAGAGTGAGGACAGGAAGCCGCTGACCGCCGGGCCAAACCGGGCGAAGTCGACCAGGAAGGCATCGTGGCCCTGCGGTGAATCCAGCCCGATGAACTGTGCGTCGGCGCCACCGGCGCGCAGGCCATCGGCGATCTGCTGTTGCTGCTGTACCGGGAACAGGATGTCGGTGTTCGCGCCGATCGCCAGCGCCTTGTCCACCTGGATTTTCGCCAGCCCGGCCATGACGTCGCCGTCGGCGTATTCGGCCAGGTCGAACCAGTCCATCGAGCGGCTCAGGTACAGATAGCAGTTGGGATCGAAGAAGCGCACGAAGCGGCGGGCATGGCCTTCCAGGTAGCTTTCCACCTGGAACTCCAGGCCGAACGGATCGTCATCGGCCTGGTCCGAATCCAGGCGCACGCGGCCGAAGCGGCCATCCCATTCCAGTGCGGAGCGGTAGGTGATCACGCCGAGCTTGCGCGCCATGCGCATGCCCGATTCCGGATAGGCCTGGTCGGTGTAGCGACCGCCATTCCACTGCGGGTCGAGCCGGATCGCCTCGCGTTGCAGCGAGCGGATCGCGATGGAGAACGGCAACGCCTGGGCACTGCCGGAAATATTGATATGGCTGCGCGCGATGCCCGGGTGCAGCAACAGCAGCGCCAGCGCGGTCATCCCGCCCATCGAGTTGCCGATCACGCAGGCCAGCTCGGCCACGCCCAATGCGCGCACCACCTCGACCGCTGCGCGTGCGCCATCTTCGATCGACAGTTCGGGGAAGCGCAGGCCGTACAGCTCCCCGGTGGCCGGGTCGATGCTGGCCGGACCGGTCGAGCCCTTGCAGCTGCCCAGCGAGTTCACGCAGATCACGAACCAGCGATCCGTATCGATCGGCTTGCCCGGGCCGACCATCGCCTCCCACCAGCCCGCGGCCGGATTGTCGGCGTTGGCCGCGGCATGCGCGTCCGGCGACAGCCCGGTGACGATCAACACCGCATTGCCGGCGTCCGCGTCGAGCGTGCCCCAGGTCTCGTAGGCGACATGCGCCTCGCGCAGTGCACCGCCGCGCTTGAACGCGAACGGCGAGGGCAGGGCGTGGTAGCGGGTGCCGGGGGGAATGAATTCAGTCATGCGCGCATTTTAGCCGGGCGCCGCGATGGCGCCGTGGTGGTGGGCGGCACGCTGCGTCGCGGCCGCGCACCGGTCATGGGCGATCGAATACCAGGGACACCGGCCCGGCATGGGGCAGGCGCACCCGTACCGGCGCGGTTTCCACATCGTCCGGCTGGCGGTTGGCTTGGCCCGAGCGCGACAGCCGTGCCACTACCTCGACCTCCTGCAGCTGCGACAGCGTGCTGGTCGGCATCGGGCTGTCGCCATCGCCGAGCGTGACCAGCAGGGGCAGCCGGCTGGCCGGATGCTTCTGCACCGCGACCGGCATCGGCGGGCCGTCCGGCGCGCGTGCGATCACGAAGACGGTCGCGTTGGCCCAGGCCGGATCCATCGCGGTTCCGGGCGCGAAGCGCACCTGCACGGCGAGGGCGTGGTCGCCCGCCGCGGCAGGGGCAGGCGTTTCCAGCCGCGGCGGCAGACCAGCAGCGCCACGTGCGATGGCGATCTGCTCGCGCAACGCACGCGCCGCGCCGGGTTCCAGCGTCGGCAGCAGGGCTTCCCAGGCCTTCGCGGCCTCGGCGTCCTGGCCGCGTTGGCGCAGGGCGATGCCGATCAGCCAGCCGGCCCGCTCGCTCTCCGGCGCCAGCGCGTTCGCATGACGCAGCCATTGCAGGGCCTGGTCATCGAACTGTTTGCCCGGCGCGGCCTGCGCGCGCGCCTGCGCCGCTTCGACCAGGATGCCGGGATCGTCCGGCGCGAGCCGCACCGCGCGGTCGAACGCGGCCATGGCCTCGGCCAGCTTGCCCAGTGCCAGCTGCGAGCGGCCGAGCAGGGCCCAGCCATCGGCGCGTTGTGGGTCTTTCGCCAGCGCCTGTTGCAGCGCCTGCACGCCATCTTCCAGCGTGGCCGGCTCGTCGCTGGTCGCGGTCCGCTCGGCCGCATCCGGCGTGCCGACCAGCAGGTACAGCGCGCCACCGGCTAACCCCAGCGCCAGCATGGCGATCACGAAGGGGCGGTGCGAACCGCCTGCACGCAGCGGCCGCAGTACGAGTGCAGCAAGGGCGGCCGCGAACACCGCGGCACTCAGGGCCATCCAAAGGCTCACCAGCGTTCCTCGCTCTTGTCCATCGGTTGGATCCCGTGGCTGCGACGGCGCACCACCCAGATCAGCACGCCCGCGCCGATCAGCAGCGCCACCGGCGGGCCGAACCAGAGCAGTGCGTTGCGGGCCTCCATCGGCGGCCGGTACAGCACGAACTCGCCATAGCGGTCGACCAGGAACTGCTTGATCTGTGCATCGCTGTTGCCCTGCTGCATCAGTACCAGCACTTCACGGCGCAGGTCGTGCGCGATCTGTGCATTGGAATCGGCCAGCGACTGGTTCTGGCATTGCACGCAGCGCAGCTCGGCGGCCAACGCATGGAAGCGGGCTTCCTCGGCGGCATCGCGGTACTGCAACGGGGTCGGGTCGGAGACGGTCTGCGCCATGACCGGCGAGGCCAATGCCAGCGCCAGCGCCAGCGCGATCAGCGCCACGCCGACCCGGCGGGTCATCCGGTTACGGCGAGGCCGGCAGCTGCGGCTGGGCATTGGCATGGGCACGCTCCACCTTTTCCAGTTCCGGAATCAGCTGGGTATCGATGACGCGCTGGCTGAGCGCGCCGCTGTACTTCCAGCGCACCACGCCACTGGCGTCGACCAGGAAGGTCTCCGGCGCGGCGGTGACGCCCCAGTCGATCGCGGTGCGGCCTTCGATGTCGCTGAGCACCAGCACGAACGGATTGCCCAGCTGTTCCAGCCAGCGCAGCGCATCGGCCGGCTCGTCCTTCCAGTTGTAGCCGATCACGCGCACGCGCTTGGTTTCGGCGAACCTGGTCAGGATCGGGTGTTCGTCGCGGCAGGCCGCGCACCAGCTGCCCCATACATTGAGCACATAGGGCGCGCCGCGCAGTTCAGTACTGCTGACCTTGATCTGCGGATCGTGCAGCACCGGCAGCTCGAAGGCCGGTGCGGCCTTGCCGATCAGCGCCGAGGGCAGCACGTCGCGGTCCGGCGCGCCGGATTTCATCACCCCGTAGATCATCAGCCCCAGCAGCCCGAAGAAGAACAGCACCCCGATGACAATGGCCACGGGCGGCAGCGGACGGGAGGCAGGGCGGGGATCGGACACGGGGAACTCCTAGGGACGACGGAAACGACGATCGGCGGCGGTGACGAAGCCACCCAGTGCCATCAGCAGCGCGCCCAGCCAGATCCAGCGGACGAACGGTTTGATGTGCACGCGCACGGCCCATGCATTGTTGCCCAGCGACTCGCCGAGTGCCACGTAAACATCGCCGTTGAGGCGGGCGTGGATGCCGGCCTCCGTCATCACCTGTCCGCCACTGGCGTACAGGCGTTTTTCCGGATGCAGCAGGGCCAGTTCACGGTCGTGCTGGAGCACGCGCAGGTGGCCGCGATCGGCGACGTAGTTCGGGCCCTGTTGATGGTCCACGCCTTCGAAGCGCACTTCATACGTGCCCACCACCAGCGACTGTCCCGGTGCGAGCGCGACTTCGCGCTGCACGTTCAAGGCTTCGACCAGCAGCGCACCGGCCAGGAACACGGCCACGCCACCATGGGCGAGCAGCATGCCGACCATCTCGGCGGTGAACCTGCCGTTGCCGCGCAGGCGGGTCCAGACGAAGCGCCCGGTACCGAACGCGACCCAGGCCGCCCCGGTGACGCCGGCGGCGGTCTTCAGTGCCCCCTGGGGCGCCATGAAGTAAGCGATCACACCGAGCAGCAGGGCCAGCCCGGCCCACGGCGCGAGCATCGCCACGCGGCGCGAGGCCTGGTCGCGCTGCCAGTTGACCAGCGGCCCGAACGGCAACAGCGCCACCAGCGGCGCCATCAGCACCACGAACAACGTGCCGAAGTAGGGCGGCCCGACCGAGACCTTGCCCAGCCCGAGCGCGTCGGCCAGCAACGGATACAGCGTGCCGAGCAGGACCATGCCGCAAGCGGCGGCGAGCAGCAGGTTGTTGGCCAGCAGCAGGGTTTCGCGCGAGGTCGGCAGGAAGCCGCGGCGCGGATCCTCGCTGGTCAGCGCGCCGGCCCGCAGCGCATACAGCAGCAGTGCGCCACCGATGACCAGGGCCAGGAAGATCAGGATGAAGGTGCCGCGCGAGGGATCGGCGGCAAACGAATGCACGCTGGTCAGCACGCCCGAGCGCACCAGGAAGGTGCCGAGCAGTGACAGCGCGAACGCCGCGATCGCCAGCAGCAGCGTCCAGCTGGCGAAGCTGCCGCGCTTTTCAGTGACGGCCTGCGAGTGGATCAGCGCCGCGCCGGCCAGCCACGGCATGAAGCTGGCGTTCTCGACCGGATCCCAGAACCACCAGCCGCCCCAGCCCAGTTCGTAGTACGCCCACCAGCTGCCCAGCGCGATGCCGAGGGTCAGGAAGCCCCAGGCCACGTTGGTCCACGGCCGCGTCCAGCGCAGCCAGCGCGCATCCACGCGGCCTTCCAGCAGGGCGGCGATCGCGAATGCGAACGGCACCGCAAAGCCCACGTACCCGATGTACAGCATCGGCGGATGGATGATCAGCCCGGGATCCTGCAGCAGCGGGTTGAGGTCGCGTCCTTCCAGCGGCGCCGGGATCAGCCGCGCGAACGGATTGGAGGTGAAGATCAGGAAGGCGAGGAAGCCGATGCTGATGATGCCGAGCACCCCGAGCACGCGCGCGGAGACGACGGCGGGCAGGCGCTTGGACCACCGTGCCACCGCGCCGCACCATACCGCCAGCACCAGCGCCCACAACAGCAGCGAGCCTTCGTGCGCGCCCCAGACCGCGGAATAGCGGTACGCCAGTGGCAGCAGCGAGTTCGAATTCTCCGCGACATAGCGCACCGAGAAATCCTGGGTCACGAAGGCCACCGTCAATACGCCGAACGCGCCCAGCAGCAGTGCCAGCTGGGCGTAGGCGGCCGGACGTGCCACCGCCATCCACGTGGCGCGGTCGCGATGGGCACCCCACAGCGGCAGCACCGTCTGCAGCAGTGCCATCAGCAGGGCGGTGACCAGCAGGATCTGCCCCAGTTCCGGCAGCACTCAGTACGTCTCCGGTGCCGGCACGGGCACATCGTGTTTGGTATGTGCCTGGCCCATCTTGTCGGCCACTTCCTTGGGCATGTAGGTCTCGTCGTGCTTGGCCAGCACTTCCTCGGCGACGAAGCGGCCATCCTGCAGGCGTCCGGTGGCGACAACGGCGGTGCCCTCGGCGAACAGGTCCGGCAGGATCCGCGAGGTGATCACCGGCAGCGTGGCGTCACCATCGGTGACCACGAAGTGCGCATCCAGCGAACCGGGCGCGCGCTGCAGTGAACCTTTGACCACCATGCCGCCGAGGCGGAACCGGGCGTGATCGCCGGCATCGCCGCGCAGCACTTCGGAAGGGGTGTAGAGGTAGGCGATATTGCGCTGCAGGGCCATCGCCACCAGCGCGGTCGCCAGGCCGGAGGCGAGCACCAGCAGCATCACCCAGAGCAGGCGGCGACGCCGGACCGGATTCATCGGGTCAGCTCCGGCGCCACTGGCGGCGTGCTGCCCGCCGCCGCGCGGGCCTGTTGGCGCTGCTGGCGGCGTGCAGCCAGGCGGCGTGCCCAGCGCAGCCGCAGCCAGGAGCCGATGGCATCACTGCCCAGCACCAGCACGAACACCGCATAGGCGGCGATCACATAGGGAAGGTGGGTCATGCGCGGTTGTCCTCCAGGGGCGCGCGGGTCCCTGCGGCGACCCAGGCCTTGCCTGCCTCGCGCAGAAGGTTGTCGGCGCGGGCCTTGGCCAGCAGCGAGCCGGCGAACCACAGCTTGGTACCGATCACCATCAGCCACAGGGGCAGCGCCATGCTGGCATCCAGGGTGGAGTCGCCGAACAGGCGGATGGTCTGGCCCTGGTGCAGGCTGCCCCACCATTCCACCGAATAGCGGATCACCGGCAGCAGGCTCACCCCGACGATGGACAGCAGGCCGGCCGCGCGCGCGGCGCTGCGGCGGTCCTCGATGGCGTAATACAGGCCGATCACACCCAGGTACAGGAGCAGCAGGATCAGTTCGGTGGTCATGCGCGGGTCCCAGTCCCACCAGGTGCCCCAGGTCGGCTTGCCCCAGATGCTGCCGGTGAGCAGGGTGATCAGGGTGAAGCCGGCGCCGAGCGGGGCGCAGGCCATCGCCAGGATTTCGCAGGTCTTGATCCGCCAGATCAGCGCGATTGCCGCGTACAGCGCCATCAGTGCGAACACGAACAGGCTCATCCACGCGCTGGGCACGTGGATGTAGAGGATGCGGAAGCTGTCCAGCTGCTTGGAATCGGCCGGCACCACCGCCAGCGCCTGCCAGATGCCGACCAGCAGCACCGGCACCGCCGCCAGGTAGAACACACGCGACCAGCGCGCGGCAAAGCGGTCGAAGGTAGGCGGCGAACCGAGTTGGTGGAACCAGCGGACGATCGGGTGCATGCGGCAGTGGCTATCCAACGAAGGGCGACGATGGAACGGACGTGGAGTGGCTCGGCAACGGGTGACGCAGATGCAGGTGACGCTCACAACGCAGCTCACGCCACCGACAGTACGCCATACCGCTCAACTCAGCGAGATGCGGATCGCGGCGGCCGTGGCCAGCGGGGCCAGCACCAGCGCAATCACCAGCCCGGCGCCCAGCATCAGCAGCGCGCCGATCGGATCCTGGCCGCGGGCGACCGCCGCCACGCTGCCTGCGCCGAACACCAGCACCGGCACGTACAGCGGCAGCGCCAGCAGCGCCACGAGAATACCAGAGCGCCGGATGCCGACCGTCAGCGCGGCGACCACCCCGCCGATCAGGCTCAGCAACGGGGTGCCCAGCAGCAACGATGCCAGCAACATCGGCAACTGGTCATGCGGCAGATGCAGCATTTCCGCCAGCAGCGGCGACATCACGATCAGCGGCAGGGCGGTGGTGGCCCAGTGCACCAGCACTCGCACCAGCACCAGCCAGGCCAGCGGCACAGGGGCCAGCAACCATTGCTCCAGCGAGCCGTCTTCGGCATCGCTGCGGAACAGGGAGTCCATCGCCAGCTGGCCGGCCAGCAGCACCGCCAGCCACATCACCGCCGCGGCCACGCGTGCCATCGCCTCCGGATCGCGGCCCAGCGCCAGCGCGAACAGCACCACCACCAGCAGCGCGAACAGCAGCGGCTGCAGGGCATCGCCACGGCGCCGCCAGAGCAGGCGCATGTCACGGGCGACCAGCGCCCGTGCGGTCTGCCACAGGCCCGGTTCGGTACCCGGCGCGATCATGCCGCCACGCCCAGGGTCAGCAGGCGCGTGCGCACCGGCGGGGCGGCATAGGCACCGTGGGTGGTGACAAGCGCAGCGCCGCCGCTGCGCAGGTGCGCGGAAATCATGCGGTTCACCAGATTGATGCCCTCTAGGTCGAGATTGGCGTAGGGCTCGTCGAGCAGCCACAGCGGCGCGGGCGAGAGCCAGATGCGGGCCAGTGCCAAGCGGCGCTTCTGGCCGGCCGACAGCTGCCGCACCAGCGTGTCCTCATACCCGGCCAGGCCGACGATCGCCAGCGCATTGCCGGGCATCTGGCGGGCGCGGCGACCGTGCAGGCCACACAGGAAATGCAGGTTCTCCAGCGTGTCCAGGTCAGGCTTCAACGCGGGCAGGTGGCTCAGATAGGCCACGTAATTCGCCCGTTCCTTGTGCCCGGCGCGCTTGCCATCGATCTCGACGTGCCCGCTCTCGGCACGCAGCAGGCCGGCCAGCACCCGCAGCAGGGTGGTCTTGCCGGCACCGTTGTCGCCCTGCACCAGCAGGGCTTCCCCGGCATCGACATGCAGGTCCAGGGGGCCGAAGACGGGTTCGTCGTTGCGACTGAAGCCAAGGCCATGCGCGGCCAGCAACGGAGGGGCGTTCAAAGGGCTCAGGCTTCACACCGGGAGGAGTGTTCATTGTATCGGGGACGGGCGGCGTCGTGCCGGCCCGCGGCCGGCACGACCGTCATGGCTTCGGGGGATTTCGTACACTTCGTCATCTACCCCCTCGATCCTGCCTGCCGATGCCACCGCAAACCAAGCTGCCCAAGGTGGGCACCACCATCTTCACCGTGATGTCCCAGCTCGCCGCCGAACATGGCGCGGTCAACCTGGGCCAGGGGTTTCCGGATTTCTCCGCACCGCAGCGGCTGATCGATGAAACCATTGCCGCGATGCAGGGCGGGCTCAACCAGTACCCGCCGATGACCGGCGTGGCGCCGCTGCGCCAGGCCATCGCGCAGAAGTCGCTGGATCTGTACGGCGCGCAGGTGGATCCGGATGCCGAGATCACCGTCACCAGTGGCGCCACCGAGGCGATCTTCAACGCCATCCACGCCGTGGTCCGCCCGGGCGAGGAAGTGATCGTGCTCGACCCGGCCTACGACTGCTACGAGCCGGCGATCGACCTGGCCGGCGCACGTGCCGTGCACGTGCCGCTGGACCCGCAGACCTTCGCGGTCGACTGGGACCGCGTGCGTGCCGCGATCACCCCGCGGACCCGGCTGTTGATGGTCAACACGCCGCACAACCCGTCCGGCGCAATGCTGACCGCTGACGACATGCAGGCGTTGGCCGATGTGCTGCGCGGCACCGACATCTACCTGATTTCCGATGAGGTGTACGAGCACATCATCTATGACGGCCGCCGCCACGAATCCTCGCTGCGCCATCCGGAGCTGCGCGAGCGCGCGTTCGTGATTTCCAGCTTCGGCAAGACCTACCACTGCACCGGCTGGAAGATCGGCTACGCGATCGCGCCGCCGGCGATGACCGCCGAGTTCCGCAAGGTGCACCAGTACAACACCTTCACCAGCTTTGGTCCGGCGCAGTACGGCTTCGCCGCGATGATCCGCGACGAGCCCGAACACCATCTGGAACTGGGCGCGTTCTACCAGGCCAAGCGCGACCGCTTCCGTGAGCAGCTGCTGACCACGCGCCTGCAGCCGCTGCCGGTGCCGGGCGGTTACTTCCAGCTGGTGGATTACTCGGCCATCAGCGATCTGCCCGACCACGAATTCGTGAAATGGCTGACGATCGAGAAGGGCGTGGCAGCGATCCCGCTGTCGCCGTTTTATGAGACCGCGCCCGCCGGCCAGCGCCTGGTCCGCCTGTGCTTCGCCAAGAACGACGCCACGATGGACGCGGCGATCGAACGTCTGCGGGCCCTGTGATGCGCGCCGCGACCGATCTGCAGGACCTGCGCGTTTCCCTGGTCCAGGGCGACACCCGCTGGCACGACCCGGCGGGCAACCGCGCGCATTACGGCGCACTGCTGGCGCCGTTGGCCGGACAGACCGATCTGGTGATCCTGCCGGAGACCTTCACCAGTGGCTTCTCCAACGACGCCATCGACAAGGCAGAAGGCATGGACGGCCCGACCGTGGCCTGGATCCGCGAGCAGGCCGTGCGCCTGGGCGCGGCGGTCACCGGCAGCGTGCAGCTGCGGGTGGGCGAGGGCGTCTACAACCGGCTGCTGTGGGCCACCCCGGAGGGCGAGCTGCGGTATTACGACAAGCGCCACCTGTTCCGTTACGGTGGCGAGCACGAGCGTTATGCCGCTGGCAGCGAGCGCCTGAGCGTGGAGTGGAAGGGGTGGCGGATCAATCCGCAGGTCTGTTACGACCTGCGTTTCCCGGTGTTCTGCCGCAACCGCTACAACGTGGAGCGCGCCGACCAGCTGGATTTCGATCTGCAGATTTTCGTGGCCAACTGGCCGTCGGCACGCGCCTATGCGTGGAAGACTCTGCTGCGCGCGCGCGCGATCGAGAACCTCTGCTATGTGGCGGCGGTGAACCGGATCGGTGTCGACGGCAACGACCTGCATTACGCCGGCGACAGCGCGGTGATCGATTTCCTCGGCCAGCCGCAGGTGGAAGTGCGCGAAACCGAGCAGGTGGTCACCACCACGATCTCGGCCGCGGCACTCGCTGCCCACCGCGCGCGCTTCCCGGCGATGCTCGATGCCGACAGTTTCAGCCTGCAGGAACGCAGCTGAAACGGTCGTGCCGGCCGCTGGCCGGCTCTGCACGCTGCTGGCGGTGCGCATTGCCGACCAGCGGCCGGCGCTCATGGGCGTTGCAGGATTGCCTGGAGCCGGCCAGCGGCCGGCACTACGCGGGCCGCTCGGGCTGAACGGACGCAGGATGCATGCGATGCGCATCATCCGCGCCACACGCGCACGCTGCTAGATTCGGCGCGTTCCCACTGCGTACGAGCGGACCTGCATGAAAAAGTTCTCCCTGGCATTGATCGCACTGGCCGGCATCTCGGCCGTCCCGGCCGCGCAGGCTGCCGGCAACATTGATTGCGAGCTGCACTACAACCTGGCGGGCTGGTCGGTGCTGTACAAGACCGCCTCCGGCACCGGCACCATCCAGTGCGACAACGGCGCGCGCATTCCGGTCAAGATCACCGCCAAGGGCGGCGGCCTCACCGTAGGCAAGTCCAAGATCGTCGACGGCAAGGGCAAGTTCTCCGGCGCCTACTCGGTCAACGACCTGATCGGTTCCTATGCCTCCGTCGAAGCGCATGCGGGTGCCGACAAATCCAGCAATGCCCAGGTGATGACCAAGGGCGATATCTCGCTCGCCTTGGCGGGCACCGGCAAGGGCTGGGACCTGGGCGTGGGTGTGGGCCGCTTCACCATCGAACGACGCTGAGGGGTAGAGCCACGCCACGCGTGGCTGCACCACCGTCTCCGGCATGACGCGCAGCCACCCCATGACGCGTAGCCACCCATGGGGTGGCTCTACAGGACCGGGTTGATCGCGGCCCGCGTGGACCCAACGAAAAACCCCGGCCTGAGCCGGGGTTTTTTGATCTCAGCGTATCAGTGATCAGCCGCCGCGCGGGCCGCCACCACGGTGACCGCCGCCACCCGGGCCGCGATTGCCACCGGGACGACCACCCGGGCCACCGGGACCGCGAGCACCGGGGCCACCCGGGCCACGGTTGCCGCCCGGACCACCCGGACCGCGGTTGCCACCGGGACCGCCGGGGCCGCGCGCACTGGCGCCACCCGGACCCCGTGCACCGGGGCCACCCGGACCACGGTTGCCACCCGGACCACCCGGACCGCGGTTGCCCGCCGGACGCGCGCTGCCGTACGGGCTGGCGCCCGGATTGGCGTGATCGGACGGGAAGCTCGGGGCATTGCCCGGATGGCCGTACGGATGGCGGGACGGACCCTGGCCACCCTGGGCACCGCGGTTGCCACCGCCGCCCGGACCGGCCGGACGGCCCTGGCCGCCGTAACCGCCGCGGCTTTCGCCACCGCCGGCATAGCCGCCGCGACCTTCAGCGCCGCCGCCGTAGCTGCCGCGCCCCGGGCCGCCTGCGCCACCCGGACCCTTCGGCTTGCCATACGGACGGCCCTGGCCGCCGGCACCGGCGCCGGCACCCGGACCACGCGCGCCGGGACCACGGGCAGCGCCCGGGCCGGCATTGCGGTGGCCGCTCGGGCCGGTGCTGACACCGTCCGGCACGTACCAGCTGCGGAACGCGGCCGGGTTGCCTTCCGGAAGCGCGCGGTTGCCCTTGTCCGGGCGGGCCTTGAACGGGCGCTGCGACTGCTTGGCAGCGGCTTCGCCGCTGACCGTCAGGCCACCCTTGAAGCCGCCACCCTTGCCACCGCGGCCACGGCCGCGCTCTTCGCGCACGTTGTCGAAACGACGCAGTTCGCGGCCTTCATCGGCCGAGTTGTGGCCGTTGACGTAGGCGTTGCCTCGGCCGCCGTCGCGCGAGACGCGCACGGTGGTCTTGGCGGCACGACGCTGGCCGATCACCGGCTGCAGGGTCAGCGCCGACGGCGCGCCTTCTTCCAGCTTCAGTTCGGCGCGCAGGGCTTCGACCTGCTTGGCCGGCAGCTCGACCGACTGGCCGCGCAGCAGTTCGCGCGGCAGGCTGACCTTGCCGTAGCGGGTGCGCTTCAGGCGGCTGACCTGGCAACCCTGCGATTCCCACAGGCGGCGGACTTCGCGGTTGCGGCCTTCCTTGACGACCACGCGGAACCAGTCGTGCGAATCGGTGCCGCCGATGCGTTCGATCTCGTCGAACTTGGCCGGGCCGTCTTCCAGCGCCACGCCGCGGGCGAGGCGGTCGACGATGCTGTCCGGCACTTTCTCTTCGCCTTCCGGTGCACGCACGCGCACGACGTACTCGCGCTCGACCTCGTAGGAGGGGTGCATCATCGCGTTGGCCAGCTCACCGTCGGTGGTCGCCAGCAGCAGGCCGGTGGTGTTGATGTCCAGGCGGCCGATCGCGATCCAGCGCGCGCCCTTGAGGGCAGGCAGCGCTTCGAACACGGTCGGGCGACCTTCGGGGTCTTCGCGCGTGGTCACTTCGCCTTCGGGCTTGTTGTAGGCCAGCACGCGGGAGGTTTCGGTCAGTGCGGTGGCGACGAAACCACGGCCGTCCAGCTCGACCTTGTCGCCGCTCTTGATCGACTGGCCGGTCTGCGCGACCTCACCGTTGACCTTGACCAGGCCATCGGCGATGCGCTGTTCGAGCGCGCGGCGCGAACCCAGGCCGGCCTGCGCCAGGACTTTGTGCAGGCGCTCTTCCAGCTTGGGCTGTTCGGAGGCGGTTTCGCGCTTGAGCGAAAGCTTGTTCAACGATGGCTTGCGGGGGGTGTCACTCATTTACTTGGCTCCGGCCGGCAACGGGTGCGTCGGCCTCTGGTTCGGGATCGGCTTCGTCAACAGCCACGGTCGTCTTCGCGACGGCGTTGTTTTCGGTTTCGTTCTGGGGCGCCGCGCGCTCTCCCGGCGCGGTATCGGGTTCGCCATCGCTGGCGGTCGTATCCGCGTCGTCGTCGGCAAGCGACAACGGCGCATGGGATGGGGTGTCGAAGGCGTCCGCATCGGCGGAAGCCTCGTTATTGTCCGGCTCTGCCGGTTGCTCCGCCAGCCGCGCCGAGGCCAGCGCCACGCGGGCAGCCAGGCGGGCGGCAGCAGGGTCCAGCGGGTCGGCCGGGTCGGCCGGTTCTGCAGGGTCCATCGCGTCGGCCAGGTCCGCCGGCGCCGGAGTGGCATCGTCATTGGCTGCGTCGCTGTCCAGCTCGGCATCCGGTGTCGCAGCACCGGCAGCCAGGCGACCGGCCGGTTGACCTTCGTTGTCCAGCGGCAGCTGCGGCTCCAGCTCACCCAGGTCGCGCAGCTCGGACAGCGGCGGCAGTTCGTCCAGGCGCTTGAGCCCGAAATAATCCAGGAAGCCCTTGGTGGTGCCGAACAGCGCCGGCTTGCCGGGCACGTCGCGGTGGCCGATCACGCGGATCCATTCGCGCTCTTCCAGTGCCTGGATGATGTTGCTGCTGACCGCCACGCCGCGCACCTGCTCGATCTCGCCGCGGGTGATCGGCTGGCGGTAGGCGATCAGCGCCAGCGTTTCCAGGGTGGCACGGGTGTAGCGGGTCTTGCGTTCGGTCCACAGCCGGGTGATGTAGCCATGCACTTCGCTGGTGACCTGGAAGCGGAAGCCGGAGGCCACCTCGACCAGTTCCACGCCGCGGTCCTGGCAGCCGTCGCGCAGCAGTTCCAGCGCGCGTTCGATGCTGCCCGGCGGGGCCGGTTCCTCTTCCGGGAACAGGCCCTGCAGCTGCGCCAGCGTCAACGGCTCGCTGGCCGCCAGCAGGGCGCCTTCGACAATACGGTTGATCAGCGGTTGATCCATGCGTGGGTCGGGTGCTCAGTCGGATTCGTTGGCGGCGTCGTTGTCATCGAACTCGCTGTTGAACTGCAGCGGTTCGTTGGTGTTGCCGGCGGCCAGGGACTTGACGTAGATCGGCGCCAGCGGAGCTTCCTGGACGATGTCCAGCAGCTGTTCCTTGGCCAGTTCGAGCAGGGCGAGGAAGGTGACCAGCACCCCCAGCTTGCCTTCTTCGGCGGTGAACAGCGTTTCAAACCGGTAGAACCTGCCGTCTTCCAGACGACCCAGCACATCGCCCATCCGCTGGCGCACGCTCAGCGCCTCGCGTTTGATCGCGTGGCCGGTGAACAGCTCGGCGCGCTTGAGCACGTCGTGCAGCGCCATCAGCATTTCCTTCAGGTCCACCGGCGGCGGCAGCTTGACGGCCGCGCGGTCGGGGACGAAGGCATGGACCACGGTGGTGTCGCGGTCCTGGCGGGGCAGGCTGTCGATGTCCTCGGCGGCCTGCTTGAAACGTTCGTACTCCTGCAGCCGGCGCACCAGCTCGGCACGCGGATCGGCTTCCTCGCCCTCGATGCTGGGCGGCCGCGGCAACAGCATCCGCGATTTCACTTCGGCCAGGATCGCCGCCATCACCAGGTACTCGGCCGCCAGTTCGAAGCGCAGCTCCTGCATGACGTTGATGTACTCGACGTACTGGCGGGTGATCTCGGCGACCGGGATGTCCAGGATGTCGAGGTTCTGCCGGCGGATCAGGTACAGCAGCAGGTCCAGTGGACCCTCGAAGGCATCCAGGATGACTTCCAGCGCGTCCGGCGGGATGTACAGGTCCTGCGGAATCTGCAGGACCGGCTGTCCATGCACCACGGCCAGCGGCATTTCCTGCTGCTGTGGGGCGGGCACTCGGGTTGGCGGGTTCGCGTCGAGCGCGAGTTCGGCAGTCATCAAATAGACGTCAGTATTGCAACGGACCGGTCGCCGCACCATGCCAGCGTCCGGAACGGTGCCGGGCGGCAGGATGGCAAGCCATGACACGCCTGGGTCGGCGCGATTCCACACTTCAAACAGCAAGGCGCGCCGCGATGGGCAGCGACAGAACTACGGGGAGGTCGTCTACGTGTGCTGGTGTGGGGCAGTGGGTCGGTCGTCGGCTGGCGGTGGAGCCGGGTGCCGACGGGGCGCTGCGTCCAGCCACGTGCAATGGACATAAGACTACGGGGTTGCCGCGCCAGTGTCCAGCCAGCCCCGCTAGAATGCCCGGGTTCGATTCAACAAGACCTCGGAGTTGCCCGTGTGGTATGTGATTGAAGGCTATGACGGCACCGATGTGCTGGCCGCCCGTCTGGCATCGCGCCCGGCTCATCTGGCCCGGCTGCAGGCCCTGCAGGATGAAGGTCGGCTGCTGCTGGCCGGCCCGTGCCCGGCCATCGACAGCGAAGACCCCGGCCCGGCCGGCTTCAGCGGCAGCGTGGTCATCGCCGCGTTCGATTCGCTGACCCAGGCCCAGGACTGGGCCGCCGCCGATCCTTATGTAGAGGCGGGCGTCTACGTGCGCGTCCAGGTCCGCCCGTTTCGCAAGGTCCTGCCATGAACCGGGTCGAGCGCATCCGCGAGGCCCTGCAGCAGGCGCTGGATCCCGAGCTGCTGGAGGTCAAGGACGACAGCCACCGCCACGCCGGCCACGAGGGCGCGCGGGACGGCCGCGGCCATTTCAAGGTACACGTGGTCAGCGCGGCCTTCGAAGGAAAGCTGCCGCTGGCGCGCCATCGGGCCGTCTATGCGGCCCTGGGGACGATGATGGAGACCGATATCCACGCGTTGTCCATCCGTGCCGAGACACCGGTCAAAAACCGCTGAAACCCTTGTCCCGCCTTGTCCTGGCCAGTCCCGAAAGGGGCCGCCATGGACAGCTTTTGGTTACCGCCGTACGACATGAGGCTAACGTAGTGTTTACATCCGGGTTTGAAAACGCTTACATTCCGCGCCAAGCCCAGATCTCTAAGCCGTGGAGGGCGGCGAAGTGAACAAGGCAGCGATCACTATCAAAGATGTCGCCCGTGAGGCCCGTGTCTCTGTTGCCACGGTCTCGCGCGCACTCAATGGCCATGAAAATGTTGCCGAGCCCGTGCGCAAGCTGGTGCTGGAGGTAGCGGCGCGACTGCGCTACACCCCGCACGCAGCGGCCCGGAGCCTGAGCAGCCGACGGACCAACACCATTGGCGTGGTGTTGCCCGATCTCTATGGCGAATTCTTCTCCGAACTGATGCGCGGCATCGATGGGGTGGCCCGCGAGCGTCGCCAGCATCTGCTCGTGTCCAGTTACCACGGTGACCAGGAGCAGCAGGGCGCGGCCCTGCGTGCCATGCGCGGTCGTGTCGATGGGTTGCTGGTGCTCTCGCCGTATGCCGAGAGCCCGGGCTTCCTCACCGACAACCTCCCGCAGGCGCTGCCCACGGTGCTGATCAACACCTATCTGCCCGAGCAGGATCATCCGGTGCTGAGCATCGATGACCATGCCGGTGCGATGACGATGACCCGCCACCTGCTGGATGTCGGGCATCGACGCATCGCCTTCATTTCCGGTCCGGACCTCAACTACGACGCCCGTGAGCGCCTGCGCGGTTTCCGCGATGCGCTGGCGGCCTTCGGCGATGCTGCCCAAGGTATCGAGTTGCCCGGTGACTTTGACGAAGCTTCCGGCCATCGCGCCGGACAGGAGTTGCTGGCAGCCGGCACGCTGCCCGATGCGGTGTTCGCCGCCAACGACATGATGGCGCTGGGGTGTCTGTATGCGTTCGCGCAGGCAGGTGTCCGCGTGCCGACCGATGTCGCCTTGGCGGGTTTCGATGACATTCCGCTGGCACGTTTCGTTCACCCGTCGTTGACGACGATGCAGGTGAGTATCGCCGACCTCGGCGATAAGGCCGCGACGCGCCTGTTGCAGTTGATGGATGGCAACAACACAGAAGGGGCCGGCGACAAGCAGACGCTCGTGCCGACCCTGATCGTGCGTGATTCGAGCAAAGCCAGAACCGAGCAGTAGGTCGCGACCGTTGGTCGTGACGCCCTAAAACAACGCACCACATAAAACGACAGGGGCCGCAAAGACGGCCACCACCACCCGGAGAGTTACATGACGTATTCCAATCACCGCAACCGCGCGCCCGCACGCAGTCTGTTGTCCAGCGCGCTGGTCACCTGCCTGATGCTGGGCGCCGCCCCGACCGTGATGGCACAGTCGGCCACCTCGTCGCTGCGCGGCCAGGTCGCCGAGGCTGCCGCCGGCACCGAAGTCACCGCCACCAACGTGGCCAGCGGCACCGTGCGCCGCGCCACCACCCGTGCCGATGGCAGCTACTCGCTGATGGGCCTGGACCCGGGCACCTACAACGTCGTGGCCAATGGCCAGACGCAGAAGGTGACGGTCACCGTGGCCTCGACCGCGACCCTGAACTTCAGCGGCGCGCCGGCCAACGGCAGCACCGCCAACGCCACCAACCTGGACACGGTCAACGTCATTGCGCCGACCCTGCTGCAGGAAGTGCGCACCTCCGAAGTGGGCAAGACCGTCAGCCTGCAGCAGATCCAGACCACCCCGCAGGTGTCGCGCAACTTCCTGGAATTCGCCGACGCGGTTCCGGGCCTGATCTTCACCCGTGATGCCAAGGGCAATACCTCCCTGCGTGGCGGCGCCACCAACTCCGATGGCACCAACGTCTACATCGACGGCGTGGGCCAGAAGAGCTACGTCAAGGGCGGCGGCGTCGCCGGCCAGTCCGGCAGCGCCGGCAACCCGTTCCCGCAGCTGGCGATCGGTGAATACAAGGTCATCAGCGGCAACTACAAGGCCGAGTACGGCCAGGTGTCGAGCGCGGCCGTGACCGCGGCCACCAAGTCCGGTACCAACGAGTTCAAGGGTGAAACCTTCTACCGTTACACCAACGAAGACATGCGCGCCAAGACCCCGGCCGAGCGTCAGGCTGGCCAGACGAAAGAGGCATCGGCCGAGAAGGAATACGGTTTTGCATTGGGTGGCCCGATCATCCAGGACAAGGCCCACTTCTTCGTGACCTATGAAGCCAAGCGCTTCGACCTGCCGGTCACCATCGCGCCGGACGGCGCGGTGAGCAGTGCCGCCGGCCTGCTGCCGGCCGACGGCGCCGCAGGCCTCGGCCCGGCCAGCCAGCCGTTCCAGCAGGATCTGATCTTCGGCAAGATCGACTTCGAGCCGACCGACAACGATCGCATCGAGCTGACCTTCCAGGACCGTGATGAAACCCAGTCGCAGTTCAGTGGCCAGACCGCGCCGGAAGCCGGCCGCGAAGTGGTCAACACCGACCGTCGTTACGCCCTGCGCTGGAACCACAGCGGCGAGCGTTACTACAACGAGCTGATGGTCACCCACGAAGATTCGTTCAACAACCCGACCCCGCTGACCCTGGCCAACGGCATCACCTACACCGCACCGGACGGCACCGAAGACCGCACCGTGGTGAAGATCGGTGGCGCATCGGCGCTGGATTCGCAGGTGAAGGGCCAGAAGGGCTGGTCGATCGAAGACAACCTGACCCTGGACGGCATCGAGTGGCAGGGTGACCACACGATCAAGATGGGTGCCAAGTACAAGCAGATCGACCTGTACGCATCCGATGCCGCGCAGATCAATCCGACCTTCACCTACAGCCTGGGTGATCCGGACTTCCCGTCTTCCATTCCGTACAAGGCGCAGTTCGTCAAGCCGGTGACCGGCGTGTCGGGCGTGTCGGGCGAAGTGCGCTCGAAGTCCAAGCAGATCGGCCTCTTCATCCAGGACGATTGGCAGGTCAACGACCATCTGCAGCTGAACCTTGGCCTGCGTTGGGACTACGAGAAGACCCCGTCCTACCTGGACTTCGTGACCCCGCAGCAGGTGGTCGACGCGATCTACTCGCAGGATCCGCGTGCGGCCGCTGGCCAGACCTACGCCGATTCGCTGGCACTGGGTGGCCTGAACATCGGCGACTACATCAGCAACGGCCACAACCGCAAGGCGTTCAAGGATGCCTGGCAGCCGCGCCTGGGCTTCTCGTATGACCTCAACGCCGACGAGCAGCACGTGTTCCACGGTGGTGCCGGTCGTTCGTATGACCGCGATCTGTTCGACAACCTGCAGCTGGAAACCACCAAGCTGGCCCTGCCGCAGCCGACCATCTACTTCCGCAACCCGGGCACCGGCACCTGCATCGACGGCCAGGCCGCCTGCTATGACTGGAACCCGAACCTGCTCAACGGCATCGGCAACCTGCAGGCCCTGGTCGGTTCGACCAGCAATGCCGGTCTGGAAGTCGACCTGCTGAACAACAACCTCAAGGTGCCGTACTCGGATCAGTTCAGCTTCGGCATGAGCAACCAGGTCGGTGACTGGCTGACCGATGCGACCATTTCCCGCACCCTGAGCTACGACGGCTTCGCCTTCACCCTGGGCAACCGTTACCCGACCGGCCAGTTCTTCGATGACCCGCGCCTGTGTGGCGGCACCGACCCGGGCCTGAGCCAGGCCTGGAGCTGCAACGTGCCGGGCTTCGGCAGCCTGATCATCGGCCAGCAGGGCATCAAGACCCGTGCGACCCAGGTCCTGCTGTCGGCGCAGAAGCCGTTCACCCAGGAAAGCGGCTGGGGCACCTCGGTGGCCTACACCTGGACCACCGCGCGCCACAACCGTGACATCAACGAGAAGTACGCGTTTGACCGCGGCCTGATCGAAGACTATCCGACCATCCGCTCCAACGGCGCGCCGCGCCACCGCCTGGTGGTCACCGGTTCGTACGCGGGCTTCTGGGGCATCACCTTCGGTGGCAAGGTCACCCTGGCCACCCCGACCGCCGTCAACGACTGGTACCCGGTGCCGCAGGCCAGTGGCTACAACCTGCCGACCCCGCAGGCAGCTGTGCCCAACGCCAATGGCAAGTTCCTGGTGGGTGGCAAGATCTTCGGCTACCGTTCGGTCGATCTGCAGGCGACGAAGACGTTCAAGATGCCGGGCGAGACCGAGCTGTACGCGCGCATCGACATCATCAACGTGTTCAACTTCGACAACTTCTCCACCTACAACTACGTGAAGACCAACGGCAAGCTGCAGGCCAGCTACAACGAGACCGGCGACATCATCGGTACTCCGCGTCAGGTCAAGGCCGAAGTCGGCTTCCGCTTCTGATGCAGCAACGGCCCCGTCCTCGGACGGGGCCGGTTTCATGGCAATGGCTGGCCCTCGGGCCAGTCCATTGTCCAGGCCGGTGCCACGGAGGGTGGCAGCGGCCTGGGCAATGACCCGCCGCTTTCGACCACGCATGCGTGGTTTTTTAAAGCGGCGTTCTGTAAACGATTTCAGGTCATTGGACGTTATGCTTCCCAGTCACGAACACCGCACAAGGAGTTGGCCCATGCAGGCACGCCACCTGTTGACCGCTGCGACGATCAGTCTCGCCGCCGCTGCCTGTCAGCCGCAGGCCCAGCAGGAGCCGGCCAAGCCGAAGCCGCCCGTGATTCTGGTCGAGGCGGATGTGCCGCCGCGGCCGATGAAGCCGGAGCTGCCGCCGCTGTTCGACGATATCGAACGCCGCACCTTCCAGTTCTTCTGGGATACCACCAACGAGGTCAACGGGCTCAGCCCGGACCGTTACCCGTCGCGTCCGTTCGCCAGCATCGCTTCGGTGGGTTACGCGCTGACCGCCTATCCGATCGGCATCGAGAACGGCTGGGTCAGCCGCAACCAGGCGATCGACCGCACCCTGCTGACGCTGAAGTTCTTCCGCGACCTGCCGATGGGCCCGCAGCGCACCGGCAAGGGCGGCTACAAAGGCTTCTACTACCACTTCCTGGACATGCAGGAAGGCCGCCGCTACGACAGCTGGGTGGAACTCTCCAGCGTGGATACCGCGCTGCTGATGATGGGCGTGCTGTTCGCGCAGTCCTATTACGACGGTGACGACGCGCGCGAAAAAGAGATCCGCGAGATCGCCGACACGCTGTACAAGCGCGTGGACTGGCCGTGGCTGCAGCAGCGTGCGCCGCTGATCTCGATGGGCTGGTTCCCCGAGAGCGGCTTCATCGATCACGACTGGATGGGCTACAACGAGGCGATGATGGTCTACATCCTCGCGCTCGGCTCGCCGACCCATCCGGTCAGCCCGGACGCCTGGACGGTCTGGACGCGTACCTACGACAACGACTGGGGCGTCTACCAGGGCCAGGAATACCTGTCCTTCGGTCCGCTGTTCGGCCATCAGTACACGCATGTGTGGGTCGACTTCCGCGACATCCAGGATGCCTACATGCGCGAGCGGGGCAGCACCTACTTCCTCAACAGCCGCTCGGCGGCCCTGGCGCAGCGCGAATACGCGATCGCCAACCCGATGAACTGGAAGGATTACGGCCAGAACGTGTGGGGCCTCACCGCCAGCGACGGCCCGCAGAACACCACCCAGGAATACCGCGGCGAGCAGCGCCAGTTCCGCCATTACTCTTCGCGCGGCGCCGGCCTGCGCGAGAACTTCGATGACGGCACCATCGCGCCGACCGCGGCGATCTCCTCGATCGTGTTCGCCCCGGAAGAGGTGATCCCGGCGGCGGTGGAGATGCACAAGCGCTACGGCGACTACATCTATTCCAGTTACGGCTTCCTGGATTCGTTCAATCCCAGCTTCAACTACGACATCCCGATCAAGACCGGTCGCCTGGTCCCGGATCGCGGCTGGGTGGCCAGTGATTACATCGGCATCGACCAGGGCCCGATCCTGACCATGATCGCCAACTACCGGAATGATTTCGTCTGGGATGTGATGAAGAAGAATCCGCACATCCGCAAGGGCCTGGAACGCGCCGGCTTCACCGGTGGCTGGCTGACGCCGGAAGGCGAGGACCAGCCGATGGAACTGCAGAAAGATGAAAAGGCCGCCTCGGCGCGCTCGGTCGGCATCGCCGAATCGCGCGCGGCAGCAGCCCAGGAACAGAAGAACAATTCCAATTCGAACCGCAACCAGCAGCAGGGGAAGTAAGCAGTGCCATCGTCGTCGCGCCCGAAGCTGGGGTTGAGTCTGTTGCTGCTGATCGTCGGCAGCCTGTTGTTGAGTGCCTGCCGGAAGGAACCGGAAGGAGTGACCGTGCGTTTCTGGGCGATGGGTCGCGAGGCTGAAGTCGTCACCGGTCTGGTTCGCGAGTTCGAGGCCGAAAACCCGGGCATCCATGTCGATGTGCAGAACATCCCCTGGACGGCCGCGCATGAAAAGCTGCTGACCGCGTTCGCCGCAGAAGGGCTGCCGGACGTGTGCCAGCTGGGCAATACCTGGATTCCCGAATTCGCCGAACTCAACACCCTGACGCCGCTGCAGCCCTACGTGGCGCAGTCGAAGGTGGTGGACCCGGCCGATTACTTCCAGGGTATCTGGGATACCAACGTGATCCATGGCGAGCTGGTCGGCGTGCCGTGGTACGTGGATACGCGCCTGCTGTACTACCGCAAGGACCTGCTGGCCAAGGCCGGCTATGACCACCCGCCGCGCAGCTGGGACGAGTGGAACGACATGATGGCGGCGATCAAGAAGATGCAGGGTCCGAACCGCTACGCGGTGCTGATGCCGATCAACGAGTTCGAGCAGCAGCTGTCCTTCGCCCTGCAGCAGCCCGATCCGCTGCTGCGCGATGAGGACACCCGCGGCAACTTCAGCAGCCCGGGCTTCCGCAGGACGCTGGGCTTCTACGAGAACATGTTCGCGCAGGGCTGGGCCCCGCGCATGTCCGAGACGCAGATCTCCAACGTCTGGGACGAGTTCTTCCGGGGCTTCAATGTGTTCTACGTGTCCGGCCCCTGGAACATCCGCGAGTTCAAGAAACTGCAGCCCAAGGAGCTGGAAGGGCAGTGGGGCACGGCCGCGCTGCCGGGTCCGGATGGCCCGGGTGCGGGCATCGCCGGCGGGACCAGCCTGGTGATCTTCCGCGATTCGAAGCAGAAGGAAGCCTCGTGGAAGCTGATCGAGTTCCTGTCGCGCCCGGCGATCCAGGAGCGCTTCCATTCGATCATCGGCGATCTGCCGCCGCGGCGCAGCACCTGGGAGTATCCCTCGCTGGCCAACGATCCACTGGCGCAGCCGTTCCGCGACCAGCTCGAGCGGGTCAAGCCGACCCCGAAGGTGCTGGAGTGGGAGCGGATCGCCCAGGAAATGCGGATTACCACCGAACAGGTGGTGCGTGGTGGCCTTGACCAGGATCAAGCAGTGAAAGAGCTGGATGCACGCGTGGACAAGGTCCTCGCCAAACGCCGCTGGATGCATGAGCAGCACCGCCAGGAATCCTCCGGGGTGAGCGACAGGCAGCACTCCAGTGCCGTGGCCACGGAGGCGGCACCATGAAGCAGCGTTCGCTTGCCGGCTGGATGTTCGCCGGTCCGGCCATCCTGGTCATCGCCGTGTTCTTCGGCCTGCCGGTGTTCTCGGCGCTGGCCCTGAGCATCACCGATTTCGACCTGTATGCATTGTCCGATGGGGACAATCTGCGCTTTGTCGGCCTGGGCAATTACATCGATCTGCTGCAGACCCCGATGTTCTGGAAGTCGCTGTGGAACACGACGTATTTCGTGATCGTCGGCGTACCGCTGTCGATCGCGGTGTCGCTGGGCGCGGCGATCCTGCTCAACGCTCCGGCCGCACGCTTCAAGGCGCTGTTCCGCACCGCGCTGTTCGCCCCGGTGGTGACCACCCTGGTGGCGGTGGCGGTGATCTGGCGCTACCTGTTCCATACCAGCTACGGCCTGGTGAACTATGGCCTGGGCCATCTGGGCATCAGCCCGATCGATTGGCTCGGCGACCCGAACTGGGCGATGCCGACCATCATGCTGTTCGCGGTGTGGAAGAACTTCGGCTACAACATGGTGATCTTCCTGGCCGGCCTGCAGGCGATCCCGCATGACCTGTACGAGGCCGCCCGCATTGATGGCGCCTCGCGCTGGAAGCAGTTCCTGCACATCACCCTGCCGATGCTCGGCCCGGTGCTGCTGGTGGTCGGCGTGATCACCGTGTCCGGCTACTTCCAGCTGTTCGCCGAGCCTTACGTGATGACGCGTGGCGACCCACTGCAGAGCACCGTCAGCGTGCTGTACTTCATGTTTGAAGAAGGCTTCAAGTGGTGGAACCTGGGCCGCGCCTCCGCGGTGGCGTTCCTGCTGTTCCTGATCATCCTGGGCGTCACCAGCATCATGCTGCGTTTCGGCCGCAAGAGGCAGTTGGTATGAGTCGTGAAATCGGTCAATCGCGCTGGCATGCCTGGTGGGTCAATGGCGGCCTGCTGGTGCTCGCGGTCCTGAGCCTGGCGCCGTTGCTGTGGATGCTGTCGGTGTCGTTCATGCCGACCGGCGAGGCGGCGCATTTCCCGCCCCCGCTGCTGCCGTCCTCGCTGACGACCGCGAACTACCATGAGTTGTTCGCGCGTACCGGCATGGCCAACAACTTCGTCAACAGCCTGATGGTCTCGCTGGCGATCACCTTCGGCTCGCTGCTGCTCAACACCATGGCCGGCTATGCCTTCGCCAAGCTGCGCTTCGCCGGCCGCGAGCGCATCTTCCAGCTGCTGCTGGCCGCGCTGGTGATCCCGGCGCAGGTGGCGATGCTGCCGCTGTTCCTGCTGATGAAGCAGCTGGGCCTGGTCAACAACTTCGGTGGCGTGATCGTGCCGGCGCTGGCGACGGTGTTCGGTATCTTCCTGGTCCGCCAGTACGCCCGTTCGATCCCGGACGAGCTGCTTGAAGCGGCCCGCATCGACGGGGCAGGGGAGCTGCGGATCTTCTTCCAGATCGTGCTGCCGATGCTCAAGCCGGTGCTGGTGACCCTGTCGATCTTCACCTTCATGGCCGCCTGGAACGATTTCATGTGGCCGTTGATCGTGTTGACCGATCAGGAGCACTACACTCTCCCGGTGGCCCTGGCCACGCTCTCGCGCGAGCACATCATGGACGTTGAAATGATGATGGCCGGCGCGGTGGTCACGGTGGTTCCGGTGCTGCTGCTGTTCCTGGCATTGCAGCGTTATTACATCCAAGGTCTGTTGCTGGGGAGTGTCAAAGGGTGAAGCATGCCGTCGTCGCGGTGGGTCTGGGTCTGGTCTGGTCACTGGCGGCCTCGGCCGCACCGCCGGCGACGCCGGTGTTGCCGGCACCCAAGGTGCTGGACAGCTTCGACGACATGAGTCCGTGGAAGCTGGTCGTCTCCGACCAGGTCAGCGGTTCGCTGCGCAGCGTCGCCGGCAGTGGCGGCGGCCGCGCGCTCTGCCTGGACTACGACTTCCACAACGTCTCCGGCTACGTCGGCATCCGACGCGAGCTGGGCATCCAGTACCCGGAGAACTACCAGTTCGGCTTCCAGCTGCGCGGTGATTCCCCCGCCAACGATCTGCAGTTCAAACTGATCGACGCCAGTGGCGACAACGTGTGGTGGGTCAACCGGCCCGGCTACGCGTTCCCCAAGGCGTGGACGCCGGTGCAGTACCGCAAGCGCCAGATCGACAAGGCCTGGGGCCCGGAGACGGACAAGACGCTCAAGCGCAGCGCTGCGATGGAGTTCACGATCTACAGCAAGGTGGGCGGCAAGGGCACGGTCTGTTTCGACCGGCTCACGCTGCAGGGACTGCCGCCGGCCGATACCTCCTCGCTGAGCCCGTCGGTGATCGCCGATACCGCCACCGCGCTGCAGAACCGCATCGTCGATGGCAAGCCGGACACGGTGTGGATCAGCGGCGGCGTGGCCGAACAGACGATCAGCCTGGACCTGCACAAGGTGCGCGAGTTCGGTGGGGCGGTGATCGAATGGCTGCCCGGGCTGGAGGCCACGCGCTACGTGGTGCGTTCCTCGGCCGACGGTCGCGCCTGGAACACGGTGCGCGAGGTGACCGCCGGCGGCGGTGGCCGTGACTGGCTGGCCCTGCCCGATACCGAAGCGCGCTACCTGCGCTTCGACCTGAAAGGCGGCCCGAGCTGGCGCTACGGCATCCGCGACATCACGCTGAAACCGCTCGAGTTCGCCGCGACCCCGAATGATTTCGTCCGCTCGGTCGGCGCGGAGCTGCCGCGCGGCTCGGTGCCGCGCGGTTTCACCGGTGAACAGCCGTACTGGACGCTGCTCGGCCTGGATGGCGGCCGCGAGCAGGCCTTGATCGGTGAAGACGGCGCGCTGGAAGTGGCCAAATCCAGCTTCAGCGTCGAGCCGTTCGTGCTGGTCGACAACAAGCTGCTGAGCTGGGCCGACGTCACCACCCGCCAGTCGCTGCAGGACGACTACCTGCCGATCGCCAACGTCGGCTGGACCCACGACAAGGCCGGCCTGCAGGTAACCGGCTTCGTGCAGGGCACGCCGGACAACGCGCAGCTGGTCGGGCGCTACACCCTGCGCAACCCGGACAAGGTCGCCCACGAGTACACGCTGGCCCTGGCCGTGCGCCCCTGGCAGGTGAATCCGCCGACCCAGTTCCTCAACACCGTCGGCGGCGTCAGCCGGATCGACAACCTGTCGTTCGACCCGACCCACGTGGATGTCAACGGCAAGCCGCGCCTTTACCCGGCGCAGGCACCCGATGCCGCCTTCGCCACCGCCTTCGACAGCAAGCTCGATGTGGTCCACCTGGCCAGCGGCAAGCTGCCGGGCACCACAGAGGTCAAGGACGGCACCGGCCTGGCCTCGGGCGCACTGCTCTACCGCTGGAAGCTGGAGCCGGGCCAGAGCCGCGAGGTGGCCATCGTGCTGCCGCAGACCGGCAACTGGACCATGCCCTCGGCCTTCGACGCGGCCAAGGCGCAGCAGCAGGTCGCCTCGATGTGGCGGACCAAGCTGGACCAGGTGACGCTGCAGGTTCCCGCCGCCGGCAAGCCGCTGGCCGACACGCTGCGCACTTCGCTGGCGCACATGCTGATCTCGCGCATCGGGCCCAGCCTGCAGCCGGGCACGCGCTCGTATTCGCGCAGCTGGATCCGCGATGGCGCGATGATTTCCGAAGGCCTGCTGCGCATGGGCCGCAGCGATGCGGTGCGCCAGTACGTGAACTGGTATGCGCCGTATCAATTCGACAACGGCAAGGTGCCGTGCTGCGTGGATTCGCGCGGCAGCGACCCGGTGCCGGAGAACGACAGCCACGGCGAGTTGATCTTCAACATCGCCGAGTACTGGCGCTACACCGGCGACACCACCTTCCTGGAGGTGATGTGGCCGCATGTGCAGGGCGCCTACCAGTACATGGAGCAGCTGCGCCTGAGCGAGCGCACCGAGGAGAACCGCGCCCGCAACCCGGCCTTCTACGGGATGATGCCGGTCTCGATCAGCCACGAAGGCTATTCGGCCAAGCCGATGCATTCGTACTGGGACAACTTCTGGTCGCTGCGGGGCTACAAGGATGCGGCGATCATCGCCAGCACGCTGGGCAAGGCGGAGGCGATGCAGATCAGCGAATCGCGCGACCAGTTCCGTGACGACCTGCAGGCCTCGCTGCTGGCCGCGACCGCACAGCACAGGATCGACTATCTGCCGGGCTCGGCCGAGCTCGGCGATTTCGATGCAACCTCGACCACCATCGCGCTGGCGCCGGCCGGTGAGCAGGGTCGCCTGCCCCAGCCTTACTTGAACAACACCTTCGAGCGGTACTGGAAAGAGTTCGAAGCGCGTCGGGATGGCAAGCGCGAGTGGAAGGACTACACCCCCTACGAGTGGCGCAACGTGGCCGCCTTCGTACGCCTGGGCTGGCGTGACCGCGCCTGGCAGGCGACCGAGTTCTTCTTCAAGGACCGCGCGCCGCAGCCCTGGAACCAGTGGGCCGAAGTGGTCTCGCGCACGCCGCGCAAACCGTTCTTCCTGGGCGACCTGCCGCATGCGTGGGTGGCCTCGGACTTCGTGCGCTCGGCCTTGGACATGTTCGCGTACAACCGCGACATCGACGACAGCCTGGTGCTGGCCGCCGGCGTGCCGTCGCGCTGGCTGGAAGGCAAGGGGGTCGGTGTACAAGGCCTGCGCACGCCGAACGGGCAGCTGAACTACGCGCTGGTCCGCAACGACAAGCAGCTCACCCTGACCGTGTCGGCCGGGCTGATTCCGCCGGCCGGCGGCGTGGTGCTGCCGTGGCCGTACAGCGGCGAGCCGGGCGCCACCATCATCAATGGGGAGCCGGCGGAATGGGTGGGGGGCGAGCTGCGCGTGATGCAGGTGCCGGCCAAGGTCGAGATCGAGATTCCGGCGTCGGTACGCCGGGCAGAGCGCAAGGCACCGTAATGCGGCAGATGACGAAGATGATGGGCGGCCTGATGGCCGCCGCGCTGGCGTTGGCGTTGGCGCCACTGCCTGCGTGGGCGCAGGCCACCGGGGCAGGGCAGGAGATGACCATGGTCACCTTCAACCTGCACCACGACCGCGAAGACTGGCCGGCCCGCCGCCAGGTGATCCTGCGCGAACTGCAGGCACTCAAGCCTGACGCGATCGCGCTGCAGGAAGTGATCCAGAAGCCCCACGTGCGCAACCAGGCCGCGTGGCTGGCGCGCAAGCTCGGCTACGACTACCAGTTCGTCTCCACCGATCCGCCGGGGCGTTTCAAGCGCTACGGCAATGCCCTGCTGACCCGTCGCCCGGTGTTGTCGCGCAACGACCACCTGCTGGCACCGATCAACGACTACCGCACCGTGGCGCATCTGCGCATCGATGTGGACGGCCGCCCGGTGAATGTCTACGCCACGCACTTGAACGAGCGATCGGATGCGGCAGGCAGCCGCATCCGCGGCGAGCAGGTCGCGGACCTGCTGGCGTTCATCGCGCAGACCGCGGGCGACGCACCGGTGGTGGTGGCCGGTGACTTCAATGCGCTGGTGGATGCCGGTGACCTGAGCGAGCTGCGTAATCATTACGGCGACAGCTACGGCAGCGTGCACGTCAACAACGAACTGGCCCAGGTCAGTACGCTCAACCGGCACTACTACGAAGCACCCTCGCGCATCGACCACATTTTCTTCCAGCAGGACAGGTTGCTCGCCCGCGAGGCGAAGATCCTGTTCGACCAGCCGTATGCCGATGGCCGCTGGGCCTCGGATCATTACGGTGTGTGGACCCGCCTGCAGTTTGCGCCGGGCACCGGAAACGCCGGGGCGACGACGCCCTGAGGCACGCGCTGCGTCGTCGGTGACGGCGTAGCGCGCGAATGGTCGCATCCACGCATGGCGTGGATCTACCCTTGATGGGTCCGATGCGGAATCCACGCATGGCGTGGGTCCATCCTTGATGCGTCCGATGGCATGGGTAGATCCACGCCATGCGTGGATGCTCTCAGCGCCGCCATCATGACCGCCGTCTGACGCACGCCGCTTGCTGCGCCATTCAATACCCCAAACGCAGACAGCGGCCCGAAGGCCGCTGTCTGTTTGTTGCGTCACTCACCCAGGTCAGGGCGTGTCGTTCTTTTCCTGCTTTTCCTGGTCAGCCTTGTCGCCTTCGTCGGCCTGCGGGGCATCGGTCGGGATGTCCTCGCGGGCTTCGGCCTGCGCAGCCTGTTCGGCAGCGTTGGTGGCGGCCGGGGTTTCGCTGACGGCCGAACCGAACAGCTGACCGTTGTGCACGACCGGGCCGGCCGAGGCCGATTCGGTACGGGCCTGCGGGGCTGCCGACTGTGCCGGGGCCTGGGTCGCGTCGACGGCATCCAGCATGCTGGTCTGCACCGGCGCGGCGGTCGGCTCCTTCACTTCCTGCGCAGCGGTCTCAATGACCGGAGCGGCCGGAGCAGCCACCGGAGCCGGAGCCGCCGGAGCAGCGACCGGGGCCGGAGCCACCGGAGCAGTGACCGGGGCCGAAGCCGCCGGAGCAGCGGCCGGAGCCGGAGCCGCCGGAGCAGCGACCGGAGCCGGAGCCACCGGAGCAGCAACCGGAGCCGGCGCCACCGGAGCAGCGACCGGAGCCGGCGCCGCTGGAGCAGCTGCCGGGGCCGGAGCCGCCTGAGCAGCTACCGGAGCCGGAGCAGCTACCGGGGCCGAAACCACCGGAGCAGCCACCGGCTCAACCGGACGCGCAGCTTCCACCGGCGCGGCCGGCTGAGCAGCAATCGGACTCGGCCTCGGGCTTTCCACGAACGGCACCGGGTCGTTGTAGGAGGCCGGCGCTTTCTCGGTGATCGGCTCGACTGCCGGGGCAGACGCCTTCTCAACGACCGGGGTCGGAGCCTTCTCGGCAACCGGTGCAGCCACCGGGGCCGGGGTCGGCTCGGCGTGACCGGCGGTCACGACCGGGCTGCTGACCACGGCGACCGGCGCCGCGGCAGCGACGGCCGCCACGGGAGCCGGGCGCGGGGCCTGGACCGGTGCGGGCGCAGCGGCCGGCGCGTTGCCGGATTCGTCGTCGAACTCGAACTCGGGCTGAGGCTGACCGTTGTTGGCCACCTGACGCTCGGCCGGGGCAGCGGTGCCGCCGTCCTGATCGCCGTCCTGGTCGTCGCCATCGTCATCCAGACCGTTGTCGTCACCGTTCAGGCCATCGCTGCCGGCAGCCTGCTCGCCGTTGCCACGACGACGGCGACGGCCACCGCGACGACCACGACGACGGCGCGAGGCGCCTTCACCGGTACCGTCTTCGGCATTGGCCGGCGCGTCACCCTGTTCGATGGCGTCGGTGTCGCTCAGCTGTGCATCCTCGGCCGGGGCGGCCTTGGCCGTTTCCTGGACGTGGGCGGCCGGCGCGGCGGCATCGGTGGCCACCACGGCCGCCGCAGCGATCACGGCGGCGTCGGCAGCGACCGGTGCAGTGCTGGTCGGCTTGGGTGCATCGGCCTGCGGCTGGCGCGCGGGCTTTTCGCTCACGGCCGGCTTCTCACCCTCGTTCTGCTGCGGCTTGGCCTGGCCGTTCTGGCCCTGCTTCTGCTTCAGCTTCGGCTGCTGCTGGTCATTGCGCGGTTCATTGCGCGGCTTGGCCGGCTGCTGCTCGTTGCGCGGCTTGCCCTGGCCGGGTGCCTGCACCTGCGCGGCGTTGCCATTGGCCGGTGCGGCGGCGGTGTCCTGGCGGCGCTCGTCGCGACGCTCGCCCTTCGGGCCGCGTTCGCCACGCTCACCACGGTCCTTGCCACGGCCCTGTGCCTGCGCATTGCCGTTGCCACTCCGTTCGCCACGCTCATCGCGACGTCCATTGCGGTCCTTGCCGGTGCGATCCTTGTTGCGACCGTTGCGGTTGCCGTCCTGGCCCGGGCGGTTGCTCGGCTGCGGTGCGGCGGCCGGGGCCGGCTCGCCACCGAAGATGCGCTTCAGCCAACCCACCACGCCGGTTGCAGCCGGGGCGGCAACGGGGGCGGCGACCGGGGCCGGTGCGGCTTCCGGTTCCGGGGCTTCGCGCACCGGGGCCGGCTGGCTGTGCTTGACCTGGGTCACCACCGGGGCGACCGGGATGTTCAGCTGGGCCTTGGTCAGCGCGTGCACCGGCAGCTTGCGCGGGGTGCCGCGCTGGTAGCTCGGCTTGCCGCTTTCTTCGCCCAGCTCGTTCTCGCGCAGGCGGGTCACTTCGTAATGCGGGGTGTGCAGCTGCTCATCGGCGACGATCACGATCGGTGCGTCATGGCGCTGTTCGATCTCACGCAGCGCACTGCGCTTTTCGTTGAGCAGGTAGTTGGCGATCTCGACCGGGGCCTGGACCAGCACCTGCCCGGTGTTCTCCTTCATCGCATGCTCTTCAGCCACACGGATGATGGACAGCGACAGCGACTCGACGCTGCGCATGCGGCCATGGCCGTCGCAACGCGGGCAGACGATCTGGCTGGATTCGCCCAGGCTCGGACGCAGGCGCTGGCGGCTCATTTCCATCAGGCCGAAGCGCGAGATGCGGCCCAGCTGCACGCGCGCACGGTCGTACTTGAGTGCGTTCTGCAGGCGGTTCTCGACTTCGCGCTGGTGCTTGTTGGAGGCCATGTCGATGAAATCGATGACCACCAGGCCGCCCAGGTCGCGCAGGCGCAGCTGGCGTGCCACTTCGTCGGCTGCTTCCAGGTTGGTCTGGAAAGCGGTGTCCTCGATGTCGCTGCCCTTGGTGGCGCGCGAGGAGTTGACGTCGATAGCGGTCAGCGCTTCGGTCTGGTCGACCACGATCGAGCCGCCGGACGGCAGGCGGACGTTGCGTTCATACGCGCCTTCGATCTGCGATTCGATCTGGAAGCGGTTGAACAGCGGGATGTCGTCCTTGTAGTGCTTGAGTTTGCGCAGGGTCTGCGGCATCACCTGCTGCATGAATTCCTGGGCGGTCTCGTACAGCTCTTCGGTGTCCACCAGGATCTCGCCGACATCGGCGCGCAGGTAGTCACGCAGGGCGCGCACGATCAGGCGCGATTCCTGGTAGATCAGGAACGAGGCCGGCTTGGTCAGCGCCGCTTCGGCGATCGACTTCCAGACCTGCAGCAGGTAGTCCAGATCCCACTGCAGCTCTTCGGCATCGCGGCCGACGCCGGCGGTGCGGATGATCACGCCCATGTCGTCGGGGATGTTCAGCTTGTCCAGCGCTTCTTTCAGCGCGGCGCGGTCTTCGCCCTCGATGCGACGCGAGACGCCACCGGCGCTCGGCGAGTTCGGCATCAGGACCATGTAGCGGCCGGCCAGCGAGATGAACGTGGTCAGGGCAGCGCCCTTGTTGCCGCGCTCTTCCTTGTCCACCTGGACCACGACTTCCTGGCCCTCGCGCAGCAGCTCGCGGATGCCGGCCTTGTTGTGGTCGACGCCCGCCTGGAAGTAATCGCGGGAGATTTCCTTCAGCGGCAGGAAGCCATGGCGCTCGCCGCCGTATTCGACGAAAGCGGCCTCCAGCGAAGGCTCAAGGCGCGTGATGCGGCCCTTGTAGATGTTCGACTTCTTCTGTTCCTTGGACGGCTGTTCGATGTCGATGTCGTACAGCGTCTGGCCATCCACGATGGCTACCCGCAGCTCTTCAGCCTGCGTGGCATTGATCAGCATTCGCTTCATTCTTGCGTTCCTCGCGCGCTGCTACCGCGCGGAACGCCATGGGGTTTCGCTTCTGGTCACGCTTCACCGCCCATCGCGCATGCGCGGGGAGGGCAGTTTGGGTTTCCAGCGCTACGACACCACGGCAGGCCGCGGGAGCGCTTCATTTTGTTTTGGTTTGGGTGTTACTGGGCCGGAGGCAGCTTTCAGCCAGGCTGGAGCGCCACAGGGACATGTTCAGCGCGAATGCGTGTCAGACATCCGGCGATGGCCGGGACCGCCGGTGAGCCGCTAACATGGCCGCCCCGGGGGCGGTGGCTGCGCACTGTGCCGGAATCGAGGGAAGTCGGGCTTCTGGCCCAGAGCAACTTCCAACGAAATCAATCCCTTATCTCGCCCGCCGAGTGTAACAGAATAAAAGGCCAATGACCGTTACCGAGCCCACCCCCAAAGCCGCTGAAGCCATGACCAGCGTACGTATCATCACTGTCCCGGCCGACCGCGCCGGGCAACGCCTGGACAACTTCCTGCTCGGCCAGCTCAAGGGTGCACCGCGCAGCCTGATCTACAAGCTCGTCCGCAGTGGCCAGGTCCGCGTCAACGGCGGCCGCGCCAAGGCCGAGCGCAAGCTCGAGGGCGGCGACGAAGTGCGGGTTCCACCCGTCCGTCTCAACGAGGAGGGCGACAAAGCGGGCCCGCCCGCCGCGTTCATGAAACGACTGGAAGATGCCATCGTGTTCGAAGACGATCGGCTGCTGGCGCTGAACAAGCCGTCGGGCGTGGCCAGCCACGGCGGCAGCGGCATCAGCTTCGGCGCGATCGAAACCCTGCGCGCGCTGCGCCCGGGCAAGACCCTGGAGCTGGTCCATCGGCTGGACCGCGACACCTCGGGCCTGCTGATCGTGGCCAAGAAGCGCTCGGCCCTGAGCGAGCTGCAGGCGCTGCTGCGGGAAGACCATGGCGCCGGCATCCGCAAGCGCTACCTGACCCTGCTGGCGGGCCGCATGCCCGATGGCACCATGACCGTGGACGCCCCGCTGCACGTGGGCCTGCGCCAGGGCGGCGAGCGCCATGTCCAGGTCAACCCGATCGGCAAGGAGTCGATCAGCCACTTCAAGGTGCTGGAGCGCAAGGGCGGGCATTCGTACTGCGAGGTGCGGATCGAAACCGGCCGCACCCACCAGATCCGCGTTCACGCCCAGCATCTGGGGCATCCGGTGGCCGGTGACGACAAGTACGGCGATCCGGACGTCAACAAGCGGCTTCGTGAGCAGATCGGGCTGAAGCGCCTGTTCCTGCACGCGGCCTCGCTGGAGTTCGCGCTGGACGCGGGCAAGACGCCGTACCTGATCAATGCACCGCTGGCCGAGGAGCTGGTCGAGGTGTTGAACCGGTTGAAATAGTGTCGGCGTAGGCCGCAGCGACGGGGTAGGTGCCGACCGTTGGTCGGTACGCGCCCACGCCAATCACCCCAGGCCGGCATGACCAACGGTCATGCCCTACCGCTTCCCGCCCACACGGGCCAGCGTCACCACTTGAACAGCACCAGGCTGATCGCCAGGCTGCCCATGCCGGCCACCAGGCCGTAGACGGTCTCGTGGCCCTTGGCGTAGCGCTTGGCCGCGGGCAGGAGTTCGTCCAGGGCCAGGAACACCATCACGCCCGAAATGATCCCGAACACCCAGCCGAAGGTGGCGTGGTTGAGCACCCCGGACAACAGGACATAGCCGATGGCCGCGCCGATCGGTTCGGCGAGGCCGGACAGCAGGCTGGCGCCGAACGCGTAGAACTTGTTCTGCGTGGCGAAGTACACCGGCACCGCGATCGCGATGCCCTCGGGGATGTTGTGGATGGCGATGGCGAAGGCCAGTGGCATGCCCACCGACGGGCTCTCCAGCGTGGCGAAGAACGTCGCCAGGCCCTCCGGGAAATTGTGCGCGGTGATCGCCACGGCGGTCAGCAGGCCGACCCGTTTGATGTAGGCCTTGTTGTTGTCGCGGAACAGCGGATCCTGCTTGTCCAGGCTCTCGTGCGGGTTCGGGATCAGGTGGTCGATCACCACGATCAGCAGCACGCCGACCAGGAAGGCCGCAGTGCCGTAGGCGAAGCCCAGCCGGGCGTCATAGGCCTGGGTGAACGAGTCGATCGCCTTGTTGAGGATCTCGGTCAGCGAGACGAAGACCATCGCGCCGCCGGCGAAGGCCAACCCGAACGCCAGCAGGCGCGGGTTGGGCCGGCGTGAGAACAGCACCATCAGGCTGCCCAGCGCGGTGGCCAGGCCAGCGGCCAGGGTCACCGCCAGGGCGATCCATACGTTTTCACTGGAAATATCAGGCATCCGCCAACGCGTCCTTGTACGAGAAAAGTGCGCCATGCGGTCCCCGCCTCCCCGCCGGACCGCTGAAATGCGGTGCTGCGAGGGGGCGGTGTTCACCGGGCGCGTGGCGACGCGTCGATCCGACGGGCGCCTTAACGATCCATGATGCGCGGTTTGCGGCGGCTGACCTCAACAACGCGGCGATCAGCCGCCGCGACGCAGCCGTTCTTCGACCGCGAAGCACTGGTCGGGCTTGGGCTGCGGCGGATTGAAGCTGACCGGCACCTGGATCGTGGTCGAGACCGTCTGCCCGGCGCGGGTAGCGGCCTTGAACTGCCAGGCCTGCACGGCTTTCTGTGCCTGCTCGTCGAGCTGGGCGTTGCCGCTGCCGCTGGCGAGCTGGACCTGGCTGGGCTGGCCGTCGGCCGCGATGGTCACCTTGAAGGTGCTGGTGCCGCCGATCCCCTGGCAGGCCAGTTCGATCGGGTACTCCGGTGGCGGCGTCTTGACCGCCGCGACCTCGGTGGGGGCGGCGACCGGGGCGGCCGGTTCGGCGGGCGTCTTGTTGCAGCCCGCCAGAGCGACCAGGGCAAGGCTGGACAGTGCGATGTACGGCAGTTTCATGGGCTTACTCCGTCAGGGCCGAGGCTTTCGCCGCGCAGATGAAGTCGTTCTCGCTCAGGCCACCCACGTCATGGGTGGAGAAGCGCACCACGGCGCGGTCGTAATGCACGCCCAGGTCCGGGTGGTGGTCTTCGCGATGGGCCACCCAGGCGAGCGCGTTCACGAAGGCCATGGTGCCGTGGTAGTTGTCGAAGCGGAAGGTACGGGTCAGCGCCTGGCCGGCCTCGGCCAGCTCCCAGCCCGGGACCTGGGCCAGCAGCTCGGTGACCCGGGCGGCGCCGAGCTTGTGGTCGCTGCCTTTGCGCGGCACGCAATGGGCTTGGGCCAGCGGAATCAGGTCGGCCATGGGTTCCTCCACATCTGGATGACTGAACAATGCGCGGTCGGGTGTATAAACCGAATGAGCGCATAACAAGGGATTGGCTAGAATAGCCCGATGATCCAGATATCCGACACTGCCCAATCCTATTTCCGCAAACTGATCGAGCGTGAGGCCGTGCCCGGCATGGGCGTGCGCCTGACCGCCGTCGATGCGGGCACCCCGCGCGCCGATGCCCGCCTGGAGTTCGCCGATCCCAGCGAACTGCTCGGTGATGAGTGGGCGGTGGACTGCGATGGCTTCACCCTCTACGTGGCCGCCACCAGCGTGGCCTGGGTCGATGGCGCCGAGATCGATTTCGTCACCAATGCGACCGGCAGCCAGCAGCTGACCATCAAGGCGCCCAAGATCAAGGGCGAGGCGCCGACGGAAGGTTCCTCGCTGGTCGAACGCGTGCGCTGGGTGGTGGAGAACGAAGTCAATCCCCAGCTGGCCTCGCATGGCGGCAAGGTCGCGGTGCAGGAAGTCTCGGCCGAGGGCGTGGTGCTGCTGCGCTTCGGTGGCGGCTGCCAGGGCTGCGGCATGGCCGACGTCACGCTCAAGCAGGGCATCGAAAAGACGCTGATGGGCCGCGTGCCCGGCATCACCGCGGTGCGCGACGCGACCGACCACGACAGTGGCGACGCGCCGTACATTCCCCGCGGCACGGCTGCCTGATCGCACTGCGTGCCACTGCGCCGGGCTGACGACATCCTCGATTGGCTGCTGGCTCGCCAGCCGGACAAGCGCATTCTCGAAAAAACCACGGGCCTCCCTTACGGGTGGGGCCTGTGGCTGCGTGGGTTGTCGCCGCTGCCGCGGCCGTTCCGCGCCAGCGAGGTGCTGGCCGAGCTGGCCCAGCGCGCGCCTGTTCCGCACGGCGGACGCCTGCCGGCGCTGAGTTTCGCCCAGGCAATGCGTCGCCTGCTCTGGCAGGGCTGGGATCCGGCGCCGCGCGACCAGCGCTGGATGCGCTGGACCTCGGCGGTGATCAGCGCATTGCTGCATCTGATGTTCGCCCTGTTGCTGCTGTGGGTCGCCTTGATCCGGCCGCCGAGCGAACCGGAGCAGGGCGGCGAGAGCGGGCGCGTGCAGGTGGCCTTCGTGGGCCGCGGCACCCCGCAACAGGAGGAAGGCGGCCAGCCGGCCGCCGAACCGGCGACCGCGGAAGCCGCCCGTGCTGCAGCGGCCGACAGCGCCCAGGCGGTGGCTTCGGCCGGTGCCGACGCGCGTGAGCCGTCTGCCTCGGCGCCGCAGCCCGTCGCCGCGCCTGCACCGCCCAGTGAACCGCAGCTGGCGCCTCCCGCGCCGTCGACGCCCGCGGTGGAGCAGCCTGTGCAGGCGACCGAGGTCGCCCAGGCCACGACTGATTTCGTGGTGCCGCCGACCAGCGTGCCGCGCACCGAAGTGCGTGTGGTGCCACGCGACCCGCAGGACATCGCCGTGCGCGAGCGCACCGTGGTGACCGTGGAAGCACCGACGCCGCGCAGCACCGTACCCACGCTGCGCCCGGCCGAACCGCAACTGCGGACACCCGACGTCACCGTCCAGGAGCGCCAGGTCACCGTGGTCGAAGCACCCGCTCCGGCCGTTACGGTGCCCGGCCCGCGGGTGGATGCCACGCTCCCGCAACGCGAACTGCAGGTGCGTGAGCGCGAGATCCGGCCAGTGACCGCACCTGCGGTGACGGTGGCGACGCTGCCCGCGCGCGAGGTCACCGTGCCGGGCCGATCACCGGAGGTCGCCGTGCGCGAACGCGCGGTGCCCAATGCCGCGCCACGCCCGGAACCCCCTTCGCCGACCGCGGCAAGCAGTACCGCGACGGCCCCGGCAGCGTCCCGTGCCAATACCGCCGCCAGTCCTGCCGCCAGCGCGTCGAGCACCAGCGCGGCCAATGCGACGCGTGCGCCGGCCCGGCAGACGGCAGCAGCGCCGGGCAGCTGGGCCACGCCGAACCGCGCGGACGACTGGGGTGCGGCCAACCATCCGCAGGATGCCGATCTCAATGGCCGGGCCGTGAGTGCGACCCAGGGCAACGGCGGCAGCCTGTTCAAGGCCGATGGCAGTGTGCGCGTCCCGGCCCAGGCCGGCGCCGGCAATACCGAGCGCGGCGCGCCCGGTGGCGACAAGGACGGCTGGAGCAAGGAGCGCATCGCGCAGTCCGGCACCTGGCTCAAGCGCCCGCCGTACGACTACACCCCGACCTCGTTCGACAAGTACTGGGCACCCAACGAATCGCTGCTGGCCGAATGGGTCCGCAAGGGCATCAAGTCGGTCGAGATCCCGATCCCGGGCACGAGCTCGTCGATCTCGTGCGTGATTTCCGTCCTGCAGTTCGGCGGTGGTTGCGGCCTGAGTGATCCGAACATGCAGGACCAGCCCGCCATCGCGCGGCCGCCGCCGGACATCCCGTTCAAGAAAGACCTGCAGGAAGACAACGGCAGCCGCTGAGGCGCGGCCTCGGCGGCGGGTAGAGCCACGCCATGCGTGGCTGCGAGGCGCCGTGACACCCGGCCGGAATGCAGCCACGCATGGCGTGGCTCTACCGGATGCTGGGCGTTACGGTGCGGCGTCCGCGTCCAGTTCCACGTCCGCATCCTGCAATGCGACGAAGGCCCAGAACGGCACGTTGCTGTCGCTCCAGTAGCGGCTGGCTTCGTCGAGCACCTCCAGCAGCGTGTCGAACTCCGCGCCGGCCTCGCTGCGCAGGGCATCGGCATCACTGAAGAACAGCGCGTAGCCGTTGGCCGGCAGCCACGCCAGGTCACGCAGGTTGTCGGTCAGCGCATCCCAGTTGCCGCCGAAGCCGGTCGGGAAGTCCAGGCGCGCGGCCAGTCGCATCAGCAGCGTGCGCTTGTCCTGGCAGCCGGCCAGGTCGATCTGGATCACGCGCAGGCCGGCATCGCGCATCGCCGCCGACAAGGGGGCGACATCGTCATTGCCGATCGCATAGATGCCGGCGTTGTTGATGTCGTGCAGGCCCAACTCGAATCCGTCATGCGTCATTGCCAGCTCCCGGCAGGTGGAACGTCGAAACTGCGGAACGTTTCATAGTGATCATCGGTATAGAACCAGCCAGTAGGGGGTGTGCCGCCGGTGACGATGCGCCGCGCGCCGCGATTGCCGGCGCCGGGCGTGTCCACCGTGTATTCGTGGTAGTAGCCGCGCGGTCGCTGCGGCAGGCGTTGTTCGCGGTTGCTGAAAATGCTGCCGTCCTGCCGGTGCGGGAACGGGCCGCCGCGCTGGATCAACGCGATGGTGTCGCGCGCTTCGGCGGGCAGGAACGGAGGCAGCGGATCGCGCGCCGCCTTGGGCGCCGCTGTCGATGACGCCGCTGCACCGGCGGCCGACGCACTGTCCGGCTGGGTCAGCGACGGGGCGAACTGCGGCGCGGGCGGGCGCTGGGCCAGCTTGATGGCGGCCAGGCCACCGACCAGCAGCACGATGGCGATCAACAACAGCAGCGGCTTGCGCATGAGGGGCCAGGGGCGATGGGCGAGGGGACTACTCTACTGCGATCATCGACCTGCACGGTGAGGCCCAGCCGAACAGGCGTGCTGCACTGTGATGGATGCCGTGCCGCCTGCGTGTGCCGTCACTTTCGCGTAACGATCCCGACACGCGATCGACCGCGCAGGACGAAGTTTCCTTTACATGGCCCTTGGTAAGCTTGTCGGCCATCCCCATCATCGACACCGCAACGCCCGGTCTTTGCCGGGCGAGTGAGCTACCAGGAGAACCACATGGCCTATACCCTCCCCAAGCTGTCTTACGCCTACGACGCGCTCGAGCCGCATATCGACGCAGCGACGATGGAAATCCACCACACCAAGCATCACCAGACGTACATCAACAACGTCAACGCAGCGCTGGAAGGTACCGAGTTCGCCGACCTGCCGGTGGAAGAGCTGGTCAAGAAGACCAAGTCGCTGCCGGAGAACCTGCAGGGCGTCGTGCGCAACAACGGCGGCGGCCACGCCAACCACACCCTGTTCTGGACCGTGATGTCGCCCAACGGCGGCGGCGCTCCGGTGGGCGATGTGGCCAAGGCCATCGATTCGCAGCTGGGCGGCCTCGAGAAGTTCAAGGAAGCCTTCACCAAGGCGGCCCTGACCCGCTTCGGCAGCGGCTGGGCCTGGCTGAGCGTCACCCCCGACAAGAAGGTCGTGGTGGAAAGCAGCGCCAACCAGGACAGCCCGCTGATGGACGGCAACACGCCGATCCTGGCGCTGGACGTGTGGGAACACGCGTACTACCTGAAGTACCAGAACCGTCGCCCGGAATACATCGGCGCGTTCTTCAACGTCGTCGACTGGAATGAAGTCGAGCGTCGTTACCAGGAAGCCATTGCCTGATCGGCACGGTCACCTGACACACGAACGGCCAGGCAGCGATGCCTGGCCGTTTTTCGTTGGGACGCCGCCCGGCTCAGGGCGCGCCGGTGCTCTCCGGGGTCTGCAGGCGCAGGGTGGCCATCGTGCCCAGGCGCATCGCCGTGGCGTCACCTTCGCTGGCCGGCAGCTTGATGCTGTCCTGGCGAATGCCGCCGAAGTGCTTGACCTGGAACAGCACATCCAGCCCGTGGCCCCGTGCCGCGCCGGCCAACGAGGGTGGGTCCACGCGTTCGCCCGGGTTCTTGCGGGCCGGCTGGAAGCCCGGCGTGCTGCCCACCAGTTCGGTGATCTCGGCCGAAAAATCGCCCGCGATCAGCGAGGGCAGGCCGTCGGCGGTCGCGCCGATCCAGGTCATCAGGTCGCTGGTCTGGTGTCGGCGGATCTGTGCATCGTCCGGCTCCGGCCGCAGCCGGGCGACATAGATGTTGATCAATTCTTCGCGCAGCTTGACCCGCAGCATGCCCGCCGCGCTGAACTGCCCGGGCGGATGCAGCAGGGTGACCGCGTCATCGGTCACGGGCAGCCGGGTGAGCATGGCACTGCCGTGCCGCAGCGGCTGGCTGGGCGGGTCGGCGGTGACGAAATCGCAGCTGTAGCGCAGCCGGCTGGCCAGCCAGCAGGCCGGGTTGCGGCCCTGGGTCTGCTGTACACGCTGCACCGCGATCACGTCCGGCTGCATCGATTCGAGCAGCTGCAGCACCTGGTCACGGCGTTGCTGCCACTGCGCATCGTCCAGGGTCGGCAGCTCCAGCGTCGCGATCTTCAGTGAAGGCAGGGCGTCTTCGGCCTGGCGCGCATGTGCCAGGGCGGCGGGGGCTGTCATCAACAGCAGCAGGATCCAGCCTGGCCAACGTCGGGTCCCACCGGTGATGTGCGTGCGCATAACGATAAGTTTACGCTTCCGCCGTCGACGATCCGTGACATGGGCCCACCCGGGCGGCGGTCGCTGATCGGCCTGCCATGTCCGGCAGCGGCTGTCATGCAGCTGTGCAGCGTGCGCTGGGGTAGGGCGTTCCGGTAATCTTGGTCCTTTCGTGTTCGCAGGACAGCCCCACAGGATGAGCAATATCGCAGCCGCCAGCGCCGGCAAAGGCAAGATGCCGCGCCAGATTCCCTACATCATCGGCAATGAGGCCTGCGAACGCTTCAGCTTCTACGGGATGCGCAACATCCTGGTGCAGTTCCTGATCACCTCGCTGCTGCTGCAGGAGATCACCGCCGATGGCCGCGCCGGCGAGGCGAAGGACATCATGCACAGCTTCATGATCGGCGTGTATTTCTTCCCGCTGCTCGGCGGCTGGCTGGCCGACAAATTCTTCGGCAAGTACCACACCATCCTGTGGTTCAGCCTGATCTACTGCGCCGGCCACGCCTGCCTGGCCATCTTCGAAGACAGTCGCCAGGGCTTCTTCGTCGGCCTGGGCCTTATCGCGCTGGGCGCCGGTGGCATCAAGCCGCTGGTCGCTTCGTTCATGGGCGACCAGTTCGACCAGAGCAACAAGCACCTGGCCAAGGTCGTCTTCGATGCCTTCTACTGGATCATCAACTTCGGCTCGCTGTTCGCCTCGCTGCTGATTCCGCTGGCACTGAAGAACCTCGGCCCGGCGTGGGCGTTCGGCATCCCGGGCATCCTGATGTTCGTGGCGACCTTCGTGTTCTGGATGGGCCGCAAGCGCTATGTGCTGGTGCCGCTGCCGCCGAAGGACCCACATTCGTTCGGCAATGTCGTGCGCACCGCGCTGTCGGCGCAGGTGCCGGGCAAGGGCCGTCCGGGCCGTACGCTGGCGATCCTCGGCGCGGTGCTGGCGGTGGCCTCGATGGGGCTGGTCGGCAGCCTGGGCATCGTGATCTGCCTGTGCATCGCGCTGGTCCTGCTGCTGGCCGGTATCGGTGGCGGTACCTGGATGCAGCTGGACCGCGCCCGTGCGGTGCACCCGGCCGAAGCGGTCGAGGGCGTGCGCTCGGTGCTGCGCGTGCTGGTGATTTTCGCGCTGACCACCCCGTTCTTCTCGCTGTTCGACCAGAAGGCCTCGACCTGGGTCCTGCAGGGCCAGCAGATGGCCATGCCGAGCTGGTTCACCGCCTCGCAGATGCAGGCGCTGAACCCGTTGCTGGTGATGATCCTGATCCCGTTCAACAACCTGGTGCTGTACCCGATGCTGCGCCGCTTCGGCTTCGAGCCCACCGCGCTGCGCCGCATGACCGCCGGTATCGCCTTCAGCGGCCTGGCCTGGATCGTGGTCGGCGGCATCCAGGTGATGATGGACGGCGGCAACGTCATGTCGATCTTCTGGCAGATGCTGCCGTACGCGCTGCTGACCTTCGGTGAGGTGCTGGTTTCGGCCACCGGCCTGGAGTTCGCCTACAGCCAGGCGCCGCAGGCGATGAAGGGCGTGGTGATGAGCTTCTGGAACCTGACCACCACCATCGGCAACCTGTGGGTGCTGCTGTCCAACGCGGCGGTGCGCAACGATACGGTGACCCACCAGATCGCCAGTACGGGATTGAGCGAGGCGGCGTTCCTGATGTTCTTCTTCGCCGGCTTCGCATTCCTGGCGGCGTTGGCCTTCGGTTGGTACGCCAAGCGCTATCGTATGGTCGACAACTACCGCACCGCCTGAGCCTGACATGACCCCAGTCAACCTGCTGTTGATCGCCATCACCGTCATCGTGTCGTGGATGGCGTTCAAGAACCGCGCGCTGGCCGACCGCCTGATCCTGTGGCCGCCCGCGGTGGATCGCAACCGTCAGTACGACCGGCTGATCACGTACGGGTTCATCCACGCCGATCTGTCGCACCTGGCGTTCAACATGATCACGCTGTTCTTCTTCGGCGGCTTCATCGAACAGGTGATGCTGCAGTTGAGCGGCAGCTATCTGACCTATCCGGCGTTCTACCTGGGCGCCTTGCTGGTCTCGATCCTGCCGAGCTACCTGAAGAACCAGAAGAACCCGAACTACCTCAGCCTGGGGGCGTCCGGTGCGGTCTCGGCGGTGCTGTTCGCCTTCATCCTGATCAAGCCGTGGTCGATCATCCTGGTGCTGTTCATTCCGGCCCCGGCGATCATCTATGCGGTGTTCTACGTGGGCTACAGCATCTGGATGGACCGCCGCGGTGGCGATCGCATCAACCACAGCGCGCACCTGGCCGGTGCAGCCTTCGGCGTGCTGTTCATGCTGGCCATGCAGCCGAGCATCTTCAGCCACTTCCTGCGTGAGCTGAGCAACCCGACCTTCAGCCTCGGCGGTTGAGTAGGGGGCGTACCGACCAACGGTCGGTACCTACCTTTCGACCGACGGTGGGTCGATGCGTCGTCGCGCCGGGGGGGGGGTAGCTCACGACCGGTTGGGGTGGGCCCGGGCACAGGGGGTGTGCCACGACACCGTCAGGGGGGCGTCTTGGCGGCCAGCCCCTAGGTGCGGAGCAGCCGGGGCTAGACCGGGTGGTTGATCTGGTCGAATTCCCAGCCCTGGGTCTGGCCGTTCACGGCCAGCTGGAACAGGCCTTCGAGCAGGGAGCTGTCGGCATCGCCGTGGGCGGCGGGGGCAGGTGCGGTGTTGTCCATGCGGACCTCCGGAGAGCGGGTGCGTACAGGCAGGTCTTCGCAAAAGCCATGCCAGCTTTCACGCCCTGTCCGAATCCGATATCGGCTTGAGCCGCCCAGGCTTTAGGGCGGCAAGTGACGCGCCGCGTCGCTGCTTGCCCCTGTTCAGGCTTCACGCGATCATGGCGGCCGGCTGCGCACTATCGCTGCAGTCGCCGCAGGAGACACCGCTCATGGCTTCGGTCACGCCGCCCGGACTGGCTTACGAGGTGGAGCACGATCTGGCCAATCACCGGTTCCAGGCCCGGGTCAAAGGGCATCTGGCACTGCTGGATTACCAGATCAAGCGCAAGCGGATGGTCATCACCCACACGGAGGTGCCCGAGCCGATCGCCGGGCGCGGGGTCGCGGGCGAACTGACCAAGGTGGCGCTGCGCTACGCGCGCGACAACAAGTTCAAGGTCGTGCCGGCCTGCGCATACGCCGAGGCGTTCCTGCAGCGGCATGAGGAGTACGACGACCTGCTGGTCCGATGAGGGCAGCGGGTCATGCTTCAGGGATGGCTGATCATGATGGTGGGTTACAACAAGGGGATTTCAGGATGAACATCGCAGGAAACCGTCGCGCGCTGCGCGCCAGCGCGCTGGCCTTGGCTATGGGCGTGGTGCTGGTGGCAGGCTGCAAGCGCGACGGCGACACACAGGCCCCGGCGACGCCGGCCGATACCGCTGCCGAACCGGCCGCGCCCGTGGCGGCCCCCGAGGCGCCGCTCGAGCTGCGCGACGTGATCGAAACCTCGCCGCAGGCGGTGGTCGGGATCACCTATCCGCCGGACATCGCCCGTTATCCGGGTCTGGCCAAGGCGCTGGGGGGCTACGCCGACAGTGCGCGGGCAGAGCTGCAGCAGGCGCTGGACGGGTTGGGCAACGACAAGCCGACCATGCCCTATGAGCTGTCGCTGACCTTCGAGAAGGTCCTGGAAACGCCGCAGCTGGTGGTGGTGACCGCCGATGGCAGCCGCTACACCGGTGGCGCCCATGGCGAGCCGCTGGTGGCACGTTTCGTGTGGCTGCCGGAACAGCAGCAGATGCTCACCGCCGACAAGCTGGTGGCGGACGCCAAGGGATGGAAGGCGATCAGCGATTACGTGGCCGATCAGCTGCGCGAGCGCGTGGCGACCCGGTTGAGTACCGATGAGATGGAGCCGGCGCAGATGCAGGAATCGCTGCGCAATGCGAGCCGGATGATCGCCGACGGCACCGGGCCGAGCGCGGACAACTTCAGCCAGTTCCAGCCGCTGACCGGTTCCGACGGGCGTATCTCTGCGATACGCTTCGTGTTCCCGCCCTACCAGGTAGGGCCGTACTCGGACGGCACGCAGACCGTGGACGTCCCGGCCGCCGTGCTGGTGCCGCACGTGGGTCAGGATGTCGCGGGGTTGTTCGCCCGGGGTTGATCGACGGAGGCGATGTGGACGCTGGGCTGCAACGACGGGTCACAGGGTTGCTGCATGAGGCGGGGGTCACCGTTGACGGTGACCAGCCGCAGGACATCACGGTGCACGACCCGCGCTTCTACGCGCGGGTCATGGCCCAGGGCTCGCTGGGCCTGGGCGAGAGTTACATGGACGGGCACTGGGATGCCCGCGCGCTGGACGACTTCCTCTTTCATCTGATGCAGGCGCATCTGGACGAGCGCGTGCACGGCTGGCGCGACCTGGCCGATGCGCTGAAGGCGCGGGTGTTCAACCTGCAGGCCGGGGCGGGCAGTTTCGAGGTCGGCCGGCGTCATTACGATCTGGGCAATGATCTGTATGAGGCGATGCTGGGCCAGCGGCTGGTCTACAGCTGCGGTTACTGGCGTGAGGCCACGGACCTGGATGCGGCCCAGGAGGCCAAGCTCGATCTGATCTGCCGCAAGCTGGGGCTGCGCCCCGGGCAACGGATTCTCGATATCGGCTGTGGGTGGGGCGAGGCGCTGAAGTTCGCGGCGGAGCGCTATGGCGTGTCCGGCGTGGGGGTGACGATCTCGCAGGAGCAGGCGGAGTATGCGCGGCAGTTGTGCGCGGGCCTGCCGATCGAGATCCGGCTGCAGGACTACCACGACGTGGAGGAATCGTTCGACGCGATCCTGTCGGTGGGCATGTTCGAGCATGTGGGCGACAAGAACTACCGCGGCTACTTCGAGATGGCGCGGCGCTGCCTGCGACCGGAGGGTCTGTTCCTGCTGCATTCGATCGGGAGCAATCTGTCGCGGCATCGCACCGATCCGTGGATCGCGAAGTACATCTTCCCGAACTCCATGCTGCCTTCGGCGGCACAGGTCACCGAGGCGCTGGAAGGGCTGTTCGTGCTCGAGGATTGGCACAACTTCGGCACGGATTACGATCGGACACTGCAGGCGTGGCGGGCCAACATCGAAGCGGCGTGGCCGCGGCTGGATGCGCAGCGCTATGACGAACGGTTCCGCCGGATGTGGCGGTTCTACCTGGCCGGGTCGATGGCGAGTTTCCGCTGCCGGCATGCGCAGTTGTGGCAGTTGGTGCTGTCGCCGAACGGCGTGCCTGGGGGGTTTGTGGCGCCGCGTTGAGTGAGCCATGAAAAACGCCCGGCAGTGCCGGGCGTTTTCCGTACAGCGCGTCGTTGGAACGGACGCTTACTTCTTGCCGTCACCCGAGGTCAGGCCGCGCTTCTCGAGCAGGGGCTCGATCTGCGGCTCATGCCCGGCGAAATTGCGGAACAGTTCCATCGCATCGACACTGCCGCCCTTGGACAGCAGGGTCTGGCGGAAGTGATCGCCGTTCTTGCGGCTCAGGCCACCGTTCTCGCGGAACCACTTCTGGGTGTTGGCGTCCAGCACTTCCGACCAGATGTAGGCGTAGTAGCCGGCCGAGTAGCCGCCCATGATGTGGCTGAAGTATGGGGTCTTGTAACGCGGCGGGACCGGCGCGTAGAAGATGCCGTCCTTGGCCAGGGCCTCGGCTTCGAACTTCATGACGTCCTTGGCGGCCGGCACCTGGTCCGGGCCGATCTGGTGCCAGCGCTGGTCGAGCATGGCCGCACCGAGGTATTCGGTGGTGGCGAAGCCCTGGTTGAACTTGGCGGCGGCGACGACCTTGTCGAGCAGGGCCTGCGGCATGGCCGTGCCGTTCTGGTAATGCTTGGCGTAGTTCTTCAGGATGACCGGATCATCGGCCCACATCTCGTTGACCTGCGAGGGGAACTCGACGAAGTCGCGCGGCACCGAGGTGCCCGAGAAGTAGGGGTACTTCACGTTCGAGAACATGCCGTGCAGGGCGTGGCCGAATTCGTGGAAGGTGGTGGTGACTTCATCCCAGGTCAGCAGGGTCGGCTTGCCGGCCGGCGGCTTGGGGATGTTGAGGTGGTTGGCGACCACCGGCTTGAAGCCGGTCAGTTCCGACTGCGACACGTAGGAGTTCATCCACGCACCGCCGCGCTTGGAGGCGCGTGCATACGGGTCGAAGATGAAGATCGCCAGCTGGCTGCCGTCGGCATCGAACACGTCGTAGACGGTGACGTCCTCGTGGTAGACCGGCAGGTCGGTGCGCTGCTTGAAGGTCAGGCCGAACTCGAGCTGGGCGGCGTGGAAGACGCCGTTCTCGAGCACGTTCTTCATTTCGAAGTACGGCTTGAGCTGGGATTCGTCGAAGTTGTACTTGGCCTGGCGCACCTTCTCGCTGTAGAAGGCCCAGTCCCACGCTTCCAGCTTGAAGGTCGGCTTGCCGGCGGCCTTCTGCTCCTTGTCGATCATCGTCTGCAGATCGGCGGCTTCGCGCTTGGCGTTCGCCACTGCGGCCGGGGCCAGCTGGCCGAGCATCGCGTTGACGGCTTCGGGCGTCTTGGCGGTCTGGTTGGTGAGGTTGTAGGCGGCGAAGTTCGCAAAGCCCATCAGCTTGGCCTTGTCGGCACGCAGCTGCATGATGCGCGAGACCAGGGCGGTGTTGTCGTACTCGCCGCCGCGGCTGCCGCGGGTCACCGAGGCTTCGTAGATCTTCTGGCGCAGCGCGCGGTTGGCCAGGTTGGTCAGCGGCGGCTGGCCGGTGGTGTTGAGCAGGGTGATGACGTACTTGCCGTCCTGGCCACGGGCCTTGGCAGCTTCGGCGGCGGCGGAGATCTGTTCCTGCGAGAGGCCGTCCAGTTCCTTGACGTCGTCGACGGTGATCGCCGAAGCGTTCACTTCGGCCAGCACGTTCTGGCTGAACTTGGTGCCCAGGTTGGCCAGTTCGGCGTTCATTTCCTTGAGCTTGGTCTTGTCCGCTTCGGACAGCTTGGCGCCGGCGCGGACGTAGTTCTCGTAGTACTTCTCGACCAGGCGCACGCCTTCGGCGTCGAGGCCGAGCTGGGTGCGGGTGTCGTACAGGGTCTGGATGCGGGCGAACAGCTTGCCGTTCAGCGCGATGGCGTCGCTGTGCGCGGCGAAGCGCGCGGAGTAATCGGCCTGCAGCTTCTTGCGTGCGTCGTTGGTGTCGGCGCCGACCAGGCTGAAGAACACGGTGGTGGCACGATCCAGGGTGTCACCGCTCTTTTCCAGGGCGATGAGGGTGTTGTCGAAGGTCGGCTTGGCCTTGTTGTTGGCGATCGCCTCGACTTCCTTCAGCTGCTGGGCCATGCCGGCGTCGAAGGCGGGAGCGAAGTCGCTGTCCTTGATCTTGTCGAACTGCGGGAAGTGCAGCGGCAGCGGGCTGTCGGCGAAGAACGGGTTGGCCTGCTGGGCGGCAGTCGCGGTCGCTGCCGGGGTGGCGGCGGTGGCGGAATAGGCGGGCAGGGCAAGGCCGAGGGTCACGGCGACGGCGAGGGCAAGACGGGTGGTCAAGGGGAAATCTCCGGTCAGACAAGTCTTTGAGGGTAACCCGAGCCGTTGCGGAGGGGCTTGTGTCGAAAGGCATGTTTTGGCTGGACCACGGCCGGGGCGTTGCGAAAGGGCGCGGTCACTGCAACAGCAACAGCAATAGCGGCGGTGGGCTGCTGCGAGGCGCGGGGCGGGTGGGGGCCGGCGCCTCGAAAAGCGGCGTGCGGCCCAGATTGGGAGCGGTAGTGCCGGCCGCTGGCCGGCTCCCCAGCCGTGCAGGACAAGTCCAGCAGGCGAGCTAAGATGAGGTCTTTCCACCGGAACCCCTGCCATGACCACTGCCTTCGATTTCCCGTTCGTGGATCTGTCCGGTCAGCCGCAGGCGTTGGTGCAGTACCGGGGCAAGGTGTTGCTGCTGGTCAATGTGGCCAGCAAGTGCGGGTTCACGCCGCAGTACGAGGGGCTGGAAGCGCTGTGGCGGGAGTTCGGGCCGCGGGGGCTGGTGGTGATCGGGTTTCCCTGCGATCAGTTCGGGCACCAGGAGCCGGGCGATGCGGCGCAGATCGGGGAATTCTGTTCGCTGACCTACGGGGTCAGTTTCCCGATGTCGGACAAGGTCGAGGTCAACGGCGACGGCGCCGATCCGCTGTGGCAGTGGCTCAAGCGCGAGAAGGCCGGGGTGCTGGGGACGCGCGGGATCAAGTGGAACTTCAGCAAGTTCCTGATTGGCCGCGAGGGGCAGGTGCTGGAGCGGTATGCGCCGACCGACACGCCGGCATCGCTGCGCGGGGATATCGAGGCCGCGCTGGGTTGACGGCGTCGCCCGGCCAGGGCCACGGCGACGGGTAGAGCCGGCCGCTGGCCGGCTCCTCGTGTTGCATCAACTTTGGCGGGGTCCAGCCACGCATGGCGTGGCTCCACCTTATTTTTCGACGAACGCGCGCTCGAACACGTAATGGCCGGGGGTTCCGATGCGCGGCGAGGTCTGGAAGCCGCGGCTGTCCAGCACGGTGCGCAGGTCGGCCAGCATCTGCGGGCTGCCGCAGATCATGGCGCGGTCGTTTTCCGGGTCCAGCGGCGGCAGGCCGAGGGTTTTCTGCATCTCGCCGCTTTCCATCAGCGAGGTCAGGCGGCCCTGGTTCGGGAAGGTTTCGCGGGTCACGGCCGGGTAGTAGAGCAGCTTGTCGCCGATCATCTCACCGAGGAATTCGTGCTCGCGCAGTTCCTTCTCGAACAGGTCGCGGTAGGCCAGGTCCTTTTCGTAGCGCACGCCGTGGGTGAGGATCACCTTGTCGAAACGCTCGTAGGTTTCCGGATCCTTGATCACCGACAGCCACGGCGCCAGGCCGGTGCCGGTGCCGAGCAGGTACAGGTGCTTGCCCGGGTGCAGGTCGCTGATCAACAGCGTGCCGGTGGGCTTCTTGCCGACCAGTACCTTGTCGCCCGGCTGGATGTGCTGCAGGCGCGAGGTCAGCGGGCCGTCCTGGACCTTGATGCTGAAGAACTCCAGGTTCTCTTCCCAGTTGGCACTGGCGATGGAGTACGCGCGCAGCAGCGGCCGCGCTTCGGTTTCCAGGCCGATCATCACGAACTGGCCGTTCTCGAAGCGGAAGCCGCTGTCGCGGGTCGTGGTGAAGCTGAAGTAGGCGTCGGTCCAGTGGCGGACCTCAAGCACCGTTTCGGCGCCAAAAGCGGAAGACATGGGGGTGGGGTTCTGGTCGGTTTCGTCGGGTCTAGTTTATCTCAAATGAGATAAATTCTCATTGACTGGCCGGACAGGCCCGTCAGGCGGGGGTTTCAGCGGTAGCCGGCCGCCTGCAGCTCGAACAGTTCGGCATAACGGCCGCCCTGGGTCATGAGTTCGGCGTGGGTGCCGCTGGCCTCGATACGGCCGCCGGCGAGCACCAGGATGCGGTCGGCCATGCGCACCGAGGAAAAGCGGTGCGAGATCAGCACGGCGGTGCGGTTGTCGGACAGTTCCTTGAAGCGCTGGAACACCTCGAACTCGCTGCGCGCATCCAGTGCGGCGGTTGGTTCGTCCAGGATCATGACCTGCGCATCGCGCATGTAGGCACGCGCGATCGCGATCTTCTGCCACTGCCCGCCGGACAGGTCCACGCCCATCTTGAAGCGGCGGCCAATCAGCTGGTCGTAACCACCGGGCAGGCCGGCGATGACCTCGTCGGCCATGCCGCGGCGGGCGGCATCGCGGATGCGGGCGTCGTCCGTCATCGCCTCGACCAGGCCGACGCCGATGTTCTCGCCGGCGCTGAGGTTGTAGCGCACGAAGTCCTGGAAGATCACGCCCATGTTGGCGCGCAGGTCATCCAGGTCGTAATCGCGCAGGTCGCGGCCATCGAGCAGGATGCGGCCTTCGTCGGGGTCGTACAGACGGGCCAGCAGCTTGACCAGGGTGGTTTTGCCGGCACCGTTCTCGCCGACCAGGGCCAGCACTTCGCCGGCGCGCAGTTCGAAATCCAGGTGGCGCACTGCCCAGCTTTCGGCATCGGGATAGCGGAAGCCGACGTTCTCGAACACGAAGCCGTCGATGATCGGCTGCGGGATGGCGACCGCGTCCGGGCGCGAATGGATCTCGGGTTGGATCTGGAAGAACGAGAACAGATCGTCCAGATACAACGCCTGCCCGGCGACCTGCGAAAACCCGATCAGCAGGCCTTCGAGCAGTTGGCGCAGGCGCAGGAAACTGCCGGCGAGGAAGGTCAGGTCGCCGATCGAGAAATCACCGCGCACGGTGCGCCACGCGATGTAGGCGTAGGCCGCGTAATAGCCCAGCGTCCCCAGTGCGGCCAGCAGCGTGCCCCAGATCGCGCGCTTGCGGGCCAGCGCGCGGTTGGCGAGATAGAACTTCTCGGCCAGCAATTTGTAGCGGTCGATCAGGAAGCGATGGAGGTTGAAGATCTTCACCTCCTTGGCGGTTTCCACGCTGGCCCCGATCTGGCGCAGGTATTCCAGCTGCCGGCGCTCCGGCGTCCACTGGAAGTTGAGGCTGTAGCCGGCGGCGTTGAAATGCGATTCGCCGATGAACGCCGGGATCAGCGCGACCGCGAGCAGCAGGATCAACCACGGCGCGTACACGATCAGGCCGACCGCCAGGCTGGCCACGGTGATGCTGTCCTGCACCTGGCCGAACAGCTGGCTCATCAGGTTCATGCGGCCCATGGTCTGGCGCCGTGCGCGGTCCAGCTTGTCCTGCAGGTCGGGGTCTTCGAAGTCCTCCAGATCCAGCTCGGCCGCGTGTTCCATCAGGCGCACGCTGGTGACGTTGGTGAACAGCTCCGACAGCAGCGTATCGGCGTAGCTGACCATGCGGCCGAGCAGGTCCGAGGCCATCGCCAGGCCGAACTCGAGTGCGAGCAGCCCGAGCAGCGGGTTCAGCAGCCCGCTGGAGAGGGCCTCGCCGAACGGCGGGAAACCCGCATCGTGCTGGCTGAGCAGCACCGCCGCATCGATGATCAGTTTGCCGACATAGAGCATCGCCACCGGCAGCAAGGCACGGATCACGCGCAGGCCCAGACTGGCCAGGGTCAGCCCGGGGCTGGTCTGCCAGACCTGGCGCAGGAACGGGGGCAGGTTGCGCATCGCATTGACGCGCTCGCGCAGGCTGGGGTTCTTCTGGCCGGGTGCACCGGCAGCGGGGGAGGCGGGCATGGACGGTATTGTGCGCGCCGTGGCCGTGGTTGATGCATGAATTCAGTGCATGCGCAGATTGCAGACGCGGACGCACCGCAGAACGGTAGAGCCGGCGCACCGAAGCCGGTAGTGCCGGCCGCTGGCCGGCTCCAGGTCGCATCCAGCATCGTGCGGAGCCGGCCAGCGGCCGGCACTACCCGGTAAAGCACGAAGATCTCTTGGGGCCGGCCAGCGGCCGGCACGACCCGACCCTTACGGCAGCGGCGGCAGCAAACCGGCGCCGAGACGGTTCCAGGCGTTGATCACCGCGATGCCCATGCTCAGGTCGCTGATGCCCTTCTCGTCGAAGTGCGGCGCCAGCGCCTCGTAGGCGGCGTCGGAGGGGGCCGCACTGCTCAACCGGGTCAGCGCTTCGGCCCAGCCCAGCGCGGCGCGCTCGCGCGCATCGAAGAAGCGGCTTTCGTGCCAGGCCGGCAGCGTATCCAGCTTGCGTGGTTCGATCCCGCCCTTGCGCAGGGTGGTGCCGTGCATGTCCATGCAGTAACCGCAGCCATTGATCTGCGAGACACGCAGGAACACCAGTTCCATCAGCACCGGATCGATCGAGCTGTCGTGCACGGCCTTGCTGGTGGCCAGCAGGCCCTTGAAGGCTTCGGCGGCAAGGCGGGTGTAGGGAACACGGGGGGAAGCAGACATGACGGACTCCATGACGGCCGCAGCGGCCGTCTTCATCAGGAGGACGTGCCAGCGTCGCGCGCTGTGACAAGGGCCGTGAGTTTTTCCGGATTGAGCACGCTGAGCACGCGCACGATGCGCCCTGCATCGACCGTGATCATCGTGACCGAGTGCAGCTGGTCGCCGGCGAAACGCAGGATCGCCGGCTCGCCGTTGACCTGGCCGAGCCGGGCCGGATGCTGCCCGTTGCGGCGCGCGATCGCCCAGTACAGCTGTGCGATGCGCTCGGCCCCCAGCAGGGGACGGATCGCCGCGGTCACGCGGCCACCGCCGTCGGAGATCATCTCGGCATTGGCATCGAGCAGCGAGCGGATCGCGGCCAGATCACCCTGCTGCGAGGCGTCCATGAAGCGTGCCAGCAGGTCGCGGTGCTGCGCGGGCGAGACCGTGAAGCGCGGGGCGCCCGTCTGCAGCCGCTGGCGCGCCCGGTGCACCAGCTGCCGGCAGTTGGCGGGCGAGTGCTCCAGCAGGGGCGCGATATCGGGGTAGTCGTAGTCGAACACGTCCTTGAGCAGGAAGGCGGCACGCTCGTCCGGCTTGAGCTGCTCCAGCAGCGCCAGGAAGGCCACCGAGACCTCGTCGGCCAGCGCATGCCGCTGGGCCGGGTCCTGCAGCGGGTCCGGATCCAGGGCGATCTCCAGCGGTTCGGGCAGCCAGGGCCCGACGTACTCCAGGCGCGCGCTGCGCATCGCGCGCAGCCGGTCCAGGCCGAGCCGGGTGGTCGCGGTGACCAGCCAGCCCTCCGGATCACGGATCGCGGCGATGTCGGAGCCCTGCCAGCGCAGCCAGGCGTCCTGGACGATGTCCTCGGCGTCGCTGCGGCTGCCCAGCAGGCGGTAGGCCAGGGCGAACAGGCGGGGGCGGTGGGTCTGGAAGGTATCGGTCGGGGTCATGCCGGGAGGACGCGGCAGGGCGGGCCGCTGTGACAAGGCTGGGCGGCCACTGTGCACCAAAAGCCGCGGCCGCGAGCGATTCTCAACGCCGCCGGGCGGTCCTTGTTAAAATCGGCGGTTCAACCCCCGCCAGCCTCCAGCAAGCGAGCAAGTCGTGACATCGATCAAGCAGGAAGACCTCATCCAGTCCATCGCCGACGCGCTGCAGTACATTTCGTACTACCACCCGGTCGATTACATCAAGAGCCTCAACGCTGCCTACGAGCGCGAAGAGTCGCCGGCCGCGAAGGAAGCGATGGCGCAGATCCTGATCAACTCGCGCATGTGTGCCGAAGGCCACCGGCCGATCTGCCAGGACACCGGCATCGTCACCGTGTTCCTGGAAATCGGCATGAACGTGCGTTGGGACGACGCCACGATGGGCGTGGAAGACATGGCCAACGAAGGCGTGCGCCGTGCCTACAACTACCCGGACAACAAGCTGCGCGCGTCGGTGCTGGCGGATCCGGCTGGCAAGCGCGTCAACACCAGGGACAACACCCCGGGCGTGGTCAACGTCAAGGTCGTGCCGGGCGACACCGTCGAGGTGATCGTGGCGGCCAAGGGCGGCGGTTCGGAAGCCAAGAGCAAGTTCGCCATGCTCAACCCGTCCGACTCGATCGTGGACTGGGTGCTCAAGACCGTGCCGACCATGGGTGCCGGCTGGTGCCCGCCGGGCATGCTCGGGATCGGCATCGGTGGCACCGCCGAGAAGGCGATGCTGCTGGCCAAGGAGTCGCTGATGGAGCCGATCGACATCAACGAACTGAAGGCACGTGGCGCCTCCAACCGTGCCGAAGAGCTGCGCCTGGAGCTGTTCGACAAGGTCAACGCGCTGGGCATCGGCGCGCAGGGCCTGGGTGGCCTGACCACGGTGCTGGACATCAAGGTCAAGGATTTCCCGACCCACGCCGCCAACCTGCCGGTCGCGATGATCCCGAATTGCGCGGCCACCCGCCATGCGCACTTCACCCTGGATGGCAGCGGCCCGGTGATGCTGGATCCGCCGTCGCTGGAAGACTGGCCGCAGATCACCTATGACGCCTCCAAGGGCACCCGCGTCGATCTGGACACGATCACCCCGGAAGACGTCGCCAGCTGGAAGCCGGGCCAGACGCTGCTGCTCAACGGCAAGCTGCTGACCGGCCGCGACGCCGCGCACAAGCGCATGGTGGAAATGCTGGACAAGGGCGAACCGCTGCCGGTCGACCTCAAGGGCCGCTTCATCTACTACGTCGGCCCGGTCGATCCGGTGCGCGACGAAGTGGTCGGCCCGGCCGGCCCGACCACCGCGACCCGCATGGACAAGTTCACCCGCCAGGTGCTGGAACAGACCGGCCTGCTGGGCATGGTCGGCAAGGCCGAGCGCGGCCCGGCGGCGATCGAGGCGATCCGTGACAACAAGTCGGCGTACCTGATGGCGGTCGGCGGCTCGGCGTACCTGGTCTCCAAGGCGATCAAGGCCGCCAAGGTGGTGGGCTTCGCCGACCTGGGCATGGAAGCGATCTACGAGTTCACCGTGCAGGACATGCCGGTGACCGTGGCGGTGGATTCCACCGGCGAGTCCGTGCACCAGACCGGCCCGCGCGAATGGCAGGCCCGCATCGGCAAGATTCCGGTCGTCGTCGCCTGAGGCCTCCGGTCTCGGCAACGCTGGAAACGAAAACGGCGCCCCAGGGCGCCGTTTTTCGTGGCTGGCGCGCATCCCCTCAGCGGCGCGCGTCCACCAGCATGCGCACCGCCAGCGCGCCGAGCACCGTGCCCATCAGGCCACGCTGCACCGTCTGCCAGCGCGGGCGCCCGGCCAGGAAGGTGGCGATACTGCCGGCGGCCAATACGATCAGTGCGTTGACACTGACGCTGGTCGCGATCTGGACCAGGCCCAACACCACCGATTGCGCCATCACGCTGCCATGCCCGTGGGGCTGGATGAACTGCGGCAGCAGCGAGAGATACATCACGGCGATCTTCGGATTGAGCAGCGCGGTGAACAGGCCCATGCCGAACAATCTGCGCGGACTGTCGTGATCCAGCGTGCGCAGCTGGAACGAGCGTCCGCCGGGGCGCAGCGCCTGCCAGGCCAGGTACAGCAGATACGCCGCCCCGGCGAGACGCAGCACGTCGTAGGCATGCGGCACTGCCATCAGCAGCGCGGTGATGCCCAGTGCCGCGCACACCAGGTACACCAGAAAACCCAGCGCGACACCGCCCAGCGAGATCAGCCCGGCGCTGCGGCCTTGGCAGATCGAGCGCGAGATCAGATAGAGCATGTTCGGCCCGGGCGTCAGCACCATGCCCAGCGAAATCAAACCGAAGGCGAGCAGGGCGGACGAATCGGGCATGGGAGGATCCTGGGCGCACGGCGGGGCAGAGGAAGCATTCTGCGAGCGTCCGCGGCGCAGTGGCAGAGACAGAACGCATCCCCACCGCCGGTGCTCTGTACCCATGGGATGGCACGGAGCGCGGGCGCATACTGTGCGCCTCCCTCACGAGGCCCCGCGCATGCGCACCACGCTGTATGGATCACCAAGTACCGCCGCCCTGGTCGTGCACTGGCTGTTGCTGGAACTGCAGATCGAGCACGATCTGGTGCTGCTGGATTTCGACAAGCGCGAGCACAAGGATGCGGCGTATCTCGCCTTGAATCCCGCGGGCCTGGTGCCGACGCTGGTGCTGGAGGGGCAGGTATTGACCGAAGCGGCAGCGATCGCGCTGCATCTGGCCGACCGCCATCCGGACGCGGCCCTGCTGCCGGCACCGGGGACCGCCGAGCGCGCCGAGGCCTACCGCTGGATGTTCTGGTGCGCCAATACCGTGCAACCGGCGTATCGGGCGTGGTTCTACCCGCAGGAAATGGCCGGCCCCGAGCATGTGGACGCGACCCGCCAGCGGGCGCGCGAGCGGTTGGAAGGCGCCTGGCAGCATCTGGCTGGGCACCTGTCCACGCGCGGCCCGTATGTGCTGGGCGAGTCGTTGAGCGTGGTCGATTTCATGCTGGTGATGCTGATGCGCTGGTCGCGCAACATGCCCACGCCCAGTGACACCTGGCCGGCATTGAAGGCCTACGCCGATCGTCTGAAAGCCCGTCCGGCGTTCGCCGAGGTCTACCGTCGCGAGGGCATCACCGACTGGCGCTGAGTAACCTCAGTCGACGTACTCGTCGAAGGTGCGACGCGCACGGAACGGCATCAGATGCTGGTTGAGCAGGCCCTTGGGCACGGTTTCCAGTTTCATGACGCCGTATTCCTGCGGCCATTGCCGTTGATCGCGGGGCAGTTTGAAGGTGCCCATCAGCATGTCCACCAGCGGCAGGTGGATGGCGTAGTTGACGTCGACGTACTCCTGCTGCCGCGCGTGATGCCAGTGGTGGTAGCGCGGCAGCACCAGCAGGTACTCGAGCCACCCGAAACGGATGCCCAGGTTGGCATGCGCCAGCACCGCCTGCAGACCCACCAGGATCACGTAGGCGTTGATTGCCGGGGTCGAGAATCCGAGTATGAGCAGCGGCAGCAGCACGCAGCTGCGGGTCATGACGATTTCGACGAAATGGATGCGCGAGCCGGCCAGCCAGTCCATGTGCCGGCTGGAGTGGTGCACCGCGTGGAAGCGCCAGAGCCATGGGGTGTTGTGATACGCGCGGTGCAGCAGCGCCTGGGCCATGTCCGCGACGAATACGGCGATCAGGAACTGCAGCCATACCGGCATCGATTGGATCAGCGTCTTGAGCGCAGGAAACGCGGCCAGCCCGGCAATGGTCGAGGTCGAGGCGGTCACCAGGATCAGGATGAACTGCACGAGCACGTGGCTCATGAAGAAATAGCCGACATCGGTACGCCAGCCTGGCCGTAGCGGCGAGAGCACGTGTTTGCCGAGGTAGCGCTCCAGCGGCACGAACACCAGCGCCGAGAAGAACAGCGACAGCACGAACCAGTCCAGACCCAGCGAGTAGGGTGTCTGCCCGATCGAATCGAACTGGACATTGGTACCCCCCAGCAGCACCGCCAGGGTGGCGCTGCCGACGCCAACCGTGGCGATCCGCTTGTTGCGGTCGCGCAGGATCGCCATCGTGCCCAGCATGAAGGCGGCGGCCAACCCGACCAGCAGCAGGTGGCGCGCGAACTGTTCGTTGTAGACCGCGCGGAACTCGCGGCTGGTCAGCAGATCCGGAAAGTGGAAGCAGGCCACGCCCATCAGGCTGAGCAGGCCCAGCAAGGCGGAGGCGTAAGCGAAGAACGAGCGTCTTGGTCGGGCCATCCGCTGGCATCCAGGTGAAAGGGCAAGGGTAGTGTGAGTGCGGGAGCCGGCGTAATGGAAGAGGCGGTTGCGGCAGCGCTGGCCGCCCGGGTCTTAGTCCGGCACGCGAGGAATGCTACATTCGGGGCATGTACGCACGCGGCGATGACCGGGTGCTTTCGACACGGAGTACGACGATGCCAAGGATGCTGTCCGCGCTGCTGCTGACCCTGCTGCTCTCCGCCTGCAGCAGTGATGGCGATTTCCACGCCAACCCGCCCAGTCTGCGCGACGTCACCGCTGCCAACCAGTGCATGCAGCAGTGCCAACGCCAGTACGACAGTTGCATGACCAGCCGGACGGGATTTGGCAGCGGCGACAGCTGTGGCGCCGGGGTGGCGACCCAGCGCGACGCGAAGTGCGACAAGATCGACAACCCGGACCTGCGTAAATCATGCCAGGCCAGCCGCGACTACTGCCGCAACCGGCTGCCCGCGCTGACCTGTGGCGAGGATAACAACCGATGTACCAGCCGCTGCGGAGGCAGCTGAGGCACGGCCTTACGCCGGCAGGATCTCCAGCACCGTCTCCGGCGGCCGGCACAGGCGTGCCCCGCGCGAGGTCTCCACGATCGGGCGGTTGATCAGTTCCGGGTGGGCGACCATTGCCTCGATCAGCGCGGCATCGGTCAGCGCGGCGTCGTCCAGCCCGAGCGAACCATAGGCCGGCTCCTTGCTGCGCAGCAACTCACGCGGAGCGATACCCATGCGCGTGATCAACGCAGCCAGCGTCGGGCGGTCCGGCGGCGTCTTCAGATACTCGATCACCACCGGCTCGATGCCGTGCTCACGCAGGAGTTCCAGCGCCCCGCGTGAATTGCTGCAGCGCGGGTTGTGCCAGATCGTCACCGCCATCAATACCACTCCAGCAGCGACACACCCAGGCCGACATAGGTGGCCTTGTGGTTGTAGTCGATCATGCTCTCGCCGTAGCCATCGAAGATCTGCACGTGGCCGCGCAGCAGGTTGCTGATCGGGAAGCCGTAATCGAGCTGCAGCGCACCGTGCGAGCGGTCGCCGCCGCGCAGCGAGTGACGCGCCATCAGCGAGACTTCGTGACCGTTCTTGTTCCAGGTCAGGGTGGCATCACCGCGGCCCATGTAATCGGAGATGTCCGGGTTGTTGTCGTCCTTGCGGTCTTCCGGGATGCGATACCACGGGCGCAGCACCAGCGCCCAGTTTTCGCGGTCCAGGCCGACGGTGGCGATCACCCGGTTCCAGCTGCGCGACAGGGGATCGGCGCGGCCGTTGGACATGTGGTTGACGCTGATCCCGCTCATGCGTCCGCGCCAGCCGCCGATCGAGTAGCCGTTGCGGAACATCATCATCACTTCCGGCTCGTAGTTGGTCTCGCGGAACGGGCGCGAGTTGTCGGCGTTGTAGGCCTGCCAGCGCGAGCTCTGCGTGTAGCCGGCCCAGATGTCGCCGTTGTCGCCGAACAGGTTCTCCACGATCTTGGTCTTGAAGCTGAGCTGGAACTTGAGTTCCGCGCTGTCCAGCTGCTGCGAGGTGGTGACCGTGTTGACCGGGTTGGGCGACTGCGGCATCTGGTTCTTGTCGCTGGTCCAGAACGCGGGCAGCAGGTAGACCGGCTTGTAGGCGCGCAGCTGGAAGGCGCCGAGCTTGGAGTCCTGCGCGAGCTCCCAACGGCTGTCGAGCAGCGAGCCCTTGCCGGCATTGGCCAGCGCATCTTCATGGCCGTCGTTCTTGAACACTTCGCCGAGGCGCTGCTTGACCCGCTGTGTCGCGGGCGCGTCGGCGTCGGCACTGCGGGAGGCCTGACGTTCTTCGCGGCGCTCCTGCTTGGCGGCGGTGGCAGCGGCATCGGCGGCCAGGGTGACCTCGGGCGTACGCCCGAACAGCTTGTCGTAGCAGGCCAGGCGCGCTGCGTCAGTGTCCACCAGGGCACAGGCCTCCGGCGAGGCCGGGGTGGGCGCGGCCTCCTGGGCAGCAGCAGGCAGCGCCGCGCAGGCCAGGGCCAGGGCGGTGAACAGGGCGGAACGGGAATGGGGCATGGTCATGGGAGCAGGGCCGCGTGACAAGAATGAATGGGTCTAACCGCACAGTGTCGCCGCTGCCCGGATTTCCCGCCAGCGCACGACATCCATCGATCTGACCGGTTTTATGCCGGTCAATGGTGTGCTCAGGGCGTGAAGCCGCACCGCTGCGGTGCGGTCAGAAGAACCAGGCGAAGGCGAACAGCCCCAGCATCGCGATCACCAGCGCGAGCTTCAAGGCGAATCCCAGCAGGATGCCCAGCCACGTCGCCAGGCCCACTTTGGTCGAACGCCCGAGCTCGCGGGTATGCCAGTACTCGCCCAGCAGGGCGCCGGCCAACGGCCCCGCGAACAGCCCGATCGGCATGAAGAACACCCCGACGATGCTGCCCAGGAAGGTGCCCCACAGCGCCTTGCGGCTGGCGCCGACCCGCTGTGCCCCGACCACGGTGGCCAGGATGTCGACTGCGAAGGAGAGCAGCGTCAGCAGGCCCAGCACCGTCAGGGGCAACCAGCCGACATGGACGAAATCGTCCGCCCACGCCGCCAGCAGCAATCCGGCGAACACCAGGGGAATGCCGGGCAGGGCGGGAAGGATCACGCCGGCGATGCCGACCAGCACCAGAACGACGGCTAGCAGGTACAAGATGAATGAATGGTCCATGCTGTCCAGTATGGTTCCTGAAATGGGGTTGACATCCGAAGGTTTTGGCCAGTTGCTTTTTCGTTTTGCTCGGGTTAAGTTGCAGACGCTGAGCTTGGCAAGGTCACCGTGGATCGTGGCCTGATGATGGTAGATCTTCCAGATCCGCTGCATCGTTGCACCTCGCTTCCCCCTTGCTGTCAGCCGCCTGTACGGGTGTATCCAACAACAAGACAGTTAGGGAGTAGCTGAGATGGCTGAGAAGGGCACCGTCAAGTGGTTCAACGACGCGAAGGGTTTCGGATTCATCAGCCGTGAGAGCGGCGAAGATGTGTTCGTGCACTTCCGCGCGATCGAATCCCAGGGCTTCAAGAGCCTGAAGGAAGGTCAAGCGGTCGAGTTCGAAGTGGTCACCGGTCAGAAGGGCCTGCAGGCCGACAAGGTGAAGCCGCTCTGAGCGCAGACCGGGTCCTGCCTGGTTGACACACGAAAAGGGCCCGCTTGCGCGGGCCCTTTTTTATTGCCTGCGAGTGACGTTGCGCTGATCAGCGCAGGATCACCTTGCCGTTGACCACGCGGACGTAGGTGTTCTCGCGGATACCGCCCAGATCGCGCTGGTTCACGACGACGGTACGGCCATCGTCCATGCGCACGGTGATGTCGAAGGTGTCGCTGGTGACATTCTTCTGGATCTGGTTGCCGGCCAGCGCGCCACCGACTGCGCCTGCGGCGGCCGCGATGTTCTTGTTGCCGCGGCTGCCACCGGTGTGGTCGGAGATTTCGTGGCCGGCGACCGCGCCGACGATGCCACCCAGGACTGCGCCGGTCGCGCTCGGCGCGCTGCGGCCCGAAGCGACCTGGTTGATGCGGGTCACGATGCCGCAGTCGGCACAGCGGTTGGTGTTGTAGTTGCCGCCGGAATTGCCGTAACCGTTGTTGTAGCCACTGCTGCCGTAACCCGGCGAGGTGGTGGCACAGCCAGCCAGGGCGACGGTGGCAACGGCAGCGGCGGCAATCAGTTGAATCTTCATGGTGTATCTCCTGGCCAGAGGGGTGGTCGAATGCGTCTGGTGCGCATGGAGCAGATCGTGTCCTGTGCTGCGTGAACAGCGTGCCAATCCCGGGTCGCTACCGTGGCTGGAAGATGAATCAGCGGAAATCCTGGTGGCAGGCCTTGCAGTCGGTCTGGATCTTCTCGACCAGCGTGGCCATGCCCGGGCAGTCGGTCGGCGGTGCCGCCAGCGCCTCATTGAGGGTGGCGCGCAGGGCGCTGGCGTGCGTTTGGAAGCCTTGGCTGTCCTTCAGGCCGGGAAAGGCGAGGTCCAGATCGTTGGACAGCGAGCGCAGGGTCTGCAGGCGCGGCACGGTGTCGGCCAGGCTGCAGCGGTTCTGCGCCTGCGCCGCCTGCAGCAGTTCCACCTGGCGGTTCATCACGTGCATGAGCGAATCCGGGAAGGGGTCCTGGCGGGCCTGGATCGCGCGCGAGACCATCACCGTGGCGATCAGGCCGATCACCAGGCCAAGCAGGCCGACGAACAGGTAGCGGTACGCGGCGGACGGGCGGCGCTGCGGGGTCACGGGGTCGTTCATGGTGAGGGCTTCCTTGAGGGTGGCTGCGGCGATGGTACGACGCGTCCTGTCCACGGCGCGTCCCGGCCGGGCCAGTGCGCATTAAAATAGGCGCATGAACGACGTACTGCGCGAACGATTTGCCGGCATCGACCGGTTGTATGGGGTAGGCACCGTGGATCTGCTCGCCAGCCGCCGGGTGGCGGTTGTGGGCATGGGCGGCGTCGGCTCGTGGGTGGTCGAGGCGCTGGCGCGCACGGCGGTCGGGCACCTGACCCTGATCGATGCCGATGACATCTGTGTGTCCAACACCAACCGCCAGCTGCCGGCGCTGGCCGGCCAGTACGGCCGCAACAAGGCCGAGGCGATGGCCGAGCGCTGCCGGGCGATCAACCCGGACATCAGCGTCGATGCGATCGCCTCGTTCCTGACCGTGTCCAACATGGTCGAGCTGCTGGACCGCGATTTCGATCTGGTGATCGACGCCTGCGACAGCTTCCGGGTCAAGGTCGAAACCATTGCCTGGTGCCGCCGCCGCAAGCTGCCGATCCTGACCGTGGGCGCGGCCGGTGGGCGGACCGATCCCACCCTGGTGCGGATCCGCGATGTCTCGCGCACCGAGCACGACGCGATGATGGCGCTGATCCGCAAGAAGCTGCGCAGCGACTTCAACTTCCCCAAGAACGCCTCGCGTTACTTCGGCGTGCCGGCGGTGTACTCGCTGGAAAACGTGAAATACCCGCAGGCTGACGGCAGCGTATGTGGCATCCGCCCGAACCTCGGTGCGGATGCGGCGCTGAAGCTGGACTGCGGCGCCGGGCTGGGTGCGGCGACCCACATCACCGGTGCGTTCGCGTTCGCGGCGGTTGGCAAGGCGCTGGAGATGCTGATGAAGAAGCCGGCCAAGGCGGCCACGGCCGACTGAGCCGCTGCGGTCACGCAGTGGACCGGCTTACGCGTCCAACCCGAGGCCGCGCCGGTCCGCGACGACTTTCGCCACAAAGTCCATGACCGTGCGTACCGATGGCGAGCGCCGGAGGTCACGGTGCACCACCAGCCAGATGTCGCGCGAGAACGACGCCCCGTCATGCTCCAGCGGAGTCAGTCCGGGCGTGGCATCACCGAGAAAGCGCGGCAACGCGGCCACGCCTGCTCCGGCCAGAGCGGCTGCCCGATGACTGCTGATGTCGCTCAGTTCGCACGCCACGGCACGGCTTCCCGCGATCTGCAGCAGCCACTGCTGCTGGGGCATGTCAGTAAACTGCGTGTCATAGGCAATGAAGGCCCAGTCTTCGGGCCGACGGGTGGCGACGTACGCGTGGCTGGCATAGAGCGCGAACGGCATTCGTCCGATTCTGCGCACAACGCTGCTGGCTTCCTTGGGACGGACCAGCCGCAGAGCCACATCCGCCTCGCGGCGGGCGAGTGATACCTGCTGGGCCTGCGCCGACACGGAAAGTTGAATGCCGGGCTGCGCTGCCCGGAAGTCGGCAACCCGTTCCGCCAACAGGTGCGCCACCAGCACTGGCGGTGCACTAAGGGTCACCCTTGCATTGATGGCATCCTGGCTGGCCCGGCTCATGCGGGCGACAGCAAATGCCGAGGCGTCCATGGACTTGGCGTGCTCGTAAATCTGGACGCCCATCGCGGTAAGGCGGACGGAGCGCGGCAAGCGCTCGACCAGCGCAACCTGCAGTTCGACCTCCAGGGCCGCAACACGACGGCTGACGGTTGCATGGTCGACATGCAACGCCCGAGCCGCGCCTGACAAGGTGCCGTCGCGCGCAACCGCCAGGAAATGACGGAGATTCTCCCAGTCGAACATCTGTGCGTTTTCGCAGGTATGGAGTGTGATTTCGGGGAATTTTAGAGGGTGCCCGCCAAGCCTAGCATGGACGGTCTCTTCTGCTTGTGGGACCCCAAATGGCAGCTTTTCCTGCTTCCGCGCGCGGTACGCTCTGGGCCGCCGCGCTCGGCTTCATAGTGGTGTTGCTGGACATCAGTGTGGTCAACGTCGCACTGGATGCTCTGCAGCATGAATTTTCAACCGATGTGGCCGGCTTGCAGTGGGTGGTCAATGCCTACACCCTGGCATTCGCCGCACTCCTGCTTACCAGCGGAGCGCTGGGCGACCGCTTCGGCGCGCGCCGGCTCTATCTTTCGGGCTTGGTGGTGTTCACTCTGGCGTCGGCTGCCTGCGGGCTTGCGGGCAGTCTGCCTGTGATGGTCGGGGCCAGGCTGATCCAGGGCATGGGTGCGGCGCTGCTGGTACCCAACTCGCTGGTCATGGTGCAGCAGGCATTTCCGGACAGCCAGGCGCGTAGCCGTGCCGTCGGGTGGTGGGGCGCTCTCGGGGGAGCGGCTCTGGCTGCCGGTCCCGTGCTGGGCGGAGTGCTGGTGGCGCACGCGGGCTGGCGCAGCGTGTTTCTGATCAATCTTCCGATGGGTTTGATCGGAATCTGCCTGACGCTCCGGCATGCGGTGCCGTCCGGCGGCGAACATCGGCGTGGCCTTGACTGGCGTGGGCAGGTGGCTGCCATGGTCGCACTGGCAGCGACCACCATGACCTTGATCGAGGCAGGCCAGCTGGGTTGGCAGCATGGCGTGGTGCGCGGAGGGGCGCTGTTGGCGCTCATGTCCCTCGCGGCCTTCCTCTGGATTGAAGCTCGCAGCACCTCACCGATGCTGCCATTGAATCTGTTCCGGAATCACACGTTCTCCATCGTCTCGTTGGCAGGCGTCGCGGTGAACTTCGCCTATTACGGTCTGATCTTCGTGTTCAGTCTGTTTTTTCAGACGCAGCAGCATCTGTCGCCGCAACAGACCGGGCTGGCCTTTCTGCCGATGACCCTCGTTCTGGTCGCACTCAATGTGGTGGCGGGGCGCCTGATTACGCGGCTCGGTCCCAGGTTGCTGATGTTCATGGGCCTTGCGCTGGCGGGATCGGGTTACCTGTTGTTGATGCGGGTAAGCATCGGGGGCCAGTACGCGCTGTTGATCGTGCCGATGCTGATGGCGGCAAGCGGGGTCGCCTTGGTGGTGCCGACCATGACCAACGCGACGCTTGCATCGGTCGAGCGGTCGCGGGCGGGCATCGCTTCCAGCGTACTGAACTGTGCGCGACAGGTCGGCGGCATGCTGGGTGTCGCCCTGTTTGGGAGCCTGGTCGCCGATGGCGCGCCGGATGCGTTCATGCATGGCATGCACATGTCGATCGGCATGTCGGCGGGAGCGCTATTGCTGGCGAGCGTCCTGTGCTGGTTTGGCATGCGGCCGGGGCCGCTCGATCCGTTGCGCGCTTCAGGAGAAACCGTGAAGCCCGAATAGAGTGCGCGCATTGGCCGTGGTCTGCGCGGCAACCGCCTCGGCCGGTTCCCCGCGCAGGCGTGCCACCGCCGCCAGGATCACCGGCAATCGCGCCGGCTCATTGCGCTGGCCGCGGATGCCCGCATCCGGCTGGTCCGGCGCGTCGGTTTCCAGCAGCAGCTGCTCCAGGGGCATGCTGGCTACCAGGCGGTGCAGGCGCTGGGCGCGGTCATAGGTCAACGGGCCGCCCAGCCCGATCAGGAAGCCCAGCTGGTGCAGCTGCCGCGCCTGCTCCGGGCTGCCGGAGAAGCTGTGGACTACGCCGCGCAGCCCGCCGATCTGCTTGATCGCCGCGATCACCGCATCCACCGCACGGCGCGCATGCACGATCACCGGCAGGTCGAAGTCGCGCGCCAGCCGCAGCTGGCCCAGGAAGTAGTGCAGCTGGGCGTCCGCATCCAGACCCTCGACGAAGAAGTCCAGCCCGCATTCCCCAACCGCGCAGGGGCGTTCGCGTTCCAGCCACGCCCCCAGCTCCTTCAGGTGTTCGGGGCGGTGCTGGTCCAGGAACATGGGGTGCAGCCCGTAGGCGGGGTGCAGCCCGTCGGCGAGCCGGCAGGCGTCGCGCAGCCCGGGCCAACTGGCGGCCGTGACCGCCGGCACGACCTGCGCCCGCACTCCGGCCGCGCGGGCGCGCGCGATCACTTCAGGGCGATCCGCATCGAACTCGCCCGCATCCAGGTGGCAGTGGCTGTCGATCAACCTCACGCGCGGCGCTTGGCCGGCAGTGGCGGCGGTGCCTTGTCGCCACGTCGTTTCCAGTTGGCCAGCAGCAGCGTGCCCAAGCCGAACAGGATTTCATCCACGAACGGCAGCGGGTCCGGAATCACCAGGGTCACGGCGAACAGGGCGGCGGTGATCTTGAACAGGGTGGGGTAGCGCAGCCGACGCGCCCATTCCAGCACCGGCAACAGTATGGGATTGGACATGGGGCACTCCTGGGCAGATGCTGTAAACGCTATCACGAGCCCAAGGCTCACCGAACCTGAATGGGCGACCGGATGTTCACGATCCGTGGAGATTCCGTTCAGGGTGGCCGTGCTGGAATTCACTCAAGAACGTTGCGGATCGTCCGCAAGGAGCCGGTTATGAAAAGTACAACTACTACTGCGTTGGTCGCTGCGGGTGCACTGCTGGTCGGCGGGATCGCCACCGCTGCCTTCATGAAGGGCGGCAGTTCCTCGCCCGATGCGGTGACCGCTGCTCAGACCCGGCCCACCCTGGACACCACGCCGCTCGCCGACGATGGCGCGCGCACCGACCAGCTGGCCATCGAAGACAAGGCTGGCAAGCTCGAGTACGCCGACATCGTCAAGGTCGATCCGCTGACCAAGAAGGAAAAGGCCTACGCCACCGTGATCGGCACCGAGCCGGTGCGCGAGACGTCCAGCACGCAGACGCCGCACGAAGTCTGCCAGGACGTGGTGGTCCAGGAACGTCTGCCCGAGCGCGACGGCAATGTCGGCGGTACCGTCGCCGGTGCCGTGATCGGCGGCCTGCTCGGCAACCAGGTCGGCGGTGGCAACGGCCGCAAGGCCGCCACGGCCGCAGGTGCTGTCGCTGGCGGCATGATCGGCAACCAGGTCGACAAGCGCCACGTCGGTGGCCGCGTGGTCAACCGTACCGAGCGCCAGTGCCATACCGAAACCGCGACCTCCGAGTCGACCCGCGTCACCGGCTACAACGTGACCTACCGCAATGAAGACGGCACCACCGGCACCATGCGCATGGCCAGCAAGCCGGGCAACCGCATCCCGATGGGCACCACCAATGCGGTCACCGGTTACAACGTGACCTACCGTTACGATGGCGCCGAGAAGACCGTGAAGATGGACAACAAGCCGAGCAGCGATCGCCTGCCGGTGATCGACGGCCAGCTGGTCACCCAGACCGCCGCACTGGATGCGAACAGGCAGTAAGTGCCTGCAGTTTGAATGCATCACCCGCACGCCGGCATCTGCCGGCGTGCGGCGTTTTGGGGGTCAGCGGTGCAGCGCGCCGATCTGTGTTCTGGGATCATCTGCGTACACCTGCACTCACAGAGGACGCCATGAGCATTTTCGACCTCCGGCTGGAGACCGACCGTCTGATCCTGCGCCCACCGCGCGTAGAAGATTTCGATGCCTTCCTGCGCTTCTGTTCGGATCCGGAGGTGATGCAGCACCTCGGTGGCGTGCAGGCACCATCGCAGGCCTGGCGCAGCTTCAGCTGCCTGGTCGGCAGTTGGCACCTGTATGGGTTTTCGATGTTTTCGGTGATCGAAAAAAGCAGCGGCCACTGGGTCGGCCGCATGGGCCCGTGGCAGCCGCTGGACTGGCCGGGCACCGAGGTCGGCTGGAGCATCCGCCGCGAGAGCTGGGGCAGGGGCTATGCGCCTGAAGCGGCGGTGGCCAGCATGGACTGGGCGTTCGACACGCTCGGCTGGGAAGAGGTCATCCACACTATCGATGCCGCCAACGAGAATTCCAAGGTCGTCGCGCGCAAGCTGGGCAGTTCGCTGCTGCGGATGGGCGAACTGCCGCCGCCGCATGCCGGCAAGCCGATCGAAATCTGGGGCCAGTCGCGCCAGCAATGGCAGCAGCGCCGCGCCACGCAGCGGTGATGCTGCACCCGCGCTTGGCAAAGGCGATGCGGTGAGGCCAGACTCGGCATCGCGGGCAGGCCGCCCGCGATGCATGGCCATGAGGGTGCGATGACGTCGTTGCGGGCTCCATTGACGGTGTACGGCATGTCCGTGTCGGGCAACTGCCACAAGGTGCGGATGCTGCTGGAGCAGCTGGGCACGCGCTACCACTGGGTCGAAGTCGACAGCGCGCACGGCCAGACCCATACGCCGGATTTCCTGGCGATGAATCCCAACGCCAAGGTGCCACTGGTGCAGCGCGACGACGGGCGCGTGCTGCCCGAATCCAACGCGATCCTGTTCTGGCTGGCCGAGGGCACGCCATATCTGTCCACCGATGGCTGGGAGCGCGCGCAGACGCTGCGCTGGATGTTCTTCGAGCAGTACAGCCACGAGCCCTGCCTGGCGGTCGCACGTTTCATCAGCGGCTGGACGCCCGTTGACTCGCCGCGCCGCAACGAGCTGCCTCGCCTGCGCGAGCGCTCGGCGCAGGCCCTGGCGGTGATGGAAGAGCACCTGGCCACGTCGCCATGGTTCAGTGGACGGGCCTACGGTATCGCCGATATCGCGTTGTTCGGCTACACCGATGTCGCGGCGGACGGCGGCGTCGCGCTGTCGCCGTACCCGGCGGTCCAGGGCTGGCTGCAGCGCGTGCGCGAGCAGCCGCGGTTCGTGCCCATGCCCACGCCGCTGCCGGAGGTGCAGGCCCTGTTCGCGCAGTCCATCTGAGGTCCATCCGGTTGTCCACATCCGCAACACGTCACGGAGGGTGATGCATGTTTGCCGTGGTTCCCGATCCGATTCCCGCACGCATGAAAGGCCTCAACCGGGCCGAGATCTGCGATGCCAATTTCATCGATTTCGTTCAGCAATGGCGCGGTGATCCTGCGCCGACGCCAGCACCCGGCAGCCCCATCCTGCCCGGCAGCACGCTGGATGCGCAGGGCTTTGCCGACCTGTTCGAGTCGCAGCTGATCAGCCGCCATCTCGACCTGATGGCGCGCGCGCTGCGCGTGCAGAACAAGGTCTTCTATACGATCGGTTCGTCCGGCCACGAGGGCAATGCGCTGGTGGCGCGCCTGGCCCGGCACACCGATCCGGCGTTCCTGCACTACCGTTCCGGCGGTTTCATGGCCGAGCGCTTCCGCAAGCTGCCGGGCATGGACCCGGTGATGGATGCGGCGCTTTCGTTCGCGGCCAGCCGGGACGATCCGGCCAGCGGTGGGCGCCACAAGGTGTGGGGCAGCAAGCCGCTGTGGGTGCTGCCGCAGACCTCGACGATCGCGTCGCACCTGCCCAAGGCGCTGGGGACGGCGCTGGCCATCGAAAGCGGGCGTCGCATCGGCCACACCCTGCCGATTCCCGAGGACAGCGTGGTGATCTGTTCCTTCGGCGATGCCTCGGCCAACCACGCCACCGCGCAGACCGCGTTCAACACGGCGTCGTGGGCCGCCTACCAGCGCCTTCCCGCGCCGATCCTGTTCGTCTGCGAGGACAACGGCATCGGCATTTCGGTCAAGACCCCCGATGGCTGGATCGCGCAGAGCTTCGCGCACCGCCCGGGCCTGGATTACTTCTTCGCTGACGGTCTGGATCTGGTCGAAGGGCATGCGCAGGTGGAGCGCGCGCTGGCACATTGCCGGCAGACGCGGCGCCCGACCTTCCTGCACCTGCGCACCACGCGTTTGATGGGCCACGCCGGTACGGATTTCGAAATCGAATGGCGGCCGTTGCCGGAACTGTGCGCGGCCGAGGCCAGCGATCCGCTGCTGCGCTCGGCGGCGATCGCGATGGCGTCCGGCTGGATGACGGCCGGGCAGGTGCTCGATCTGTACGAGCGCGTGCGCGTGCGCTGTTTCGCCGCGGCCGCCGAAGCGGATCGACGCCCGAAGTTGTCGGCGCTGGCCGAGGTCATCGCGCCATTGGCGCCGTATTCGCCGGCGGCGGTGCATGCCGAAGCCACGCGAATGGCCGGCGATGAGGCGCGCGCCGCTGCATTTGGCGGTCCGGCGCAGTTGCCGGAAACACAGCCGCCGCGCCATCTGGCGATACAGATCAACCAGGCACTGCACGATCTGATGGCCAAGTACCCGTCCACGCTGCTGTTCGGCGAGGACGTCGCGCAGAAAGGCGGGGTGTACACGGTCAGCAAGGGTCTGCTCAAGGCCTTCGGGCCGCGCCGTGTGTTCAATACCCTGCTCGATGAAACCATGATCCTGGGCATGGCGCAGGGCCTGGCCAACCTGGGCATGCTGCCGATCCCCGAGATCCAGTACCTGGCGTATCTGCACAATGCGGCGGACCAGCTGCGGGGCGAGGCCTGCTCGCTGCAGTTCTTCTCCAACGACCAGTACCGCAACCCGATGCTGGTGAGGATCGCCGGGCTGGGGTACCAGAAGGGCTTCGGCGGGCATTTCCACAACGACAACTCGATCACCGCGCTGCGCGATATTCCCGGGCTGGTGGTCGGCTGTCCTTCGCGCGGCGACGATGCGGCGATGATGCTGCGCACGTTGGCGGCGCTGGCGACCGTCGATGGCCGCGTCGCGGTGTTCCTCGAGCCGATCGCGTTGTACATGACCAAGGACCTGCACGCGCCCGGCGATGGCCAGTGGCTGTTCCCGTATCCGGCCGCCGACCAGGCACTGGTGCTCGGCGAGGGCCGGGTCTACGCGCCGGAGGCCAGTGACCTGGTCATCTTCACCTATGGCAACGGCGTGCCGATGAGCCTGCGCACGGCACGGGCGATCGAGCAGCAGCTGGGCTGGCAGGTGCGGGTGGTCGACCTGCGCTGGCTGGTGCCGCTCAATGCGGGTTTCATCGCCGCGCAGGCCGCCGATGCCCAGCGCGTGCTGGTGGTCGATGAAGGCCGGCACAGCGCCGGGGTGGGCGAGGGCGTGATCACCGCGCTGGTCGAGGCGGGGCTGGGGCACCTGCCGATCCGGCGGGTATGCGGCGCCGATACCTACACGCCGCTGGCGGGGGCAGCATTGTGCGTGCTTCCAAGCGACAATGCGGTATTGAACGCCGCCCTCGCGCTGGCGCAGGACCCTTGATACATGTGTGGATTGGCAGGCATGCTGCTGCCCGCTCCGGCAAGAGAGCAGGCAGCACTGGAAGAACAGGCGCGGCGCATGGGCGACGCATTGGTGCACCGCGGCCCGGATGACAGTGGGGTGTGGGCCGATGCCTCGGCCGGCATCGCGCTGGCGCATCGCCGGCTGAGCATCCTGGACCTGTCGCCGCTGGGCCATCAGCCGATGACCTCGGCCGATGGCCGCTACGTGCTGGCCTACAACGGCGAGGTCTACAACTTCGCCGAGCTGCGCGCCGAGCTCGAAGCCCTGGGGCATGGATTCCGCGGCCATTCGGATACCGAAGTGCTGCTCGCCGCCATCACCGAGTGGGGCTTCGACGAGACCCTGCAGCGCAGCAACGGCATGTTCGCCATCGCTCTGTGGGACCGCGCCGAGCGCTGCCTGTGGCTGGCCCGCGACCGCGTCGGCAAGAAGCCGCTGTACTACGGCTGGGCCGGTGAAACACTGGTGTTCGGCTCCGAGCTCAAGGCGCTGTGGCAGCATCCGGCCTTCGACAACGAGGTCGACCGCGATGCGCTGACCCTGTTGCTGCGGCTGGACTACATCCCGGCGCCGCACTGCATCCACGAGCGCTGCTTCAAGCTGATGCCCGGCCGCGTGCTGCGGCTGGATGCCGAGGCGGTCGCCGCCGGCGCCGCCGCCCATCGCCCGGACCAGTTGCAGCAGCCGTTCTGGAATGCGCGCGAGCGCATGCAGCAGGCGCTCGCCGCGCCCTTCACCGGCAACGAGGCCGAGGCCGAAGAGCGCCTGGATGCCGTGCTGCGCGACGCGGTCGCGCTGCGCATGGTGGCCGACGTGCCAGTCGGCGTGTTCCTCTCCGGCGGCACCGATTCCTCGGTGGTGGCCGCCCTGATGCAGGCGCAGTCGAGCCAGCCGGTGCACAGCTTCAGCATCGGCTTCACCGGCTCGGACCATGACGAGGCGCCGCTGGCGAAGTCGCTGGCCCAGCACCTGGGCTGCGATCACACCGAGCTGTATGTCAGCGGTGCCGACGCGCTCGCGGTGGTGCCCAGCCTGCCGGCGATGTTCGACGAACCCTTCGCCGATGCCTCGCAGGTGCCCACGGCGCTGGTCGCCAAGCTGGCGCGGCAGGGCGTGACGGTGGCGCTGTCGGGCGACGGCGGCGATGAACTGTTCTTCGGTTACACCCGCTACCAGCGGGCGATGCGCAACTGGCGCCTGCTGGGCAAGGTGCCGGCGCCGCTGCGGCGCTGGATGGCCCGCCACGCGCACACGCAGGGCGAGGCCTCGCGCACCGGCGGCCTGGCTGCGCTGCTGGCCGAGTCCGGCGCGCGTGGCATTGGTGATGTCTACCGCAACCGTATTTCGCGTTGGCGCGACCCGGTTGCCGCCGTGCGTGGCGCGCAGGCGGCCGGTAGCTTCTACGACCTGGCCGATCCGCTGCACGGCGCCGGCTCGCCGGCGGACGCGATGATGCTGGCCGATTTCAGCACCTATCTGCCGGATGATCTGCTGTGCAAGGTGGATCGCACCAGCATGGCGGTCAGCCTGGAGGCGCGTGCGCCGCTGCTGGACTGGCGCGTGGCCGAGTTCGCCTGGTCGCTGCCGATGGCGATGAAACAGCGCGACGGGGTCAGCAAGTACCTGCTCAAGCGCGTACTCGGCCGCTACGTGCCGCAGGACATGGTGCACCGTCCCAAGCGCGGCTTCGGTGCCCCGGTCAGTGCGTGGCTGAAGGGCGACCTGCGCGGCTGGGCCGATGAGCTGCTGGATCCGGCGCGGCTGGCCGAGGAGGGCGTGTTCAACGTCGAGGCGATCGCCCCGCTGTGGCAGCAGTTCAAGCAGGGCGAGCGCAAGTGGCACACCCATCTGTGGAACGTGCTGATGTTCCAGGCCTGGCAGGCGCATTGGCGCAACGCACGCGCCGACGTGACACGCGCATAGCGCCGCCTGTGCTGTCAGGTCTGGGCGGAAGGCAGCCACCCATGGGGTGGCTCTACCGGATGTGGTGTCGGCTGTAGAGCCACGCCATGCGTGGCTGACGCCGCCTTCACCGTTGCCGAAGGTAGGCCCGCCTAGGCTGGTCCTTTCCCCCGAACGGAGATGACGTGATGGCCGAATACAAGATCGCCGTACTGGTCGGAAGCCTGCGAAAGGGCTCCCACAACAAGGTGCTGGCCCGCGCGCTGGAGAAACTGGCGGCCGGCAAGGCGGTGTTCTCCTACGTGGAGATCGGCGACCTGCCGCTGTACAACCAGGATTTCGACAAGGACTACCCCAGCCAGGGCGTCCGCCTGAAGCAGCAGATCCGTGACGCGGATGCGGTGCTGTTCGTCACCCCCGAATACAACCGCTCGGTCCCGGGCGTGCTCAAGAACGCCATCGATCTCGGCTCGCGCCCGTATGGCGACAGTGCCTTCGCCGGGAAGCCGGCGGCGGTGATCGGCGCCTCGATCGGCGTGATCGGCACCGCGCTGGCCCAGCAGCACCTGCGCAACATCCTGGCCTACCTGGACATGCCGGTGCTCGGCCAGCCCGAGGCCTTCCTGCACTTCAAGGAAGGGCTGATCGACGAAAACGGCACGATCAGCAACGCCGGCACCAAGGACTTCCTGCAGGGCTTCGTGGACACATTCATTGCCTGGGTCGGCACCCACGGCGGCACGCACTGATCCACCGCGAGCGGGTCATGCTTCTGCGATAATGGCGTGGACGGACGTCGCAAGGGCGTCCGTCGCACGCGATGCGACGGCCCCGGCCGATCGTACCGGCAGGCGCCGGTATCCCCAGCTCATCCACTGTTTATCCACAGGTTTGTGCATGGCTGCGGGGCTCCCCGCGTGCCTACCATGTCCCACGCCTCACATTGCAGGAAGTACGCCCCCCATGTCCGCCCGTTCTGGCTTCCGTTCCGACCGCAAAGACCGCGGTGACCGCTTTGATCGCGATGAGATGCGCATCGACGCCCTGCGCGTGCCGCCGCATTCGATCGAGGCCGAACAGGCGGTGCTGGGCGGGCTGATGCTGGCCCCGGAGAGCTATGACCGGGTCAACGACCAGCTGACCGAAACCGACTTCTACCGCCGCGATCACCAGATGATCTACCGCGCGATCCGCGAGCTGTCCGAGCGCGACCGTCCGTTCGATGCGGTGACGCTGGGCGAGTGGTTCGAATCGCAGGGCAAGATGGAGCTGGTCGGTGACGGCGCGTACCTCATCGAACTGGCCAGCACCACGCCGTCGGCCGCCAACATCAGTGCCTACGCGGAGATCGTGCGTGACAAGGCGGTGCTGCGGCAGCTGATCCAGGTCGGTACGGACATCGTCAACGACGGCTTCCAGCCCGAAGGCCGCGAGAGCAGCGAACTGCTCTCGGCAGCGGAAAAATCCGTGTTCGCGATCGCCGAGCAGGGCGCACGTGGCCGCACCGATTTCGTGGCGATGCCCGGCGCGCTGAAAGACGCCTTCGAAGAGCTGCGCAACCGCTTCGAGAACGGCGGCAACATCACCGGCCTGCCGACCGGCTACACCGATTTCGATGCGATGACCGCCGGCCTGCAGCCGACCGATCTGATCATCCTGGCCGCGCGTCCGGCAATGGGCAAGACCACGCTGGCGCTGAACATTGCCGAGTACGCCGCGATCAAGTCCAAGAAGGGCGTGGCGGTGTTCTCGATGGAAATGTCGGCCTCGCAGCTGGCGATGCGTCTGATTTCCTCCAATGGCCGCATCAACGCCCAGCGCCTGCGTACCGGCCAGCTGGAAGACGAGGATTGGAGCCGGGTGACCGGTGCGATCCGGATGCTGAAGGAAACCAAGATCTTCATCGACGATACGCCGGGCGTGTCGCCGGAGATCCTGCGTTCCAAGTGCCGCCGCCTCAAGCGCGAGCACGACCTGGGCCTGATCGTGATCGATTACCTGCAGCTGATGAGCGTGCCGGGCAACAGCGAAAACCGCGCGACGGAAATCTCGGAGATCTCGCGTTCGTTGAAGGGTCTGGCGAAGGAGCTGAACGTGCCGGTGATCGCGCTTTCCCAGCTCAACCGCTCGCTGGAAACGCGTACCGACAAGCGCCCGGTTATGGCCGATCTTCGCGAATCCGGCGCTATCGAGCAGGATGCGGACATGATCGTGTTCATCTACCGCGACGACTACTACAACAAGGAAACGTCGCCGGACAAGGGCCTGGCCGAGATCATCATCGGCAAGCACCGAGGCGGCCCGACCGGCTCGTGCAAGCTCAAGTTCTTCGGCGAGTACACCCGGTTCGACAACCTGTCGCACGATTCGGTGGGTTCGTTCGAGTAGCGCCGAAGGCGCTACGGTAGTGCCGGCCGCTGGCCGGCTCCCATGGAACTGTCATCGTGCGGAGCCGGCCAGCGGCCGGCACTACCATTGAAACTGTCATCGTACGGAGCCGGCCAGCGGCCGGCACGACCGTTTCATCGGCCTATCGCCGGTTTCGTCGCAAACCCGTTGCAGCGCGCCCACGCCGCGCGCGATGCTGGTCTGCGGGCGGCAGGGTGCCGCCAACGGAGACCGACGATGAAGACCCTGTTCGCCCTGGGCGTGTGGTGCCTGCTGTTCGTGCTGTGCTGGCCGCTGGCGCTCCTGGCCCTGGTAGCGTGGCCGTTCGTGTGGCTGTTGAGCCTTCCGTTCCGCCTGGTGGGCATCACCTTCTCGGCGCTGTTCGCGTTTCTGCGCGCGCTGTTCATGCTGCCGGCGCGGGTGCTGAGCGGCGGTCGCGTCGCGACGGCCTGAGGCCCCCCAAGATCGGGGGTAGTGCCGGCCGCTGGCCGGCTGCTTTTTCTATCCGGATCACGTGGAGCCGGCC
>NZ_JBDJKZ010000005.1:0-248334 GCF_039673115.1 Stenotrophomonas sp. TWI1183
CCACGGACTCCTGCAGAGCCGGCCAGCGGCCGGCACTACCGATTTCGAACGGGCAACAAAAAACCCGCCTGTCGCCAGGCGGGTTTCGATGCTTCAGCTCAGACCCCGAGGACTCAGGCGTCCAGGCGGACTAGCCAGCCATGACGGTCCGGCAGGCGGCCGTACTGGATGTCGGTCAGTTCCTTGCGCAGCGACATCGTCACTTCGCCGGCCGGGGCGTTGATGTCGCCCACCGAGAAGCCTTCGCCCTTGAGCTGGCCGATCGGGGTGACCACCGCAGCGGTGCCGCAGGCGAACGCTTCCACGATCTCACCGGAGGTCACGCCGTCCTTCCACTCATCAAGGGTGACCTTGCGCTCTTCGACCTTCATGCCGCGGTCGCGCGCCAGCTGCAGGATGCTCTCGCGGGTGATGCCTTCCAGGATGCTGCCCGACAGCGACGGGGTCACCAGGGTGCCGTCCTTGTAGACCAGGAACACGTTCATGCCACCCAGTTCTTCCAGGTACTTGCCCTCGACCGGATCCAGGAACAGCACCTGCGAGCAGCCCTGCGCCTGCGCCTTCTGCTGTGGCAGCAGCGAGGCGGCGTAGTTGCCACCGCACTTGGCCGCGCCGGTGCCGCCCTTGCCCGCGCGTGCATATTCGGTGGACAGCCAGATCGACACCGGGGCCACGCCCTTGGCGAAGTACGGGCCGGCCGGGCTGGCGATCACGTAGTAGCCGGCCTTGTGCGCGCCGCGCACGCCGAGGAAGGCTTCATCGCCGATCATGAACGGACGGAAATACAGGCTGGATTCGTCGGCCGACGGCACCCAGCTGGCGTCCACCGCAATCATCTGCTTGAGCGATTCGACGAAGATGTCGACCGGCAGTTCCGGCAGCGCCAGGCGCTGCGCCGAACGCTGCAGGCGGCGGCCGTTGGCCTCCGGGCGGAAGGTCCAGATCGAACCGTCGGCGTGGCGGTAGGCCTTGATGCCTTCGAAGATTTCCTGGCCGTAATGCAGCACCGCGGCGGCCGGGTCCAGCTGCAGCGGGCCATACGGGCGCACCACCGCATCGTGCCAGCCGGTGTCCTTGTCCCAGCGCACTTCCACCATGTGATCGGTGAAGTGCAGACCAAAACCGGGGGCGGCCAGGATGCGCTCACGCTCCTCGCTGCTGCGCGGCTGGGCGGAACGGGTGGTGTTGAAGCTCACGGAAGACTGGGACACCGGATATTTCCTGTTCTGGTTACGGGGAACGCCGTGACGCCGGCTGGCGATGGGCGGTTACAGCATGCCGGTTTCGAGCCGGGCGGCCTCGGACATCATGTGGCGGCCCCACGGCGGGTCGAACACCAGCTCGACGTCGGCCTCGGCCACCGTCGGGATCATTTCCAGCTTGCTGCGCACATCATCGACCAGTATCTCGCCCATGCCGCAGCCGGGCGCGGTCAGGGTCATCTTGATGTCGACCTCGCGCTGGCCGTCGTCCAGGTGCTTGAGGTCCACTTCATAGACCAGACCCAGATCGACGATATTGAAGGGGATCTCCGGGTCGAAGCAGGTGCGCAGCTGCTGCCACACCAGTTTTTCGACCTCCTCGTCGGAGGCATCGGCGGGCAGTTCCAGCGCCGGGGGCGCTTCCTTGCCGATGGCATCGCCATCCTTGCCGGCGATGCGGAACAGATTGCCTTCGACAAAGACGGTATAGCTGCCACCCAGGGCCTGGGTGATATAGCCATAGCTGCCAGCCGGCAGCGTGACCGTTTCGCCCTGCGGGACCATGACGGCCTCGCAGTCGCGTTCGAAGTGGACAGGTTCACTGCTACGGGAATACATGTGGATCGATATGGGGGTCGCGGCCAATTCCCGCAAGGCGACCATTTTAGCCCAGTGGCCGCCCATGCGCCGGTCACCCCGCAAGCCGGTATCCTGTCCGGACTTACAGGAAGATTGCATGTCGCCCACGTCCGTGCCTGTCCGGAGCCGCCACTGGCTCTGGCCCCCGCTGTTTCTGCTTGGTGTCGTCACGGCCACGCTGGCCTGGTTGTTCATCGCCCTGCTCACCGGCCGCCAGGCCGGCTGGATGGCGGTTATTGCGGCATTGGAGATCGCATTCATGCTGCGCCTGGGGACCCTGCGCGCGGGTGCTGCCCGGGTGGTGCTGACCCTGCTGGCCACCGTGCTGGTGGCGCTGGCCGCCAACTGGGGCATCGCCTCGGCCTACCTCGGCGGCGCGATGGGGCTCACGCCGTGGGAATCAGCGTTGCGCATGGGGCCCTATCTGGCCTGGACCCTGAGCGGCCTGGCGAACGGCGCGGTCGAATGGCTGTGGCTGGGCGTGGCGCTGGTCGTGGGCTGGTGGGTGGCGAGGTAATCGCCCCACGACCAACGGTCGTGGCCTACCGATGACCGGATGACCGCGCACGGACGCCGGCAGGTCACGACCGTTGGTCGTGACCCTTGCATCCGCCTCAATGCCCGCCGTCGAGCGCCTTCAGTTCGCTGACCAGCGCGCTCGCCGCACCGGCACCATCGCCGTACAGCATCCGGGCGTTGTCGGCGTAGAACAGCGCATTCTCGATGCCGGCAAAGCCGGTGCCCTTGCCGCGCTTGATCACCACCACGTTGCGGGCGTTGACCACGTCCAGGATCGGCATCCCGTAGATCGGGCTGGCCGGGTCCGTGCGCGCGACCGGATTGACCACGTCATTGGCGCCGATCACCAGCACCACATCGGTGTTCGGGAATTCCGGGTTGATGTCGTCCATGTCGGCGATCAGATCGTAGGGCACGCCCGCTTCGGCCAGCAGCACGTTCATGTGGCCCGGCATGCGCCCGGCGACCGGGTGGATCGCGAACTTCACCTTGATGCCGCGATCGATCAGGCGCTGCGCCAGCTCCCATGCCTTGTGCTGTGCCTGGGCCACGGCCATGCCGTAGCCGGGCACGATCACCACGCGCTCGGCGAAGGCCAGCATCGCGGCGACATCGCTGGCCTCGATCGGCTTCTGCGCGCCGCTGATTTCCTGCGCGACCCCGCCGCCGCCGAAGTTGGAGAACAGCACGCCGCTGATCGGGCGGTTCATCGCCTTGGCCATCAGGCGGGTCAGCAGGATGCCGGCCGCGCCGACCATCATGCCGGCGATGATCAGCGCCTCGTTGCCGAGCACGTAGCCCTCGAAGGCCACGGCCAGGCCGGTGAACGCGTTGTACAGCGAGATCACCACCGGCATGTCGGCGCCCCCGATCGGCAGCGTCATCAGCACACCGAGTGCGAGCGCGACCACGAAGAAGCTGATGATCGCCACCGGGCTCAGGGTGACCGCCGCCCAGATGCCCAGCACCACCATCGCCAGCGCGACCAGCAGATTGAATGCCTGCTGCCCCGGGAAGGTCACGCGGCGGTCGAGGCGCCCGTCGAGCTTGGCCCAGGCGATGATCGAGCCGGACAGCGAGACCGCGCCGATCGCCGAACCAATCACGGCCAGCGCAAGCACGGTGGCCGACGGCTGGCGCGCGGCGAGATCAGCCAGCGCCTGCTCGCTCCAATGGGTGGTATCGCGGTTGGCCAGGAACGAGAAGCGCAGCAGTTCGACCGCGCCGATCGCCGCCGCCGAGCCACCGCCCATGCCGTTGTAGAGCGCCACCATCTGCGGCATGTCGGTGATCGCCACGCGCTTGGCCGACCACCACGCCACGCCGGTGCCGATCGCCACCGCCGCCAGGATCAGCGGGATGTTGTGCAGCTCGGGCAGGAAGAACGTCGCCACCGTGGCGATCAGCATGCCCAGGCCGGCCCAGCGGATGCCGCTGCGCGCGGTCATCGGCGAGGCCATGCGCTGCAGGCCAAGCAGGAACAGGGTCGCGGCGACCAGATAGCTCACCTGGACCAGCCACTGCAGGAGTTGCGCGGTGGTCACGTTCAAGGCGTCTTCTCCCCGGCGTCGCGCTTGGCGCTGGGCTTGAACATGTCGAGCATGCGTTCGGTCACTACGTAACCGCCGGCCGCGTTGCCCGCGCCGAGCACCACCGCGATGAAGCCGATGATCTTCTCCAGCGGGGTCTGTGCGTGCCCCAGCACCACCATCGCGCCGATCAGCACGATGCCGTGGATGAAGTTGGAGCCGGACATCAAAGGGGTATGCAGGATCACCGGCACCCGTGAAATGATCACGTGGCCGGCAATGGCGGCCAGCATGAAGATGTACAACGCCACGAACCCGTCGCTCATTGCAGTCACTCTCCCAGGCGGTCATCCCGTCCCCTGCATCATAACCATGCGCTGAACCAATCGGGCAGGCCGGTCAACCGCAGCCGCCCTGGCGCGTTCTCACGGTATCCCCCTGCCGGAACGCTACCCTGTGCTGGTGAGCTCTCCCCTACCGTCGACGGATGCCGACCTGCCTGCCACGCCCGAGGTGGCGCTGCCGGTGTCGCTGGATGCGTTCCTGGCCGGGATCGGCCCGCGCGCGTTCCGTTTCGCCGAGGCCGGCCTGCGCCAGCGCGACGACGCGCTGGATGCGGTGCAGGACAGCATGTTGAAGATGCTCGGTTACCGCGACAAACCCGCCGCCGAGTGGGCGCCACTGTTCTGGAGCATCCTGCGCCGCCGCGTGGTGGATCTGCAGCGCCGCCGTGGCTTCCGCCTGAAGTTCTGGCGCAGCGGCGACGATACCGGCGGCGAGCATGACATCGACTGGGCCGACCACGCGCCCGGCCCGGCCCAGGCCCACGAGCAGCGCGACCAGTACGCGCAGCTGGTCCAGGCGCTGCGGGAGCTGCCCGCCCGCCAGCGCGAGGCCTTCACCCTGCGCGTGCTGCAGGACCTGGACGGCGCCACCACGGCCAAGGCCATGGGCTGCAGCGAAGGCGCGGTCAAAACCCATCTTTCGCGCGCCCGCCAGGCGCTGCAGCAGTCTCTGGAGATCGCCCTGTGAACCGCCCCCTGCCCCCTTCGATGCATGACGATGCCGCCCTGCGGCAGCTGCATGCGCAGGCGCTGGATACCCTCTCGCCGGTTACGCTGGCGCGGCTGCGCGGCGCGCGTCATGCCGCCTCACCGGCCAGGCGGCATGCCCCCTCCTGGTGGATGGCCACCGCCTGGTCGGCGGTGGTCGCGCTCGCGTTGGGCTACAGTTTCCTCCTCGGCGAATCGACCGCCCCGCCGGCAGCGGTCGTGGCGAGCGCGGCCGATGACGGCAGCGATGTCCTCGACGAAAATCCCGATCTGTATGTGTGGCTGGGCAGTACCGACCTGGCAATGGAGTGATGATGAAACTGCGACTGCCCCTGGGGCTGGTGTTGCTGACGCTGAGTGCGGCCGGCTGGGCCCAGACCGCCCCGCTGCCGGACTGGGACAAACTCAGCCCGCAGCAGCGCGAGGCGTTGATCGCGCCCGTGCGTGACCGCTGGAACGACGCGCCGGCGCCGCAGCGCGAGCGCATGCTGCAGCACGGCCAGCGCTGGCTGAGCATGACCCCGGAACAGCGCGCGCAGGCGCACCGGGGCCGGCACCGTTTCGAGAACATGACGCCGGAGCAGCGCGAGCAGGCGCGCGCACTGTTCGGTCAGATGCGCAGCATGACCCCGGAACAGCGCCAGGACCTGCGCGACCGGTGGGCGCGGATGACCCCGGACGAACGCAAGGCCTGGCTCAAGGCGAACCCCGCCCCGCCGCCGAAGCGCTGAGCGTTTTTTCAGGCGGCGACCCAGCGGGTTTTCGCGAGCAGTTCGTCGTCCCAGTCGAAGGTGACGGCGCCCTCTTTCAGGAACAGGGCGACGAAGTTGTAGACGTTGCGGGCGTACATCTCGCTGGCATGCACCGCGCCCTGGCTGGCCAGGTTGAGCGGGCCATCGATGAGCACGCCGTCCAGGTCCACCACCTCGCCCGGTCGCGTGGCCTCGCAATTGCCGCCGGTTTCCGCGGCGAGATCGATGATCACGCTGCCCGGCTTCATGCCACGCGCCATCGCGGTGCTGACGATCTTCGGCGCCGGCCGCCCTGGCACTGCGGCGGTGCAGATCACCACATCCACCGTACGCAGATGCTCGCCGAGGCGACGCTGCTGCTCGGCGCGTTCTTCATCGGTCAACGGGCGCGCATAGCCACCCTCGCCGACCGCGCTGACGCCCAGGTCGAGGAACTTGCCGCCCAGCGATTCGATCTGCTCGCGGGTTTCCGGGCGCACATCGAAGCCTTCCACCTGCGCGCCCAAGCGACGCGCCGTGGCGATCGCCTGCAGGCCCGCCACGCCGGCGCCGACCACCAGCACCTTGGAGGGACGGATCGTGCCGGCGGCGGTGGTGAGCATCGGGAAGAAGCGTGGTGCGCGCTGGGCGGCGATCAACGTGGCTTTGTAACCGGCCATGCCGGCCTGCGAACTGAGCACGTCCATCGATTGCGCCCGCGTAGTGCGCGGCAAGCGTTCCAGCGGAAACGCCTGCAGGCCGCGCGACTGGATCAGGCCAGCCCGCTCGGCATCGGCCTGCGGGTGCAGCATGCCGATCAGGCTGGCGCCGGATTTCAACCGCGCAAGGCGGTCGTTGGACGGTGGCTGCACGCACAGCACGATGTCGGCCTGGCCCAGGCGGGTGTCATCGGCGGGCTGCGCACCCACCTCCTGATACACCGCATCGGGGAAGCCGGCAGCCAACCCGGCATCTGGCTCGAACGACACGCCCGCGCCGAGCGCGATCAGCTTCCGCGCCGTTTCCGGCGTCATCGCCACGCGCCGTTCCCCCGGCGCATGTTCCTTTACCACCAACACCTCGACAGCCATGCCTGTCCCCGACGATCAGCGGATTGTGGGCTGATCGTAACCTGATCGCCGGGCCAGCGCGGCCCGGGGGCTCAATGCACGGTGGCGTTCCTGGTATCCAGCCGATCGATCACGCCCTGCATGGCGCTGTCGAACGCGCCATCGTCGATATGCGCCCGCAGGCGACCCAGGCGCACCATCACCGCCAGTTCTTCCGGCGAGGCCACGCAGAAGCGCACCCCGCGCCGGTTGACGAACAGCAGGCGCTGGGAAATCGGGCTCACCCAGGACAGCTTGCCGGCCTGGACCTTGCCGTCCTTGTCGACGAAATCCAGCCAGGTGCCGATCTCCAGGCCGCGGAAGCGGTCGGCATCGGCATTGTCGAAATCGCTGACATCAACCTTGCTGCCCAGCTCGACCGCCGCCGATTCCTGCGTCGGCGGCGACGGCAGCGCCACCTGCGGCAGTTCGGGCAGCGCGCGTTCCAGCTCGGGGCGCGATTCGGCGATGCCCTGCAGGGTGTCGTGCAGCGCATCGATGGCGCTGGTCGCCGCATCGGCATGTACGCCGACACTGGCAAACACCTTGCGCAGCGCCGGATGCCAGGCCTGCAGCCAAGGCTTGCCGACGATATGGCGGCGCGCCTCGGCTACTTCTTCCAGCATGCCATCGGCCAGGCTCAGTGCCTCGCCGACCGACGCCCCGTCTTCGCCTTCGCGCAGCACGGTCAGGGTCAGATGGTGCTGCCACGGCTGGCGCAGGAACTCACCGATCGCCTGCGGCAAGGTGGTATCGCCGATGCGGCGGTCCAGTTCGGCACTGGCGCGCTGGCGGGCCATTTCGAGCTTTTCCTGACCGCGCTGGGTTTCGGCGGCACGCCGCTCGGCGATCTCGATCCGGCGCCGGTGCTGGGTCAGGAAATCGCGGAATTCTTCTTCCAGGGTCAGGAAGATCGCCAGGTTCTCGTTGAACTCGGCGACCAGGCGCTCGATGATTTCCTCGACCTTGCCCATCAGCACGCGCTCGGCCTGGCTCTCGCCGGTATTGCCTTCGCAGGCCTCGGCCAGCGAGTTGAGCAGCTTGCGCGCCGGGTGGGTCTTCTGCACGAACATGCGGCGATCGAGCATGGCGACCTTGACGAAGGGCACCACCAGCCGGCCGATCAGCTCACGCGAGCGGCCCTCCAGGTCGCGCTCGTCGAGCATCACGTCGAACAGCATGCCGACCAGGTCGATCGCATCCTCGTCCTGGGGGTCCAGCCGCGCCTGCGCGGGATCGACCCCGAGCCGGGTCGCGCCGGACAGCACTTCACTCTTCAGGCGTTGCGCCAGCGATTCGCCGTCCTCGCCGATCGCCGCGCGCAGGGTCGCGCTCGGCGTGGCCTGCAGCAGCGAGAGCACCGACATCATCTCGCGCTGGCTCAACGGGCGTTGCTGGCCCACCGCGACGCTGGCCGCCGACGTGGCGTCCTCGCGCACGTGACGGGTCTGCTGCAGGAGTTCATGCAGGGCATCGAGCAGCATGCCCTGGTTGCCGCCAAGGCTCTCACCGCCCTCGCCATGCGCGTCCTGCGCGGCCTGCGCGCCTCCGCTACCCTGGAGGCGGCCACGGCTCTCGGCCCAGCGGTCGGCGAAACGACGGGCCCAGGCCGGTGCCTGCCCCTCGTCGCCCGCCGCGCCCAGCCCGGCCTCGGTCTCGAACCCATCGAAGGCGTCGCGGTCATCGCGCTGTGGCGGCGACGGTGCGCGCGGCGCAGGCCGACGCGCGGCCATCTGCGGCATCACGCCGGCCGCGGCCAGTTGTTCGTCCAGATAGTCGTACCGCTTGCCGATCGGCTGCTGCAGGTCGCGCTCGCACAGTTTGATCAGCACCAGCCGCACTTCCGGGGCCAGTTCACAGTCGGCGAAGGCCTCATGGATGGCCACGCCGAGGTGCTCGGGGCTGATCGGGTTGGTATCGGCCTGCAGTTCCAGGCCGCCGGCGATCACGCCCAGGCGGCGGTCCAGCCGCGACAGCACCGGCTTGAAGTCGCGCAGCAGCACGGTGGCGAAGTTGCGCACCGCCAGCCGGGATTCCAGCACGTGTTCGGGCACCAGGCTCAGCCCGTCCTCGATCTGGCCGGCCAGGGTGGCCTCGGCCGACAGCGGCTCGCCCCGCTCCAGCGCGTCCCAGGCCTGGGCCAGGTGGGCGCGGAAGCCGGACACGATGTCCTCCCGGCGGCGGCGCAGTTCGCGCATGCCATCCAGGAACAGCAACTGCGACGCGCCGGCGGTGCCGGCACGGTCGAACAGCACATCATCGAAGCGCGCCAGCACCGTCGAGAACGACTCGACCAACCCCGGCAGCACGGCCTCGCGGGCCATCTTCAACAACGCCGGGTCACGGCCCGGGTGCCCCCCTACATTGGGCGTGGCAATCATGCGAAAAGGCTCCCCACCCTCGCAGGCACTGAGTACAGCATGGAAACAACGATCGCCGGCGCACCCCATGCGCCCACGTTCGGATGGTAGGCCGGCCGACCGGTCAGAGACAGTGAAACAGTCGACACTTTAAACCTCGTTACCGGTGGCCCGGCAGGCTTTGTATCGTAAGCGCAGCAGGCCCGGGAAGCGAGTACAGCCACGTGAAGGAAGTCCGCTGATTAGGTGATGTTCATCACGCTTTGTCGCAAATTGCACCGAGATACCCAGGACCGTGTCACAAACGGTCGCGACTATAATCAGGGCACCGTGAAGCCAGATCGAGAGCCCATGTCCGTTCCCCCCGCGCTGCATGCCCTGGACGCCCGCCGTTCGGTCCCCGCCAAGCAACTCGGCGAGCCCGGCCCCGACCCGGCGACCCTGCTGCGGATGCTGGCCTCGGCCGTGCGCGTACCCGACCACGGCAAGCTGGTGCCCTACCGCTTCCTGCGGATCACCGGCGATGCGCGTCACAGTCTGGGCGCGTTCCTCGCCGAGCGCGCCGTCCAGCGCGACCCCCAGGTGTCGCCGGCCCAGCTGGACAAGGACCGCCAGCGTTTCTCCCATGCCCCGCTGGTCATCACCGTCATCGCCAGCCCGCGCCCGAACCCCAAGGTGCCCGAGGCCGAACAGCTGATGACCGCCGGCTGCGTCTGCTTCGCCCTGCTGCAGGCCGCGCAGGCGCTGGGCTTCGGCGCCCAGTGGCTGACCGCCTGGATGGCCTTCGACCCCGCCGTGCACGCCCACCTCGGCCTGGCCGAGGGCGAGCAGATCGCCGGCTTCATCCACATCGGCACGCCGAAGACCGCGGTTCCCGAGCGCGAGCGCCCGGATCCCGCCGCGCTGCTGCAGGACTGGGAGGGCTGAGATGTCCGCCCTTGCTGCCGGCCCCGGCATGGCCCCGCCGCCGCTGCGTGCGCCGTTGTACCTGGTCGATGCCAGCCTGTACGTGTTCCGCGCCTGGCATTCGATGCCGGATGAGTTCCAGGACCAGCAGGGCTGGCCGACCAATGCCGTGCACGGCTTCGCGCGCTTCCTGCTCGACCTGCTCGAGCGCGAGCGGCCGGCGAACATCGCCATCGCGTTCGATGAAGCGCTGGACAGCTGCTTCCGCCACCGCATCTATGCCGCCTACAAGGCCAACCGCGATCCCGCGCCGGATGCGCTGCGCCGCCAGTTCGCGCACTGCAAGGCGCTGTGCACCGCGCTCGGCCTGGCGGTGCTGGCCCACCACGAATACGAAGCCGACGACCTGATCGGCAGCGCCCTGCACGCGCGCCGCGACGCCGGCATGCGCGGGGTGATCATCTCCGCCGACAAGGACCTCTCGCAGCTGCTGTTCGAGCATGACGAGCAGTGGGATTACGCGCGCAACCAGCGCTGGGGCATGGCCGGTGTCAAAGCCCGCCACGGCGTGCATGCGCACCAGATCGCCGACTACCTGGCGCTGTGCGGCGATGCGGTCGACAACATCCCGGGCGTGACCGGCGTGGGCGCCAAATCGGCCGCCGTTCTGTTGGCGCATTTCGGCAGCATGGACGTGTTGTATGAGCGCCTGGACGAAGTGCCCTTCCTGCGCCTGCGCGGTGCGGCGCAGATGGCGGTGCGGCTGCGCGAACAGCGCGAGCATGCGCTGCTGTGGCGCCAGCTGACCACCATCGCGCTGGATGCCCCGCTGGAGGGCGCCGCCGTTGATTTCAGCCGCGGCGTGGCCGATGCGCAGATGCTGCAGGGCCTGTGCGATGCACTGCGGTTCGGGCCGTTGACCCGTCGCCGCCTGTTCACCGCCGCCGGCCTGTCCGATTCCTCTTCCGTTGCCAGCGAGTTCGCATGAGCCCTACTACGCAAGACCCGAAGGTTGTGTTTGAAGGCAAGTACCAGCGCATGGTCGTGCGCGGCACCTGGGAGTACAGCGAGCGCACCCACGCCGGCGGCCTGGCCGCGATCATCATCGCGGTCACCCCGGCAGACACCGTGCTGTTCGTCGAACAGTTCCGCATCCCGCTGCAGGCCAGGACCATCGAGATGCCGGCCGGGCTGGTCGGCGACATCGATGCCGGCGAGTCGATCGAGGTTTCCGCCGTGCGCGAGCTGGAGGAAGAAACCGGCTGGACCGCCGAGCACGCCGAGGTGCTGATGATCGGCCCGACCTCCTCCGGTGCGAGCAGCGAGAAGATCGCCTTCGTGCGCGCCACCGGCCTGCGCAAGGTGGGTGAGGGCGGTGGCGATGCCAGCGAAGACATCACCGTGCACGAGATTCCGCGCGCCCGCGCCGCGGCATGGCTGGTCGAGAAGATGGGCCAGGGTTACGAGCTGGATGCCAAGCTGTGGGCCGGCCTGTGGATGATCGAACATCACCTGGACGGCACCCCGCGTGGCTGATTCGTTCGCCCATCCGGACACCGCCACGGCCCTGCTGGGGCCGGCCGATCCGGCGCCGTTCACCGTGCACCAGGCGCAGGGCCACTCACCGTTCCTGCTGATCGCCGACCATGCCGGGCAGCAGGTGCCGGCGTCACTGGCCGGGCTCGGCCTGCCGCAGGCCGAACTGGACCGCCACATCGGCTGGGACATCGGTATCGCAGGGGTCACCGTGGAACTGGCGCGCCTGCTGGATGCGTGGGCGATCACGCAGACGTACTCGCGGCTGGTGATCGACTGCAACCGGCCGTTGGCCTCGCCCACGCTGATGCCGGCGGTCAGCGACCTCACCGTGGTGCCCGGCAACCAGGGCCTGTCGGCGCTGCAGCGGCAACAGCGTATCGCGGCGATCCATGCGCCCTACCATGCGCGCATCGATGCCGAGCTGGACACGCGCCAGGCGCAGGCCCGGCCGACGTTGCTGGTGATGATGCACAGCTTCACCCCTGTCATGAATGACGCCGAGCGGCCGTGGCATGCCGGCGTGCTGTACCACCGCGACACGCGGTTCGCACATCGCCTGCTCGATGCGCTGGGCGATGAAGGCGACCTGGTGGTGGGCGACAACCAGCCCTACGCGGTCAGCAGCACCAGCGACTATGCCGTGCCGGTGCATGGCGAAGGCCGCAGGCTGCTGCACGTGGAGCTGGAAATCCGCCAGGACCTGATTGCCGATGCCGCCGGCCAGCAGGCCTGGGCGCAGCGCCTGGCGCGCATCTTCACCACCCTGCAGCCGCAGCTGGTCGCAGTGCCAGCGGCATAAGGCGTACTGTCAACCAGCGCCGGTAGTGCCGGCCGCTGGCCGGCAACCCAACATCACCCCAGCGCAGGCGCCTCCATCCACGGAAACGCGCGGTATCCCCGCATCTCCAGCGTGATGCCGACCGCCTGGAAGTCCGCCGCAATGGCAGCGGCACGCGGGCGCTCCAGGTCACGACCGAGTTCCACAGGCAGGTCACGGCACGACGCCAACGCCCGGCCCACCGGGACATCCAGCACCGCTGCAACGATGCGGGCAGCGTCCTTCACCTTCGATGCCGGGCACTGCACCAGCGCCACGTCGAACGCGGCGAAAATCCCGCGCCCCACGCCCAGCGCACGCGCGGCCTGTCGTGCCTCGGCCGTCGCCTCGCCCAGGGCCTCATCGATGCCCGCCACCTGCAGGAACGCGTCGTACTCGCTGTAGTACGCCAGCGCCTGCGCGTAGTCGTCCAGCGTGGACAACGGACGCTGGCGCTTCTGCACGTCCAGCACATCAGCGAAGGTGGCGGCCTCCAGGTACGTGCTCAGCGCATGCTGGCCGGCGAACGCTTCAACGCTGGGGTCGTCATGCTCAGCGTCATGGTCGGACAACCAGAACCGGGCATCACGTTCGTCGCCGTCGGTTGCGTAGACCCAGCCATACCGGTCCCACACGTCACGATCGTTGCTGCATCCCGCGATGGCCTCAAGTGCCTGGCCCAAGGCAAGAAGGTCGGTCATCGGCTTATCCTTCACCCGCGCACACCGGCGTCGGCGCCGGCGTCGCGGCATCTTCCTGCGGCCGCAGCCACAGCGCGACGCCCACGCCCAGCAGCGCGAACAGCGCCGCGCCGTACTGCGCGTTGATCATGCCCTGCAGGGCCGCGTCACTGCTGGCACCCGCGCTGCCACGACCGGCATTGGCCACCATTACCAGCAGCGCCAGGCCCAGCGCGCCACCGATCTGCTGTGCCGTGGCGGCCATGCCGGAGGCCACGCCCTGCTGCGCGGCCGGCACGCCCTGCCCGGCCACGATCCACATCGAGGTCCAGGTGATGCCCTGGCCCAGGCTGAGCACCACGATGCCCGGTAGCAGCGCCCAGTAGGTCGCGCCATGGGGCAGCGCGACGGCGACCGCGGCGATGCCGACCGCGCCGGCCAGCATGCCAACCGTCAGCACCTGGCGCGGCGAACGCCGGGCGAGCATGCGCTCGGCGATGCGGATGCCGAACGTGCACACCAGGGTCGGTGGCAGGAACGCCAGGCCCGCCTGCAGCGCGCTCCAGCCATAGCCATCCTGGTAGTACAGCGCCAGGAAGTAGTACTGCACGCCGTAGCTGCTCATGAACAGCATCGTCAGCAGCATCGCCGCACGCAGGCTGCGCAGGCGCAGCAGCGCGAACTGCATCAGCGGGTCGCGGCTGCGGCGTTCGATCTGCACGAAGGCCGCCAGCATCACGGCCGACACGACCAGGCAGATCAGCGTGCGTGGCGCCAGCCAGCCCCACTCCGGGCCCTGCACCAGCGTGGTCACCAGCAGGCTGCCGCCGACGGTCACCGTCATACAGCCGGCCAGATCGAACGAGCGGCCGGCCAGCGGCGCGGGGTCGCGCGGCAGCCACCAGCCACCGAGCAGCGCGCAGCCGCCGGCGAACGGCACGATCACCAGCAGCACCGAGGCCCAGCCGAAGCTCTGGGTCAGCACGCCACCGAGCAACGTGCCCAAGGCCAGGCCGCCGGCGCTGGCCATCGACCAGATCGCCAGCGCGCGATTGCGTGGCGCGCCTTCGGCGTAGAGCGTGTTGATCAGCGCCAGCGTGGCCGGGAACAGCAGCGCCGCGCCGATGCCCTGCACCGCGCGGGCGGCGATCAGCAGCCAGGCGCTGTTGCTGAAGCCGCCGACCAGCGAGGCCAGCGCGAACAGTGCCATGCCCAGCCGATAGACCCGGCGGCGCCCCAGCAGATCGGCCGCACGGCCGCCCAGCAGCAGGCACCCGCCGAACGCCACCGTGTAGCCGCTGACGATCCACTGCAGCTGCTGGGCATTGATGTGCAGCTGCGCGCCCATCTCGTGCAGGGCGACGAAGATGATCGTGGAATCCAGCGCGATGATCAGCTGGGCGGTGGCGAGCAGGGCCAGGGCCAGGCGGGGGAACGCCAGCGCCGGGGCGCCAGCGGGAGACAGGGGGGAGGTCATGCCGACTCGGTGGGACGTAAGAAAGGTGGGCAGTCTCATTGATGACGCTGCATAAATAAACCCGGATACTTCGATATCTGTCATGCATATCCGCATGAATCGGAGGAGCGATGGACCTCAACGCCGTGCGCATGCTGGTGCAGGTGGCCGAAGCACGCAGCTTCACGGTCGCCGCCGGCCAGCTGGGGATCAGCCAGTCCGGGCTGTCGCGGGCGATCGGGCGGCTGGAAAGCGCGCTCGGTGTGCGCCTGCTCCACCGCAATACCCGCAACGTCAGCCTGACCCCGGATGGCCGCCAGTTCGTCGAACATTGCGCGCCGCTGCTGAGCGGGCTGGAGGATGCCGAGCGGCGCCTGGGCGATCGGCCGTCCACGCCGTCGGGCGTGTTGAAGCTGACCGCGCCGTCGATGTTCGGGCGCAAGGTGCTGGTGCCGCTGGCCGGGCAGCTGATGGCCACCCATCCCCAGCTGCAGTTCGAGCTGGTGCTCAACGACCGGCTGGTCGATCTGGTCGAGGAAGGTTTCGATGCGGCGCTGCGCACCGGGCCGATCAGCGATGTGCGCATGGTGGCGCGGCCCCTGCGGCCGTTGAACTGGGTCACGGTCGCCTCGCCGGCCTATATCGCGCGGCACGGAGAACCGGCCAGCGTCGATGCGCTGCACGATCACGCCTGCCTGGCGGTCCGCAATCTGCGCAGCGGGCGGTTGGTGGACTGGCAGTTCCGCGAGGCCGACGGTCAGCTGCGCGAGTTCACCCCGCCGGCGCGGATGGTGTTCGACAGCGGCGACCCGTTGGTGGAAGGCGCGCTGGCCGGGATCGGCATCGTGCAGGTGATGGATTTCGCGGTGGCCGATGCGCTCGCCGACGGCCGGCTGCAGCGGGTGCTGCAAGCGTTCGAGGGGCGCAGCCGGGTGCTGTCGCTGGTGTACCCGCCCTCGCGGCAGGCCTCGCCGAAGCTGCAGGTGTTGGCGGAGGCGTTGTTGGGCGGTGATTGGTAACCCGCCGCATCACGACCAACGGTCGTGATCTACCGCATGGTGCACGGGGCGATGGCGATCACGACCAACGGTCGTGATCGGCCGGGCGACGCACGGGGCTGCCCGGTTGGTGCCGACCGTTGGTCGGCACACCACCATCAACCCGCGAAGCGATCCGTCGCACGCACGAGCGCGTCGACATTCTCGGCTTCGAACGCGGAGTGACCCGACGCCGGGCTGATCTCCAGCGTCGATTTCGGCCACGCCTTGTGCAGTTCCCACGCACTCTGCAGCGGGCAGACCACGTCGTAGCGGCCGTGCACGATCACGCCCGGAATATCGGCGATGCGGTGCGCGTCGCGCAGCAGTTGTTCTTCCACCTCGAAGAAACCGCCGTTGACGAAGTAATGGTTCTCGATGCGGGCGAAGGCCAACGCGAACTGCGGATCCTGGTGGCTGTTCACGAAATCATCGTCCACGTGCAGGAAGCTGGTCGCGCCTTCCCACACGCTCCACGCCTTGGCCGCGGCCAAGCGGGTGGCTTCATCGTCGCTGGTCAGGCGGCGGTGGAAAGCGGAGATCAGGTCGTGGCGCTCCACGGCCGGGATCGGCTCGAGGTAATGCTCCCACGCATCCGGGAACAGGCGGTTGGCGCCTTCCTGGTAGAACCATTCCAGCTCCCAGCGGCGCAGCATGAAGATGCCGCGCAGGACCAGCTCGGTCACGCGCTGCGGGTGGGTCTGGGCATAGGCCAGCGCCAGGGTCGAGCCCCAGCTGCCGCCAAAGACCTGCCAGCGATCCACCTTGAGGTGCTCGCGCAGCTTCTCGATATCGGCGACCAGGTCCCAGGTGGTGTTGTCGACCAGGTCCGCATGCGGCGTGGAACGGCCGGCACCGCGCTGGTCGAACAGGATGATCCTGTACTTGGCCGGGTCGTGGAACTGGCGCATTTTGTCGCTGCAGCCGCCGCCCGGGCCACCGTGCAGCATCACCACCGGCTTGCCGTCGGGATTGCCGCACTGCTCGAAGTACAGCGTGTGGCGGTCATCGACCTTCAGGGTGCCGACGTCGTAAGGGGTGATGGCGGGATACAGCGTACGCATGACAGGAACTCCATGTGGAATGACAGTCGCCGCATCACGCTGCGCGGCGGCCCGGTGGACAGGTCATTCTAGCCTCGGGGTCACCGCAGGGACGGCGCGCGGTCAGGCCGGCAGACAGCCCAGGCTCACCCGGTCGCGCTGTTCCAGATCGCGCTCGGTGGCGACCGACTGGAAACCGGCGTCCCGCAGCAGCGCGCGGATCGCCTCGCCCTGGTCCCAGCCGTGTTCGATCAGCAGCCAGCCGCCGGGAAGCAGGTGCGCTGCCGCACCGGCGATGATCAGCCGGATGTCGTCCAGCCCATCAAGGCCGGAGGCCAGCGCGGTGGCCGGCTCGAAACGCAGGTCACCCTGCACCAGGTGCGGGTCGTCGCTGGCGATATACGGCGGGTTGGTCGCGATCAGATCGAACCGCTCACCGGCCAGCGGGGCATACCACGCGCCCTGCCGGACGCTGACGTTGCCCAGCGCGTGACGTTGCGCGTTGCGCGCCGCGACCGCCAATGCGGCCTCGCTGAAGTCGGTGGCGATGACAGTGGCCTGCGGCCGTTCGCTGGCCAGCGCCAAGGCGATCGCGCCGCTGCCGGTGCCCAGATCCGCGATCCGCAGCGGGCGGTTCTCCGGCAACCGGGCCAGCGCCAGCTCGACCAGCAGCTCGGTCTCCGGGCGCGGGATCAGCGTGGCCGGGCTGACCTCCAGATCCAGCGTCCAGAAACCGCGGCGGCCCAGCAGGTAGGCCACCGGCGCGCCGGCCACGCGCTTGGCGAGCAGGGCCTCGAACGCCGCGGCATGCGCCGGCTCGACCGGATCGGTGGCGTGCGCGAACAGCCAGCTGCGCTCGCGCTCCAGGACGTGCAGCAACAGCAGTTCCGCTTCGTGCCGGCCTTCCACGCCAGGCAGGCGGGCGGCGGCATCGGCGAGCAGCTGGCGGATGTCAGGGGCGGCGGTCATGGCGGGACGGAACAGCGGTGGGGCGCGCAGTGTAGTCCACGGGGCCCTGGGGGCCGGCCCCGCGCCGGGGCTGTCCGCGACCGGCAACCGATTGAATCCACGCATCGACACTCATATATGGATCTGTGACCACTATCGAATTCAGTCCGAAATCCGGGGCCGTCGGCCGCCCGGCCCGCGCGACCGTTCAGGTTGCTGCTCCCCCGGATATGCAGAAACTATGGCACCGCCCGCCGCCTGTTCGGGCGTGGTCATTGCGCTGCAACGGTTCTGACGGTTAGGGCCGCCACCCTTCATCGCAGGATCAGCTGCTTTTGATAGTCTATGGCTATCGCATAGATGCAATCAATGGATTGTCCTTATGGGAACGGAGCCGCTAACCTGTGTTGGTCGCTTCACCCACCCCCTTTCACCAAGAGGAACAACGATGTCGCTCATCAACACCCAGATCCAGCCGTTCGAAGCCAACGCCTACCAGAACGGCGAGTTCATCAAGGTCTCCGACGCCACCCTGAAGGGTCACTGGTCCGTGCTGATCTTCATGCCGGCCGCGTTCACCTTCAACTGCCCGACCGAAATCGAAGACGCCGCCGATCATTACGCCGAGTTCCAGAAGGCCGGTGCCGAGGTCTACATCGTCACCACCGATACGCACTTCTCGCACAAGGTGTGGCACGAAACCTCGCCGGCCGTCGGCAAGGCGCAGTTCCCGCTGGTCGGCGACCCGACCCACCAGCTGACCAACGCTTTCGGCGTGCATATTCCGGAAGAAGGCCTGGCCCTGCGCGGCACCTTCATCATCAACCCGGAAGGCGTGATCAAGACCCTGGAGATCCACTCCAACGAGATCGCCCGTGACGTCTCCGAGACCCTGCGCAAGCTGAAGGCTGCCCAGTTCACCGCCGCCAACCCGAACCAGGTGTGCCCGGCGAAGTGGAAGGAAGGCGAAAAGACCCTGACCCCGTCGCTGGACCTGGTCGGCAAGATCTAAGCCGCTTCTCATCCCCATCCCCGCCCGCCGGGGGTGGGGGTGAACCCAAGCCGGTGCCCCACGCGCCGGTTTCGGTTCACCCCCATGTCGCGCAGATGCACCCGCGGGGTTCGTCGACGCTGTTCCCTTGCCTGAATCAAGGAGTTTTTCGATGTTGGATGCCAACCTCCAGTCCCAGCTGAAAACCTATCTGGAACGTGTCACCCGTCCGATCCAGATCACGGCGCACGTGGATGACGGCGCCAAGTCGCAGGAGATGCTCGAGCTGCTGAACACGCTGACCTCGCTGTCGACGCAGATCAGCCTGGACGTGCGTCGCGACAGCAGCGAGCGCACGCCCTCGTTCGCGCTGACCACGCCGGGCCAGGACATCCACCTGGTGTTCGCGGGCCTGCCGATGGGCCATGAGTTCACCTCGCTGGTGCTGGCGCTGCTGCAGGTCGGCGGCCACCCCTCCAAGGCCACGGCCGAGCTGATCGAGCAGGTGCGCAACCTGGAGGGCGAATACCGCTTCGAAACCTACTTCTCGCTGTCCTGCCAGAACTGCCCGGACGTGGTCCAGGCGCTGAACCTGGCGGCGGTGCTGAACCCGCGCATCCAGCACGTGGCGATCGATGGCGGGCTGTTCCCGGCCGAGGTCGAAGCGCGCCAGATCATGTCCGTGCCGACCGTGTACCTCAACGGTGAAGTGTTCGACCAGGGCCGCATGACGCTCGAGCAGATCGTCGCCAAGCTGGACACCGGTGCGTCCAGGCGCGATGCCGAAAAGCTCAGCACCAAGGCACCGTTCGACGTGCTGGTGGTGGGCGGCGGTCCGGCCGGCGCGGCCGCGGCGATCTATGCCGCGCGCAAGGGCATCCGCACCGGTGTGGCGGCCGAACGTTTCGGTGGCCAGGTGCTGGATACGATGGCGATCGAGAACTTCATCTCGGTCAAGGAAACCGAAGGTCCGAAGCTGGCCGCGGCGCTGGAACAGCATGTGCGCGAGTACGAGGTGGACATCATGAACCTGCAGCGCGCCACCGCACTGGTGCCGGCGGGCGACGATGGTCTGGTGGAGATCAAGCTGGAGAACGGCGCGTCGCTGAAGTCGCGTTCGGTGATCCTGTCCACCGGCGCACGCTGGCGCCAGATGAACGTGCCCGGCGAAGACCAGTACCGCAACAAGGGCGTAGCGTACTGCCCGCATTGCGACGGTCCGTTGTTCAAGGGCAAGCGTGTCGCGGTGATCGGCGGGGGCAACTCCGGCGTGGAAGCGGCGATCGATCTGGCGGGTCTGGTGACGCATGTGACCCTTCTGGAATTTGATGACAAACTGCGGGCCGATGAAGTGCTGCAGAAGAAGCTGCGCAGTCTGGGCAATGTCACCATCATCACCAGCGCCCTCACCCAGGAAGTGCTGGGCGATGGCCAGAAGGTGACGGGCCTGGTCTACCAGGACCGCATCGGGGGCGACTCGCACCGGGTGGAACTGGAAGGCATCTTCGTGCAGATCGGTCTTCTGCCGAATACCGAATGGTTGAAGGACACGGTGGCACTGTCACCGCGTGGCGAGATCCTGATCGACGACCGCGGCCAGACCAGCGTGCCGGGTGTCTTTGCCGCAGGTGATTGCACGACCGTTCCGTACAAGCAGATCGTCATCGCGATGGGCGCCGGTTCCACTGCGGCACTGAGCGCCTTCGATCACCTGATCCGCACCTCCGTTCCCAAGAGCAGCGGCGCTGTCGCCGAAGCTGCCTGAAACGTCCGGTTCCCGGTTCGCCGGGAACCTTGTCTGTCTGCTGGGTAGCCACGCCATCACCCGGTCCATTGCCGTGAGAGGTCCAAGGAAATGAACCTACGTGATTTGAAATATCTGGTGGCGCTGGCCGACCATCGCCATTTCGGCAAGGCCGCCGCTGCCTGCTTCGTCAGCCAACCCACCCTGTCCACCCAGATCCGCAAGCTCGAGGATGAGCTGGGTCTGCCGCTGGTGGAGCGCGCACCGCGCAAAGTCATGCTGACCCCGGCCGGGGTGGAGGCCGCCGCGCGTGCACGCACGATCGTGGCTGAAGTGGAGCAGATGAAAGAAGCCGCGCGGCGCAGTCGCGATCCCGAGGCCGGCACCGTCCGGCTCGGCATCTTCCCGACACTGGGTCCGTACCTGCTGCCGCATGTGATCCCCAACATCCGCGAGCGCTTCCCGCAGCTGGAGCTGTTGCTGGTCGAGGAAAAGAGCGACGAGCTGCTGACCCGCCTGCGCGAGGGCAAGCTGGACGCCGCCCTGCTGGCGTTGCCGCTGGACGATGACCAGCTGCATGCCGAATTCCTGTTCGAAGAGCCCTTCCTGCTGGCGGTCTCGCAGCAGCACCCGCTGGCGCGCCGCCAGCACCTGGATGTGCAGGAGCTGTCGTCGCAGAAGCTGCTGCTGCTCGAGGACGGGCACTGCCTGCGCGACCAGGCGCTGGCGGTGTGCCGGCTGTTCGGGGCCAACGAGAAATCCGAGTTCCGCGCGACCAGCCTGGAAACGCTGCGGCAGATGGTGGCCGCCGATGTGGGCATCACCCTGCTGCCGACGCTCTCGGTCAAGCCGCCGGTGCCCCGCTCGGACAACATCCGTCTGCTGGATTTCAGCGGCGATGACCGCCCCAGCCGCCGCATCGCGATGGCATGGCGCCGCAGTTCGGCGATGACCGGCTTCCTGGAGCAGCTGGCCCAGCAGTTCAAACGGCTGCCGCAGGGCCTGTTCGCGCTGGAGTCCACCGATGTCCCGGTGGCCGCCGCCACGCCGTTGCCACGCGCCGGCTGAGCCTGCCTGAACCGGCCGACGCGGCCGATACGCCGGACGGGTCGCATCCGTCTACGATTGTCAGCACAATAGAACGAGGCGGTGCCAGCAGGCGCCGCCTTTTTGCATGGGTCTTCCACAAACGCAAGGAGCTACACCATGTCCACTTCCAGCGGACTGCCCCCCTCGATCATCGTTTCAAGCCACGACATGGACCGCCTGGACGCCATGCTCGAGTCTCCCGCTGTCAGCCAGACGCCCGCCGGGATCGCCCTGGCCGAGGAGCTCAACCGCGCGACCGTCGTGGCGCCGGACGAGGTTCCCGAGGGCACCGTCATGATGCATTCGCGCGTGGAGTGCGAAGATGAGCTGCAGAACGAAAAGCACGTTCTGACGCTGGTCTATCCGCGTGAGGCCGATGTTGAACAGGGCAAGGTCTCGATCCTGGCACCGGTGGGTACCGCCCTGCTGGGCCTGTCGATCGGCCAGACCATGGATTGGGTGGCCCCGGGTGGGCGCAAGCTGCGCCTGCGGGTGACCGCCGTCCATCACCAGTCCCACGCCTGATCCCGCCTGCTGCGTCGTCGCGCAGGTTCCACCGATTCGTCCCAGGAGTTGCAATGAGCACCGTTTCGCTGTCCAAACTCTCCCAGCTGCGCGATCTGTCCGTGGTGGTTGCCGATACCGGCGATTACGAAGCGATCAAGCGCTTGAAGCCGGTCGACTGCACGACCAATCCCACCCTGGTGAAGAAGGCGCTGGATCTGCCGGTGTACGCCGATCTGATCGACAGCGCGCTGGCCTGGGGCCGCGAGCAGGGCGGTGAGCGCGAGACCATCGTGCACGCGGTGGCGGATCGGCTGACCGTGGGCGTGGGTACGCTGCTCAGCACGCTGGTACCGGGCCGGGTCTCGACCGAGGTCGATGCGGACCAGGCGCACGATACGGCGGCGACGGTGGCCAAGGCCCGCCAGTTCATCGCGATGTACGAAGCGGCCGGCGTGCCGCGCAGCAAGGTGCTGATCAAGATCGCGGCGACCTGGGCAGGCGTGGAAGCGGCACGCCAGCTGCAGGCCGAGGGGATCGACTGCAACCTGACGCTGATCTTCAACCCGACCCAGGCGCTGGCCTGCAGCGAGGCCGGCGCGTTCCTGATTTCGCCGTTCGTCGGCCGCATCCTGGATTGGTATGTGGCCAATGGCCAGTCGCCGGCCAGCATCGATGAGGACCCGGGCGTGGTGTTCGTGCGCGGCGTGTATGCCGAGTTCAAGCGCCGCGGTTCGCCGACGGTGGTGATGGGTGCGTCGTTCCGTTCGACGGCGCAGATCGAGGCGCTGGCGGGCTGTGATCGGCTGACGATCTCGCCGGACCTGCTGGAGAAGCTGGACGCCGATCACGGCGAGCTGCCGCGCAGGCTGGTGGCCGGTGCGGCGGAATCCGTCCAGGTGACGCCGATCGATGGCGCGCGGTTTGCGGCGGATCTGGCAGCCGACCCGATGGCCACGGAGAAGCTGGCGAGCGGCATCGATGCGTTCGCCAAGGATCTGGAGGCGTTGCGCCAGACGATCCGCGAGCGGCTGTAAGCGCTGGCGGTTGGCTTGATGACGAAAGGCCCCGCTCTGCGGGGCCTTTTGTTTTTTTGCGCGGACGGCAACGGCAACGGCAACCGCTCACTTTCGTCTGGGTTGGCGCGGTGTGGGCGCGTTTGCTGGACGCGCCGTAAACCCATCCCTGGGGGCTCGTGAGCGGCATCCATGCCGCTCCAACGGTCCTGCAAACCCACCCACACCGCACCGTCGACACTTGGCTGGTGCGTTGGGGAGAGCACGGGGCACGGAGCGTCGGGGAGTGGTGCGAAACGCAGGTGACGAACCTGGTAGAGCCGACCGTTGGTCGGCTCTTGGGTATCAGGCGTCCACGCCGATGGGGCAGCTGACGCCGGTGCCGCCGATGCCGCAGTAGCCGTTGGGGTTCTTGGCAAGGTACTGCTGGTGGTAATCCTCGGCGTAGTAGTACTCGGGCGCGGGGAAGGCGATGTCGGTGGTGATCGGGCCGTAGCCGCTGTCGTTGAGGCGCTGCTGGTAGGCGTCGCGGCTGGCCAGGGCAGTGTCGAGCTGGGCCTGGGTGGTGGCGTGGATCGCGGAGCGGTACTGGGTGCCGGTGTCGTTGCCCTGGCGCATGCCCTGGGTGGGGTCGTGGCTTTCCCAGAAGACCTGGAGCAGGCGCTCGAGCGGGGCGACGGCGGGGTCGTAGACGACCTCGACGATTTCGGTGTGTCCGGTGAGGCCGGAGCAGACTTCTTCGTAGGTGGGGTTCGGTGTGACGCCGCCGGCGTAGCCGACCGAGGTCGAGTAGACGCCCGGGATGGTCCAGAATTTGCGCTCGGCGCCCCAGAAACAGCCCATGGCGAAGCGGATGCGCGCCAGGCCGGTGAAGCTGTCCTTGAGGGGATGGCTGTTGACGTAATGCTGGTTGTGCAGCAGCGGCAGGGGCTGGTCGCGGCCCGGCAACGCTTCTTCCGGGCGCGGCAGGCGCTGCTTGAAGGCGCCGATGCCCAACAGACCGTTTCCAATACCCAACATGGCGTTCTCCTAGGCCGGCAACAGGCCGGCGCTTTCGTCTCCGTCGAATATGGGGTCGTCCGGGGCCGTGCCCAAGTCCAGTTGGGCGACGATGTCTTCCGCTTCGGGACGGGCCAGATCGGGAACGCAGACGCGCAGGACGCCGAACAGCGGGAGCTCGCCCATCCCGCCCAGCAGCGATTCCCCGAAGACGAACGCAGGGATGCCGGCGTCCTCCAGGGCGTGTTTGACCAGATGGGCATCGAACAGGTTGTCGGCCTGGTAGATCACGTGCATGGGCGGGCTCCGGAGGGCATGGGGCCAGCATACGCCCGGGGGCTGAAGGCGTGCCGACCCACGCGGCCGGGCAAGCCCACCCCCGACAGGCTAAACTGTTGGTCTTTCTGCCTTTTAACTGCGACCGCGCATCATGTCCGAGTCTACCGCCGCCCCCACCGACGCCCTTCCGGAAGCCCAGGAAAAACGGGATTTCATCCGTCAGATCGTCCGCGAGGACCTGGCGGCCGGCAAGCATGTCGCGATCAAGACGCGCTTCCCGCCGGAGCCCAACGGCTACCTGCACATCGGCCACGCCAAGTCGATCTGCCTGAACTTCGGCATCGCCGGCGAGTTCAACGGTGTGTGCAACCTGCGCTTCGACGACACCAACCCGGCCAAGGAAGATCCGGAGTACGTGGCCGCGATCCAGGATGACGTGCGCTGGCTGGGCTTCGAGTGGAACGAGCTGCGCCATGCCTCGGACTATTTCGATGCCTATTACCTGGCCGCGCAGAAGCTGATCAGCGATGGCAAGGCATACGTGTGCGACCTGTCCGCCGAAGAAGTGCGCGCCTACCGCGGCACCCTGACCGAGCCGGGCCGTCCGTCGCCGTTCCGCGAGCGCAGCGTCGAAGAGAACCTGGATCTGTTCCGCCGCATGCGCGCGGGCGAATTCCCGGATGGTGCGCGCACCGTGCGCGCCAAGATCGACATGGCCAGCGGCAACATCAACCTGCGCGACCCGGCGCTGTACCGGATCAAGCACGTCGAACACCAGAACACCGGCAGTGCGTGGCCGATCTACCCGATGTACGACTTCGCGCATGCACTCGGCGATTCCATCGAGGGCATCACCCATTCTCTGTGCACGCTGGAGTTCGAAGACCACCGCCCGCTGTACGACTGGTGCGTGGACAACGTCGATTTCGCCCACGACGATGTGCTGACCCAGCCGCTGGTCGATCGCGGCCTGCCGCGTGAAGCCGCCAAGCCGCGCCAGATCGAATTCTCGCGCTTGAACATCAACTACACGGTGATGAGCAAGCGCAAGCTGATGGCGCTGGTCACCGAGCAGCTGGTGGACGGCTGGGAAGACCCGCGCATGCCGACCCTGCAGGGCCTGCGTCGTCGTGGCTATACCCCGGCGGCGATGCGCCTGTTCGCCGAGCGCGTGGGCATCAGCAAGCAGAACTCGCTGATCGATTTCAGCGTGCTCGAAGGCGCGCTGCGCGAAGACCTGGACAGTGCCGCCGCACGCCGCATGGCGGTGGTCGATCCGGTCAAGCTGGTGCTGACCAATCTGCCGGAGGGCCACGCAGAAACCCTGACCTTCGCCAACCATCCCAAGGATGAGGCGTTCGGGACCCGCGAGGTGCCGTTCGCACGTGAGCTGTGGATCGAGCGCGAGGATTTCGCCGAGGTCCCGCCCAAGGGCTGGAAGCGCCTGGTGCCGGGTGGCGAAGTGCGCCTGCGCGGCGCCGGCATCATCCGCTGCGATGAGGTGATCAAGGACGCCGACGGCACCATCACCGAGCTGCGCGGCTGGCTGGATCCGGAATCGCGCCCGGGCATGGAAGGCGCCAACCGCAAGGTCAAGGGCACCATCCACTGGGTCAGCGCCGTGCACGCGGTGCCGGCCGAGATCCGTCTGTACGACCGCCTGTTCTCGGTGCCGAACCCGGACGACGAGTCCGACGGCAAGACCTACCGCGATTACCTCAATGCGGACTCGCGCCGCACCGTCACCGGGTATGTCGAACCGGCCGCGGCCAGCGCCACGCCCGAGCAGTCGTTCCAGTTCGAGCGCACGGGCTACTTCGTCGCCGATCGCCGCGACCATACCGCGGCCACGCCGGTGTTCAACCGCAGCGTGACCCTGCGCGATACCTGGTCGGCGTAAGCTGCACCCGGCCGGTGCCTGGCACCGGCCACCGTGTCATTCCAGCGCGGCCCTGCCACGGCAGGGCCTGCGCTCCAGCACTCCTGCGATCGGCGCAGCCCTGCGCCGGCGCCCGCGTGGCCGCGTTCAGCGCGGGCACGGCATCCCTACGCACGGCCCGATACACTGCCGCTGCTCCATCTTCCACGAGGTCCATGTCCCGATGCTGTACGCGCAAGTCCATCTCACCCTGCCCGCCTGGATCCACGACCAGATCGATCTGGGCCGTGTCTATCCCGAGGACGCCGACAAGGTCGCGCTGGCGATCGAGCTGTCGCGCCTGAATGTCGAGGCGCAGACCGGCGGCCCGTTCGGCGCCGTGGTGTTTGGGCCGGATCATCGTGTGATCGCCGCTGGCGTGAACCGCGTGGTCCCGCATACGACCTCGCTGGCACATGCCGAGAACATGGCCTACATGCTGGCCCAGCAGCGCCTGCAGACCCCGCGCCTGAACGATGTGCTGTCGCCGATCACCCTGGCGACCTCCTCGCAGCCGTGCTGCCAGTGCTACGGCGCGACCGTCTGGGCCGGCATCGATCGCCTGCTGATCGGTGCCAGCGCCCAGGATGTGGAAGAACTCACCCCGTTCGATGAAGGCCCGCTGCCGGCGGACTGGATCGGCGAACTCAACAAGCGTGGCATCGAGGTCGTGCGCGACATCGAGCGCGATGCAGCGCGCGCGGTCCTGCGCCAGTATGGAGAAACCAACGGTGCACATTACTGATTCCCGCGCTTCAGGCGCGAAGCGATGAGCGGCCTGCTGTGCCTGTGCCGCCAGGGGTTTGAGCCGGAACTGGCCGCCGAGCTGTCCGAGCGCGCGGCCTATGCCAACGTCGCCGGCTATGCGCGCACCCAGCGCAATGACGGCTACGTGGTGTTCGTCACCGAGGAAGCCGCGGCGCTGTCCAAGGCGTTGTCCTGGCGTTCGCTGATCTTCGCCCGGCAGAAGCTGCAGGTGCTGGCCGAGCTGCCCCAGCTCGATGCCGCCGACCGCATCACCCCGATCATCGCCGCCCTGCAGGGCCAGCAGCGCTTCGGCGACATGTGGGTCGAGCATCCCGATTCGGACGAAGGCAAGCCGCTGGCCGGCCTGGCCCGCGCATTCGGCAATGCGCTGCGCCCGGCGCTGCGCAAGGCCGGTCTGCTGACCGACAAGCCGAACACCGGCCTGCCGCGCCTGCACATCGTGTTCGTCGATGGACGCCATGCCTTCGTGTGCGTGGCCGATACCCGCGACAGCGCGCCGTGGCCGCTGGGCATCCCGCGCCTGAAGCTGCTGCCCGACGCGCCTTCGCGCTCGGCGCTGAAGCTGGATGAAGCACTGCTCACGCTGATGACACCGGAAGAGCGCGAACTGCTGGTCAAGCCGGGCATGCGCGCGGCCGATCTGGGCGCCGCCCCGGGAGGCTGGACCTGGGTGCTGACCCGCCAGCACGTCAGGGTGATCAGCGTCGACAACGGCCCGCTGCGCGAGCACGTGCTGGAGACCGGCCTGGTCGAACATCTGCGCGCCGATGGTTTCCACTGGCAGCCGGAGACGCCGCTGGACTGGATGGTCTGCGACATGGTCGAACAACCGCGCCGCGTGGCCGAACGCATGGCCACCTGGTTCCGCGAAGGCTGGTGCAGGCACGCGATCTTCAATCTCAAGCTGCCGATGAAAAAGCGCTGGGATGAAACCCGCATGTGCCTGGAGCTGTTCCAGGAGCAGGCGGGCAAGCCGCTGCATCTGCGCGCCAAGCAGCTGTACCACGACCGCGAAGAGATCACGGTGCTGGCCTCGCCGCTGCGCTGATCCACGCGCACCAATGGTAGGGCCGGGCCATGCCCGGCTGGCCGCGCAACGCGCGGCAATGATCGAAGCACGCGCCGGTCGCCCGGCGCCCCTCCCCACGTCAAGTACGGAGTTTCCATGCGACGCCGATCAAGCCTCATCCTGCTGCTGACGCTGCTGCCCACGCTCGCCCTCGCCCAGGTCCGCGCCCCGTCACCGGCGGTCAGCGAACCGTTGCGCGAGGTGCCGGTGAGCGTGCGCGCGCAGCCGCTGTCGCAGGGCGAGGTCACCCATCAGGTGACGCTGGCCGCCCCGGCCGGGGAGGCGGCGGTGACGGTGCGTTCGGTGCAGCCGGTGAGCGTGGTCGGCCAGTACCGCATCGCGTTCGCGGCGCTGGATGTCGACGGCGATGGCTTCATCAGCCGCGCCGAGGCGCAGGCCAACCCGACCCTGGCCGATGAATTCAACGCGCTGGACGTGAAGCGGCGCGGCAAACTGGACCGCGCCGACCTGGCCGGCTGGCTGATCGACTGAGCGCGCGGGTCACACCCCCGCCGCGCGCTTCCAGAACATCGACACCAGCGGCGGCAGCTTGCCGGCGCAGCCCAGCGCGCGACCGCGCGCCAGGGTCAGGTGCATCTCATCATTGGAGAACACCGTGTTGATCGCATCGAAGCTGTACGCAGCGACGGTGTTCTCACTGCGGCGTTCGCGTGCCCAGCGCTGCAGCCGGTGCGGCGACATCCAGTCCTGTCGGCGCTGCTGCGCAGCCAGCACCAGCGCCCGCAACGCAGCAACATCACGCAGACCGAGATTGACGCCCTGCCCGGCCAACGGATGCACCACGTGCGCTGCATCACCGAGTGCGAGCACGCGGCCGGCCACGTAACCCGTGGCCAGCTGCCGGCGCAGCGGGAAGGCCGCCCGCCTGGAGGCCAGTGTCATCGCGCCCAGGCGGCCGGCAAAGGCGTTGGTGAGTTCGCGCCCGAATGCCGCGTCATCCAGTGCCAGCACGCGCTCGGCGTCGGCATCGGCATCGGGCAGCGTCCACACGATCGAACTGCGCTGCGCGCTGATCGGCAGCACCGCCAGCGGCCCGGTCACCAGGAAGCGTTGCCACGCGGTGGCTTCGTTGTTCTTTTCGGTGTCGACATACGCCACCACGCCACGCTGGCCGTAATCCTGGCGGGTCACCTCCAGCCCGGCCAGGCGGCGCAGGGTGGATTCGGCACCGTCGGCGGCGATCGCCAGCGATGCCTCAAGCCGACGGCCGTCGTCCAGGCGCAGGCGCACCCCGTTGGCGTCCTGCTCCAGCGCCTCGACCCGCGCCGGGCAGCACAGCTGCACGCCGGCCGCCGCCAGCGCCGCCCACAGGCGGTCCACCAGCAGATCGTTCTCGACGATCCAGCCCAGTTGTTCGCGGCCGAGGCTGTCGGCATCGAAGCGCAGTTCATCGCCGCCGGCCGCATCCCAGACCCGCATGCGGCGGTAGGCACAGGCGCGCGCGGCCGTCACCGCCGGCCACACGCCGAGCGTGGCCAGCAACTGGGCGTTGTCCGGCGCGAACGCGTACACGCGCAGGTCCGGCTGCTGTGGTTGCCAGGCCGCCGGCTCGCGGCCTTCGACCAGCGTTACCGACAGCCCGGCATCGGCCAGCGCCAGTGCGCAGGCCGCGCCGACCACGCCACCACCGACCACCACCACGTCCTGCGGGCGCCGGCTCACAGGCCGGCTCCGCGGCACAGCGCCGGGACCTGGCCGCGGAAGCCCATCGCGCCCCCGACCAGCATCGACTGCATCGGCGTGGCCTGCGCGGCCAACAGGCCGAGCGAACGCAGCGGGCGCATCAGCGGTGCCGGATTGCTGGTCAGGCGCGCCAGCCCGCCGGAGAACGCGATGGTCTGCTCGCGGTCTTCCAGCCGGCGTGCCACGTGTTCCTGCAGCAGCGCATCGCTGCCGGCATCGTCGGCCCCGGCCACCAGTTCGGCCAGCGTCAATGCATCGCGCAGGCCCAGGTTGAAGCCCTGTGCGCCCAGCGGGTGGATGGTCTGCGCGGCATTGCCGAGCAGCACGGTGCGTTCGCCGACCAGCGCGCGCGACAGCACCTGGATCAAGGGATAGGCGCTGCGCGGGCCAGTCTCCAGCAGGCGGCCGGCACGCCAGCCGATGGCGCCCTGCAGGCGGTTCACCCAGGCGGCATCGTCCAGCGCCATCACGGCCTCGGCCTGGTCACGGGCAACCCCGTGCACCGCGCCGAAATGACGGTCGCCACGCGGCAGCAGCGCGGTCGGCCCGGTGTCGGTGAAGCGCTCGTACGCGGTGCCGTCCGGCGCACGCGCGGCGCGGACCCGCGACACGAACAGCGTCTGCTCGAAATCATGTTCATCCACGCCGATGCCGAGTGCCTCGCGCACGCCACTGCGGGTCCCGTCGGCGCCGACCACCAGACGCGCCAGTAGACAGCGCTCGCCGCTGTCATCGGCGATGAAGACCTGACGGTAGCCGTCCACCGTGCTGCCCAGGCGCACGAAGCGCGCCGGACGATAGCGGGTCAGCCGGGTGAGCGTCTCCAGCCGCGCCTCCAGCGCCTGGCCGAAATCGCGGGCGACCACGACCTGTCCGAACCACGGGCGCTGGTACTGCGCGGCCTCCATCTGCACCCGGCCGAAATCGCCGGCGCGGCTGACGTGGATGCGGGTGATCGCGCCCGGCGCACCGGCCAGCGTCTGCATTACGCCCAGCGCGGTCAGCGCGTTGACGGTCGCGGCGGCGAAACTGAGGTTGCGCTGGTCGAACACCGCCGGCAGCGCGCCCAGCGGCGAGGCCTCCACCAGGCCGACATCGCGGCCGGCACGGTCCAGGGCGATGGCCAGGCTGGCACCCACCAGCCCGCCGCCTACGATCACTACATCATGTCGTTCACTCATGCCCGCCATGATAAGGGTTCGCCCGTTCGGGCGGCGTGCGGCGGGCTGCCGCAGCAGGCGCTAGAATGAATGCCTGCCCCCACCCGTCACCGCCATGACCTCCACTGCCCAACGCGCCTTCGTCCTGTCCGTGCTCGTGCTGTTGATGGCGGCCACGCGGGTCAACCATTTCGCGGCGATTCCGGATGCATCCTGGGCGGTGTTCTTCATCGGCGGCTTCTACCTGCGCGCGTGGACCCGCTGGGCGTTCCCGCTGCTGATGGCGCTGGCGGTGCTGGTCGACTGGCTCGTGATCCGCCGCAGCGGCCTGGATTTCTGGCAGCACTACTGCGTCTCGCCGGGCTACTGGATGCTGCTGCCGGCCTATTTCGCGATGTGGAGCGGCGGCCTGCTGCTGCGCCGCGGCTACCACGGCGCCAGCTGGGCCGCGCTGGGCAAGGGCGCGCTGCTGCTGGTCGCGGCGGTGGCGGTCTGCCATCTGTTCGCCCAGGGCGGTTTCTACTGGACCAGCGACAACGTGACCGCCCCCACCCTCGACGGCTGGGCGAAGAACTACGGCGACTGGTTCCTGCCCTACCTGCGCACCGCGGCGGTCTACGTCGGCCTGGCGGCCGCGCTGCAGCTGGCGACCGAACAGGTCGGCAAGCTGCTGCAGGCGCGCCGCGACGTGCTGCACTGAGCGCGGCCGGCCTCGTTCGTGGGCAATCGCCTGTCCCGCATCTATACACGCACCGGTGACGATGGCAGCACCGGCCTCGGCGATGGCAGCCGCGTGGCCAAGGACGACGCCCGGGTGGCCGCCTACGGCACGGTCGACGAGGCCAACTCGGCGCTCGGCGTGCTGCTGGCGGTGCCGCTGCCGGAGGATGTCCGCGCCCTGCTGACGATGATCCAGCACCAGTTGTTCGATCTGGGCGGCGAGCTGTGCATTCCCGGCCATGCCGCCATCCACGCCGCCGACATCGAGGCGCTGGAACGCCAGCTGGACCACCACAACGCCGACCTGCCGGTGCTGAAGGAATTCATCCTGCCGGCCGGGGGTGAGGCCGCCGCACGCTGCCACCTGGCCCGCACCATCGTGCGCCGCGCCGAGCGCGAGACGGTCACGCTGGCGCGCCGGGAGACCGTCCGCCCGGAAGCACTGCACTACCTCAACCGCCTGTCCGACCTGCTGTACGTGCTCGCGCGCGTCCTGGCCCGGGCGGATGGCCACGGCGAGGTGCTCTGGCGCCACGAGCGCCGCCACGCCTGAGCGGCCCTGCCGCCCCACCGGATATCCTGCCCGCATGCTGGTTTTCACCCACCCCGCCTGTCTGCAACACGATCCCGGCCGCGGCCATCCCGAATGCCCGGCCCGTCTGCAGGGGGTGCTCGATGCGCTGAAGGCGGCCTATCCGGACCAGCTGGACTGGCGCGAGGCTCCGCCGGCCAAGCTCGGTGAGCTGGCGCGGGTCCATGACAGCGAACTGATCGACCTGGTGCTCAAGCCCCAGACCGAGCCGCTGCGCCTGATCGACATGGACACCATGACCTCGCCCGGCTCGGCCAGCGCGGCCCTGCACGCGGCCGGTGCCGGCGTGGCGGCGGTCGATGCGGTGATGCTGGGCGAGGACCCGGTGGCCTTCTGCGCGGTGCGCCCGCCCGGCCACCACGCCAGCGCCAGCACCGCGATGGGCTTCTGCCTGTTCAACAACATCGCCATTGCCGCCGCCTATGCGCGCGACCGCTATGGGCTGGAGCGGATCGCCATCGTCGATTTCGATGTCCACCACGGCAACGGCACCCAGGACATCTTCATCGCCGATCCCGGCGTGGCCTACTACAGCACCCACCAGGCCGGGCTGTTCCCCAACTCGGGCCTGCGCCGCGACCGCGGGGCCGGCAATCTGATGAACATCCTGCTGCCGCCGGGCAGTGGCGGCTTCCGTTTCCGCAACACCTGGGCCGACGAGATGCTGCCGGCCATCGACGATTTCCGACCCCAGCTGCTGCTGATCTCGGCCGGTTTCGATGCGCACATGCGCGATCCGCAGGCCGATCTGATGCTGGAAACCGAGGATTTCGCCTGGATCACCACCGAGTTGCGCGGGCTGGCCCGCCGCCACGGGGCCGGCCGGATCGTGTCGATGCTGGAGGGCGGATACGACCTGCAGGCCCTTGCGGAATGCAGCGTGGCCCACGTCGGCCAGCTGCGCTGATCCGCGCGGACCGGGCCGACGAATGAACCCGGGCCCCTGCGTGGGCGGGACCTTCATTGCCCCTATGCAAGGGATGGGGCAAGCTACGATCCGTTTTCGCCCGAATCCGATACCGCGTGCGCCGAGCCCTCCGCCTGCTGCCCCTCCCCCTCAGTATCGCCATCTGCCTGCCGGCCCTGGCCGACGACAAGCCGGTGAACTGGGGCCTGTGCCCGGTGACCGACGTGCTGCCCGTGTTCGACGATGCGCCCAAGGCCGACAAAGCCGCGGCCGCGACGCGTGACCAGCAGCCGACGGACATCGAAGGCGACCAACTGACCGGGACCTCCGTGGTGCCCAACTACCAGGGCAATGTCGCGCTCAAGCGCGGCGACCAGTTCCTGGGCACCGACAACCTGAGCTTCGATACCGAAAGCGGCAACTACATCGCCGAGGGCAACGTCCGCTACCAGGACTCCTCGATCCGGATGAAGGCCCGTCGCGCCGAAGGCAACCAGGAAAGCGACACCCACAAGATCAGCGACATCCAGTACCAGCTGGTGTCCCGCCGTGGCAACGGCGGTGCCGAGTCGATCGACCTGCAGGGTGCGGTCGGCCAGATGCACCGCTCCACCTACACCACCTGCGACCCCTCGCAGCCGGTGTGGAAGCTGTCGGCGCCGCAGATCGAGGTCGACAACGACGCCGGCTTCGGTACCGCGCGCAACGCCGTGCTGCGTATCGGCAAGGTGCCGGTGCTGTGGGCGCCGTACTTCAAGTTCCCGATCGATGATCGCCGTCAGACCGGCCTGCTGTACCCGCAGATCGGCCTGTCCGGCCGCAACGGCTTCGACTATACCCAGCCGATCTATCTGAACCTGGCGCCGAACTTCGACGACACCCTGATGCCGCGCTACATGAGCAAGCGCGGTTTCATGCTCGACAACGAATTCCGCTATCTCTACGACGGTGGCCGCGGCGAGCTGCTGACCGCCTACCTGCCCAATGACAAGCTGCGCGACAAGGATCGCGGCCGCGTGGAGTTCAGCGGGTACCACAACATCAACGCCAACTGGCAGGCCCGCGCCAGCCTGGCCTGGGTCAGCGATGAGCGCTATCTGGAGGATTTCTCCAATCGGCTGCTCGGGGTGACCACCTCCAACCTGCAGAGCCAGATCGGCATCTACGGCACCGGCGAGAACTGGACCGGCGGCCTGATGGCCGACTACTGGCAGCTCACCGACTACACCCTGACCGAAGCGGCCCTGCCGTACGCGCGCCAGCCGCGCCTGTTCGTCAACTGGGACAAGCCGCTGCTGCCCTGGCTGGAAACCGGCGTGTATGCCGAAGCGGTGAACTTCACGCATCTGGATGTGCATGAGAAGTTCGGCGCGGACCAGGAATACGAACGTACCGGCGTATCGCGTCAGATGGACGGCGGCTCCCGCCTGGACATCAAACCGTATGTGTCCATGCCCTTCAGTGGCGCGGCGTGGTACGTCACCCCGACCCTGGCCTACCGCTACACCGGGTACGACCTGGAGCGCGGGCTGGCCGACGACATCCGCCGGCAGAACCTGATCGCGGCCGGCATCGACCCGGCCACCGCCACCCCGGACCAGCTGCGCGGCAACACTTCGCCGAGCCGCAGCCTGCCGATCGGCACCATCGACGCCGGGCTGTTCTTCGACCGCGAGACCACCATCGGCGACACCCGCTTCCTGCACACGCTGGAACCGCGCCTGTTCTACCTGCGTACGCCCTACCGCGACCAGAGCGACCTGCCGGTCTTCGATACGCGTGACTTCACCTTCAGCTGGGGCCAGCTGTTCCGCGATTCGCGCTACTCCGGCGCCGACCGCCAGAACGATGCGAACCAGCTGACCCTGGCGTTGAGCACCCGCTTCATCGACCAGGACACGGGCAAGGAACGCTTCTCGGGCAGCATCGGCCAGATCCTGTACTTCGATGATTCCCGGGTCACGCTCAACAGCGGGGAAACCCCGGTCGAGCAGGGCAAGTCGGCCTGGATCGCCGATACGAACTACATGATCAACGACCGCTGGACGCTGGGCGCCACCTATCAGTGGGATCCAAAGTACAAGCGCGAGGACCTGGCCAGCGTTCGTGCGCGCTACCTGATGTCCAACGACGGCATCGTCAACCTGACCTACCGCAGCCGTCTGAACCCGCAGGCGTCGACCACGGCGACCCGCCGCGACCGGACGCTGCTGGAGCAGGCCGACCTGTCCTTCCTCTACCCGCTCAACGAGCGCTGGAGCCTGGTCGGCCGCTACTACTACTCCATCCAGGACCGCGCCCCGCTGGAAATCATCGGCGGCGTGCAGTGGGACAGCTGCTGCCTCGCCGTCCGCGCGATCGCCCGCCGCTACGTGCGCAACCGCGAGGGTGAACTCAACAACTCCTTCCAGATCGAGTTCGTGCTCAAGGGCCTGAGCTCCATCGGCCAGAACACGGACCGCACCTTGCGCCGTGCTATTCTCGGGTACTACCGAGACGACCTCTATCTGGTGCCGCCCAGCAACACCGGTGCAGCCCGCGACGACTACGATCCGAATCAGATCCCATGACCAAGACCCTTCCCGTACTCCTCGCCTCCCTGCTGGCGGTCTCCTCCGCGACGGCCCCGTTGCAGGTGCTGGCCCAGCAGAGTCAGCCGCTGGACCGCATCGCGGCGATCGTCGATGAGGACGTCGTGCTGCAGAGCGAACTGGACCGCGCCGTCCAGAACATCAAGGCCCAGTACGCCGGTCGTGAAAACCAGCTGCCGCCCGATGACGTGCTGAGCCGCCAGGTGCTCGAGCGTCTGGTCCTGGTCAAGCTGCAGGTGGCGCGCGCCGAGAGCAGCGGCATCAAGGTCAGCGACCAGGAACTGAACCAGGCGATCAACGCCATCGCCCAGCAGAACGGCTCCACGCTGGACGCCCTGCGCCAGCGCCTGGCCAGCGATGGCCTGGATTTCAATGATTTCCGCAATTCGGTGCGCGACGAGATCACCGTCCAGCGCCTGCGCCAGAGCTTCGCGCAGAGCCGGATCAGCGTCAGCGAGGGTGAAGTGGATGGCGCGCTCAAGCAGCAGGCGGCGGTCGGTACCCAGTACCACCTGGCCCATATCCTGATCGGCCTGCCCGAAGGCGCCACCGCCGAGCAGATCACTACCGGCCAGAAGAAGGCCGATGGCGTCAAGGCACTGCTGGACAAAGGCGAGATCGACTTCAACGCGGCCGCCGTCCGTTATTCGGACAGCCCGAACGCGCTGGAAGGCGGCGACCTCGGCTGGCGTTCGCTGGACGAAATCCCGAACGCGTTCGCGCAGATGATGAAAGACATGAAGTCCGGCGACGTGGTCGGTCCGCTGCGTGGCCCGAGTGGCTTCCAGCTGTTGAAGCTGGTGGAAGTGCGTGATGCCAGCGCCGCCGCCGGCGGTGGTCACACCATCACCGAGTACCACGCCCGTCATATCCTGGTCCGCATCACCGACCAGCAGGACAATGCCGCGGCCAAGGCCAAGATCGATACCCTGCGCGCCCGCATCGCCGGCGGCGCCGAGTTCGACGCGGTCGCCAAGGAATCCTCGGAAGACAACAACAGCAAGGGCCAGGGCGGCGATCTGGGCTGGTTCCCGGCCGACGCGTTCGGCCCGGACTTCGGCAAGCAGGTTGAAGGCGTCGCCGACGGCGGCGTGAGCCAGCCGTTCCGCACCGATGCCGGCTGGCACATCGTCCAGCGCGTCGCCACGCGCCAGACCGATGCCACCACCGACAACCAGCGCGCCCAGATCCGTGAAACGATCGGCCGCCGCAAGCTGGAAGAAGAGTACAACCGCTTCCTGCAGGAACTGCGTGGCGAAGCCTACGTGGACATGCGCGGCTACGCCCCGGGCGGCGCCGCGGCCGCCACCCCGCCGCAGTCCTGATCCATGCTCCCGCAGCTCGCGCTGGTACCGGGCGAGCCGGCGGGGATCGGCCCGGAGCTCTGCCTTCGACTGATCCAGCAGCCGCGCCCTGATTGCCGGCTGCTGGCCTTCGCCGACCCGGACACGCTGCAGGCTGCCGCCGCCGCGCTGTCGCTGCCGCTGCAGCTCCTGCCTGAAGACGCCATCGCCCGCCAGCCGGGCGATCTGCCGTTGCGCGCGGTGCGCAATGCCGTCCCCTCGCGCTTCGGCACCCCGGACCCGGCCAACGCCGGCGCGGTGATCGGTGCCCTGCGCCAGGCCGGCCAGGCCTGCCTGTCCGGTGAACTGGCCGGAGTGGTCACCGGCCCGGTGCACAAGGCGGTCATCAACGAAGGCGGCATCGCCTACAGCGGCACCACCGAACTGCTGGCCGACCAGGCCCGCACCCCGGTGGTGATGATGCTGGCCAACGCGATCGTGCGGGTCGCCCTGGCGACCACCCACCTGCCGCTGCGGTCGGTGGCCGATGCGATCACCGCCGATGGCCTGGCGCTGACCCTGCAGATCATCCACGATGCCCTGCAGCGCGATTTCGGCCTCGCTTCGCCGCGTATCGCCGTGCTCGGCCTCAACCCGCACGCCGGCGAAGACGGCCATCTCGGCCGTGAAGAGCTCGACCTGATCATCCCGCTGCTGGAGCGCCTGCGCGCCCGGGGCATGGACCTGGTCGGGCCGCTGCCGGCCGATACCGCGTTCCTGCCGGCCAAGCTGGCCGGCTTCGACACGGTGCTGGCGATGTACCACGACCAGGGCCTGCCGGTGCTCAAGTACAGCGGCTTCGAGCAGGCCGTCAACATCACCCTGGGCCTGCCCTACCCGCGCGTCGCGGTCGACCACGGCACCGCCCTGGATCTGGCCGGCCGCGGCATCGCCGACCCCTCCAGCCTCCTCGCTGCCACCGCGCTGTGTGCCCGGCTGGCGCGCCAACGTACACTGGTGCCATGACTTCTTCGTATTCCTCCTCCGGCGCGCCCGGTTTCTCCGGCCCCGCCAAGAAGCAGCTCGGCCAGCACTTCCTCGCCGACCGCAGCTACATCGACAAGATCGTCCTGGCGGTGAACCCGAAGGACGGCGACCGCCTGGTCGAGATCGGCCCGGGCCAGGGCGCCATCACCCTGCCGCTGCTGCGCCGCCACCCGAAGCTGACCGTGATCGAGTTCGACCGGGATCTGGTCGGGCCGCTGGCCGCCGCCGCCGAACCGCTGGGCGAGATGACCATCATCCACCGCGACGTGCTGCAGGTGGATTTCACCGAACTGGCCGCGGGCAGCCCGATCCGCCTGGTCGGCAATCTCCCCTACAACATCTCCTCGCCGATCCTGTTCCATGCGCTGGACCACGCGGCGGTGATCACCGACATGCACTTCATGCTGCAGAAGGAAGTGGTCGACCGCATGGCCGCCGATCCGGGCAGCAAGGTCTACGGCCGGCTGAGCGTGATGCTGCAGGCCTTCTGCAAGGTGACCTCGCTGTTCGTGGTGCCGCCGGGTGCGTTCCGGCCGCCGCCGAAGGTCGATTCGGCCGTGGTGCGGCTGGTCCCGCGCGATCCGGCCACGGTCGGCATCCTGGACCGCAAGCGCTTCGCCCACGTGGTCAAGGCCGCCTTCGGGCAGCGCCGCAAGACCCTGCGCAACGCGCTGCAGAACGTGTGCACGCCCGAGCAGTTCGACGCCGCCGGCGTGCGCAGCGATGCGCGCGCCGAGCAGCTGGACGTGGCGCAGTTCATCGCGCTGGCGAACGTACCCTGCGCCGACGGTGATGCCGCTCCGCAAGAGTGAGCGCGCCGCCGGCGGCCCTGACCGGCCGCGCGCACGTGGAACCGCCCGACCTTCATGACGGGAGCGCCACCCGGCCGGGCGGCACTCATCTCATCGTGCACAACATTCACTAAACTGCCTGCATGAACGACGCTGCAAACTACGCGATCTCCGTCGAGGTCGCCCCCCGCTTCCTCGATGACCAGTCCACGCCGGAGGACGGCCGCTACGCGTTCGCCTACACGATCCGCATCCTCAACCGGGGCCGCGTCGCGGCACGGCTGGTGGCCCGCCACTGGCGGATCACCGATGCCAACGGCCGCATCGAGCATGTCGACGGGGATGGAGTGATCGGCGAGCAGCCGCGGCTGCGCCCCGGTGAAGACTTCCGTTACACCTCCGGTGTCATGCTGGAGACCGAGCACGGCACGATGCAGGGGCACTACGACATGGTGGCCGACGACGGCACCGAGTTCGCCGCCGCCATCGCGCCGTTCGTCCTGACCGTTCCGCGCACACTGCACTGATGGAGGCGCACGCATGAGTGTCTGGGCCATCGGCGACCTGCAGGGCTGCTACGACGTCACCCAGCGGTTGCTGGAAAAAATCAAGTTCGACCCCGCGGTCGACAAACTCTGGTTCTGCGGCGACCTGGTCAACCGGGGCGGGCAATCGCTGGAAACCCTGCGTCTGGTCCATTCGCTGCGCGAGAGCAGCGTGATCGTGCTGGGCAACCACGACCTGTCCCTGCTTGCCGTCGGTGCCCGCACCGAGGAAGAGCAGCGCAAGGTCAACCCGGATCTGCTGCGGATCGTGCAGGCCGAGGACCGCGATGAGCTGCTGGAGTGGCTGCGCCTGCAGAAGCTGGCCCACGTGGACCGTGAGCTGGGCTGGATGATGATCCACGCCGGGCTGGCCCCGAAGTGGACCACCCAGCTGGCCGAGAAGCACGCCCGCGAGGTCGAGCAGCAGCTGCACGGCAGCGGCTACCGCAAGCTGTTCCGCAACATGTACGGCGACAAGCCGAGCTGGTCACCCGGCCTGGCCGGCTACGACCGCTCGCGCGCGATCATCAATCTGTTCACGCGCATGCGTTACTGCACGCCGCGGGGCCGGATCGGGATCGAGGACAAGGGCACGCCGGGCACCCAGGAACAGGGGCTGTATCCCTGGTTCGAAGTGCCGGGCCGCGCCGAGCGCGATCTGAAGATCGTCTGCGGACACTGGTCCGCGCTGGGCCTCACCATCACCCAGGGCGTGCACGCGATCGATACCGGTGCCGTATGGGGAGGCAAGCTCACCGCGCTGCAGCTGGATACCGAAGAACTGCGCGTGGTGCAGGTGCCGGGCCGCGATGTGCCCAAGCCGGTCTCCGCGCCGCGTCCGCCGGCACGCCGGCCGGCCGCCGAGGGTGCGCCGCCGAGCGGGCGTCCACCGCGTCAGGGTCAAGGCCAGGGCCGTGATCGTGGCCGGGGTGGCCAGGGCCGCCAGGGCGGTGGTGCGAAGCCCGCGCAGAACGCCGAGCAGCAGCCGCAGCAACAGCCGCAGAAAAACGACGTCACCAGCGACGCCGAATGAGCCGCAGGCCGGTCAGTGCGACCGGCCTGCCTGCAGCGCCCGCTCAGGCGCGGCGGTAATCCACGAAATCGAACGCGTACGCGTGCCGCTCGTCGGCCGCGTGGTGTTCGCGCGCCACTTCCACCCACAGCGCCGGATCGACCGGCGGGAAGTGGGTATCGGCCGGCACGGTGGTGTGCACCCAGGTCAGGTGCAGATCGGTGGCCTGGGCCATCGCCAGGCGATAGATTTCGCCGCCGCCGATCACGCACAGTTCTTCCGCGTCGGTGTCCGCCGCTGCCTGCAGCGCCTGCTCGATCGAGGCCACCGCCTGCATGCCGTCGAACGGCACCTGCCCGCTGCGGGTCAGTACCAGGTTCAACCGGCCGGGCAAGGCCCGCCCGAGCGACTGCGCGGTCCTGCGCCCCATCAGGATCGGCTTGCCGACGGTCAGCGCCTTGAAGCGCTTGAGATCATCGGGCAGCGTCCACGGCAGGTCGTTGTCGCGGCCGATGCCGTGGTCGGTGTCCAGCGCGGCGATCAGCGAAAGCTTCAGGGGCGTGCCGCTCACACCGCCACCGGGGCCTTGATCGCCGCGTGCGGGTCGTAGCCGTCGATGCGGATATCGTCAAACTGGAAACCGAACAGATCTGTCACCTCGGGGTTCAACCAGAGTTTCGGCAGCGCGCGCGGTTCACGCGCGAGCTGTTCGCGCGCCTGCTCGAAGTGGTTCGAGTACAGGTGCGCATCGCCGAGGGTATGCACGAAATCGCCGACGCCCAGCCCGGTCGCCTGCGCCACCATGTGGGTGAGCAGCGCGTAGCTGGCGATGTTGAACGGCACGCCCAGGAAGATGTCGCCGCTGCGCTGGTACAGCTGGCAGCTGAGCTTGCCGTCCACCACATAGAACTGGAACAGGTTGTGGCACGGCATCAAGGCCATCTGCGACAGCTCGCCCACGTTCCAGGCGCTGACCACCAGCCGGCGCGAATCGGGGTTGCGCTTGATCTCGTCCACCAGCCACTGCATCTGGTCGATCGCGCCGCCATCGGCGGTGCCCCAGCTGCGCCACTGTTTGCCGTAGATCGGGCCGAGGTCGCCGTTGGCATCGGCCCACTCGTCCCAGATCCGCACCTGGTTGTCCTTGAGGTACCCGATGTTGGTATCGCCCTTCAGGAACCACAGCAGCTCGTGGATGATCGAGCGCAGGTGCAGTTTTTTGGTGGTAACCAGCGGGAAGCCGTCGTTGAGGTTGAAGCGCATCTGCCAGCCGAACACGCTGCGCGTACCGGTGCCGGTGCGATCCGACTTTTCCGTGCCGTGCTCCAGCACATGCGCGAGCAGGTCCAGATAGGCCTTCATGCCTTGGCTCCGGCAGCGGCGACCGGCAGCACCGGCTGCAGCACCGGTGCGCGACGCGACAGCGCCAGCAACACCAGGCCGAAGGCCACCAGCGGCAGGCTGAGCAGCTGGCCACGGGTGAACCAGTCGAAGGCAAGGTAGACGCCATTGTCCGGCATGCGCACGAACTCCACCGCGAAGCGGAAGAGGCCATACATCAGCGCGAACAGGCCGGCGATCACGTAGCGATGGCGCGGCTTGGCCGACACCGCCCACAGCACCACGAACATCACCAGGCCTTCCAGCAGCGCTTCATACAGCTGCGACGGATGGCGGGCGTACTGGTTGAGCGCGCCGGTGGCGAACTCGGCCTTGAGGGTGGCCAGGTCCAGCCCGTTCAACGGGGCCGGCAGGCCGCTCGGGAACACGACGCCCCAGCTGCCATCGGTGTACTTGCCCCACAGTTCGGCACCAATGAAGTTGCCGATGCGGCCGAAGCCCAGGCCCAGCGGTACCAGCGGCGACATGAAATCGAGGGTGTCGAACAGATGCAGGCGATGCTTGCGCGACCACCACCACGAGGCGAACAGCACGCCGAGCAGGCCGCCATGGAAGCTCATGCCGCCGTCCCAGACCTTGAACAGCAGCAGCGGGTTGTGCAGGAATTCCGAGGTCGCGTAGAACAGCATGTAACCCACGCGCCCACCGACGACGACGCCGAGCATCGCGTAGAACAGCAGGTCGGAGAAGCCGTTGGCATCGACCCCGGGCAGGCGCCCGGCCGCGATCCGCTTGCGCCCCAGCCACCAGGCGGCAGTGAAGCCGAGCAGGTACATGATGCCGTACCAGTGCACCTTGATCGGCCCGAGCGAGATGGCGATGGGGTCGATATCGTGGAAATAGATCATGAAGGGCGCCTTGCAGGGATGCGGATATTCTAGCGCCGCCCGGGAGCGGCCTCGCGGCGGCCGCGATCGCGCGATTGCCGGGCTTCAGCCCAGAATCTGCGGCGTGTCCGGCAGGCCGTCACCCTGTGACCCCGGAACGGGCGGATAGTGCCCGGCCAGCAGGTCCGAGACCTCTTCGATCGCCAGCAGCACGGCCTCCTGCAGGGCGCCCTCGCGCAGCCGCTGCTGCATGTGCGCGCAGATGGCCAGCCACTGCGCCTCGCCGATCCGCCCGCGCAGGCCGCGATCGGCGACCAGCTCGATCGCATGGTCGGCCAGCAGCAGGTAGATCAGGACGCCGTTGTTGTGTTCGGTATCCCAGGTCCGCAGCTGGGCGAAGGCCTGCCCGGCGCGCTGCTGTGCGGTGATGCCCTGCCACAACGCGGCCAGCGGCAGATCCGCTTCCACCGCGAACATCACCTGGCCACCGTGACGGCGCTCGCCCGCCGTGATCGCCTCGGTGATCGCCTGCAGATGTGCGGGTGGGAAGGCGCGCCGCACCGATGGGGAGAACACGTGCCGGAGCCAGCGCATCACCAGCCTCCCGAGGCGCCACCGCCTCCCGAACGTCCACCACCCCCGCCCCAGCCGCCTCCACCGCCGCCGAAGCCACCCCCGCCGCCACCGAACCCGCCACCGCCCCAGCCACCCCCACCCCAGCCGCCACTACGCGCGAACACGCCGCCGCGACCGGCCGACGTCAGGCCGACCAGCAGGCCCACCACGGCGGCCGCGCCACTGGCGACCACCAGCGAGGTGAACAGGAACGCGGCCACCCCGGCCCCGGCACCGCTCGCCAGCGCGCGCAGGGGGCGCGGCAGCCAGCCCAGGATGCCGCGCAGGAACAGGCCGGCGAACAGGCCGATGCCCAGCGCCATCGTCCAGTTGCCACCCGCAGGGGCGTCCTGGGCGCGATGTGTGCTGACCGGCGCAGGCAGCGCCTCGCCGTCGATCAGTTTGACCAGCGCAGCGCTGGCATCGGTGAGGCCACCGGCGTAGTCGTTGCTGCGGAACCGCGGGGCCAGGTACTCCTGGATCACCCGGTTGGCGATCGCATCCGGGATCGCGCCTTCCAGGCCGTAGCCCGGCTCGATGCGGACCCGGCGATCGTCCTTGGCCACCACCAGCAGCACGCCGTCATCCACGCCCTTGCGGCCGATGGACCACTGCTCGAACACGCGCTGGGTGTACTGCTCGATGGTTTCCGGCGCGGTGCCCGGCACCATCAGGATCTGCAGCTGGCTGCCCTTGCGCTGCTGCAGGGCCAGCGCCTGCGCCTCCAACGCCTGGATCTGCGCCGCGTCCAGGGTGCCGGTGGTGTCCACCACCGGCGAGGACATCGGCGGGATCGCGGCCTGGCGCTGCGCCCAGGCCGGCAACGCCAGCGCCAGGCAGAGCAGCAGGAAGCAGCGCAGCAGGCGCGTGGTCACGGGCTCAGTTCGCCGGCTGCGGCTGCGGCTGCGGCTGCGGCGCGGGCGGCTGCGGTGCGGGCGCCGGGGCCTGGGCCGGCGCCGGGGCCTGCGAGCCGAACTTGACCGCCGGCGGCTGCGAGATCTGCGCTTCGTTCTCCACCGTGAAGTTCGGCTTGGTCGCATAGCCGAAGAGCTTGGCGGTGATCACCTGCGGGAACTGGCGGATGTAGGTGTTGTAGTCCTGCACCATCTGGATATAGCGGCCGCGCGCCACGGTGATGCGGTTCTCGGTGCCTTCCAGCTGCGCCTGCAGATCGCGGAAGCCCTGGTCGGACTTGAGGTTCGGGTAGTTCTCGGTGACCACCAGCAGGCGTGACAGCGCACCGCTCAGCTCTCCCTGGGCCTGCTGGAACTGCTTGAGGGAGTCGGCATCGTCGGCGTTGACGTTGACCTGCCCCACGCGCGCACGGGCGTTGGTGACATCGGTCAGGACCTGGCGTTCCTGGTTGGCATAGCCTTCCACGGTCTGCACCAGGTTGGGGATCAGATCGGCGCGGCGCTTGTACTGGTTGAGCACCTCGGCCCAACCGGCCTTGACCTGCTCATCCTTCTGCTGGATGGCGTTGTAGCCACAACCGGACAACAGGGAGGCCAGCACGGCCAGGCACAACAAACGGGAGAACGATCGCATGGCCGGCTCCGGATCTCGATGAACGGGATCCGGAGCATGCCACGTCTTGGGTAAAGCAGATGTGGTAACGACGGTGGGTCGGTACCCAGGGAGTGCCGACCAACGGTCGGCACCTACCCCCTTACCAGTTGCCGGCACCCGGCACGTGGTGGGCCACGGCGCGACGGCGCATCAGCAGGTTCAGCCACTCCACCAGCACCGAGAAGCCCATCGCGGCGTAGATGTAGGGCTTGGGCACATGGACGTCCAGGCCATCCAGGATCAGTACCGCGCCGATCAGCAGGATGAAGGCCAGCGCCAGCATCTTCACGGTCGGGTTGGCGTCGATGAAGCGGCCCAGCGGATTGGCGGCCAGCAGCATGACGGCGACCGACAACAGGATCGCGGCGACCATCACCGGCACATGTTCGGCGATGCCGACCGCGGTGATGACCGAGTCCAGCGAGAACACGATGTCGATGATGGCGATCTGCGCGATGACCATGCCGAACACGGCCGACGCCTTGGTGGTGGTCGGATCCTCATCCTCGCCGCCGGTGATCAGCTCGCGGATTTCCATGCCGCCCTTGATGATCAGGAACAGGCCACCGACGATCAGCACCAGGTCGCGGATCGAGATGCCCATCCCGGCTACCGTGAACAGGTTGGCCTGCATGTGCGCCAGGTACGCCAGCGACACCAGCAGCAGGATGCGGGTGATGCAGGCCACGGCGATGCCGAGCTTGCGCGCGAACGGACGACGCGCTTCGGGCAGCTTGCTCACCGCGATCGAGATGAACACCAGGTTGTCGATGCCCAGCACGATTTCCAGTGCGCTCAGGGTCAGCAGGGTCAACCAGACATTGGGGTCGGACAACAACTCAAGAAACATGGACTTCCATCCTTACAGGGGGGATGACGCGGGTGACGCGCCAGAAGTTTTAGGTCAGAAAATCTGCGGCAGCAGGATCAGGGTCCAGCACACCAGTACGTTCATCATCAGCACGAACACGGCGGCCGAGCCCATGTCCTTGGCGCGCCCGGCGAGCTCGTGGAACTCGGCGCCGTAGCGTTCGATCACCGCCTCGATCGCCGAGTTGGCCAGTTCCATGGCCAGCACCAGCAGCAACGAACCGATCATCAGCGCGCGCTCCACCGGGGTCTGGCCGAGCCAGAGCGCCAATGGGGCGAGCACGATCAGCAGGTACACCTCCAGCCGGAACGAGGACTCGTGCAGCCAGGCCGCACGCAGCCCCTGCCAGGACCAGACCGCCGCCTTGAAGATGCGCCGGGGGCCGCGCGGCAGGTGCCCGATTTCATCCGCCATGGGCAGGCACCCCGGTCGACAACGCGGGCCGGAACGGCAGGAACAGCACACGGCAGACGGTCATGGGCATCGCTGAATGGGGCAGGCAATCCCTCATTTTGCCATAAGCCGGTCGGGGCATTGTCGAAGGCGGCCAACGCCCGTCCGTGGTAAAGCGCGGCCCGGCGGCAGCTTCTATGATGAACACCTACCCGTCCGGGCGCCTTCGGTGCCCCACCACAGGAGTCGTTCATGCTGCACCGCCGTGCCCGCCCCCTTCTGCTCGCCCTTGCCCTGGGCGCCACCCTGCCCGCACTGGCGCGCACGCCGGCCCCTGCCGCGCCGCAGGTGCCGACCCAGGTCTCCAACGTAGCCTGGGCCGGCGACATGGCGCAGTTCGCGGCACAGGACGCGGCCAATCCGCCGCCGCGCGGCGGCATCGAGTTCATCGGCAGCTCGTCGATCCGGATGTGGGAGAGCCTGGCCGCGGATTTCCCCGGCCAGCCGGTGTTCAACCGCGGCTTCGGCGGTTCGGAAGTGCGTGACAGCACCTGGTATGCCGACCGCATCGTGATCCCGTATGCGCCGTGCAAGGTGTTCTTCTACGCCGGCGACAACGACCTCAACAGCGGCCGCAGCCCGGCGCAGGTCCGCGACGACGTGGTGGCCTTCGTCAACCGCGTGCACCGCGACCTGCCGAAGACCACGGTGGAGATCATCTCGATCAAGCCCAGCCCCTCGCGCGCGCAGCTGCTGCCGGCGGTGGTGGAGGCCAACGGGCTGATCAGGAAGGCGCTGGCCACCCTGCCCAACACCGGCTACACCGATGTCTACACGCCGATGCTCGGTGCCGACGGCCAGCCGCGTGCCGCGCTGTTCCGCGAGGACATGCTGCACATGACGTCGGAAGGCTATGCGATCTGGCGGGCCGCGCTGGCGCCCAAGGTGCAGTGCGACTGAGCGCGGCTCAGCGGTAGTGGATCGTGGCCTGCGTGCCCTGCCCGGGCTCGCTGGCCAGGCCGATCTTCCAGCCGAAGCGGTCGCACAGCCGGCGCACGATCGACAGCCCCAGCCCGGTGCCCTGCGGGCGGCTGGGCTCGGCGCGATAGAACGGCTCGAAGGCACGGCCCAGCGCTTCGGCGGACATGCCGATCCCCGTGTCGCGCACGACCACGCGGTCGGCTTCGACGTCGACGTCGATGCGGCCTTCGTCGGTATAGCTGCAGGCGTTGCGCAGCAGGTTGCTGACCACCACCTGCAGCACCCGCGGCGGTGCGTGCAGCATCACCGGGCCGCTGCTGTGCAGATGGATTTCCACGGGCCGCCCGGCGATCAGCTCGCGGGCGTTGTCCACCTCGTAGCGGACGATCTCGTTGACGTCGAACAGCTCGACCTGCGGCTCGACATCGGCCTCGCGGGCGAGGATCAGGAAGGCATCGATCACCGCCTCCATGTCGCGTCCGGCGCGCTGGATGCGCTGCAGGCCGCGACGCAGCCGCGGCGTCATGTCCTGGTCGCCCAGCGCCATGTCGCTGGCCACGCGGATCACGGTGAGCGGCGTGCGCAGTTCGTGACTGGCATCGCGGGTGAAGTTGCGCTCGCGCGCGACATGCGCGGTGACCTTGGTCGCCAGCGAGTGCAGCGCGGCCGCGAGCTGGCGGGTCTCGCCCTGCATGTCGGCGGGCAGCTTGGCCGGGGCCAGGTCGGCCGCTTCCGGGTGCCCCGGATCCCAGCGCGAAACGCGCCGGGCCAGCCAGTTGACCGGTGACACCAGGCGTTTGGACGCGCGGTAGGTGATCCACGAGGCGCCATAGACGGCCAGCAGCGTCAGCAGCACCGGCACGATGCCGAACCAGAACGCCAGCATCTCCGCGCGCGAACGCAGGAACACCAGGTACAGGCGGCCTTCCGGGCGCGCATCGACCAGTACCAGCTGGTCGTCGTCCTTGAGCTCATGGAAGCCGGGGGTAAGCGTGCGCAGATTGGCCGGCAGGCTCAGCGGCGACTGACCTGTCTCGAGCAGGTAGCCGCGGATGTTCTGGGTATTGGGCGGCGGCTGCACCGGCGAGGCCTCGTGCAGTTGCCAGTAGTAGCCGGCCTCTTCCTTCAGTGCGCTGCTGACCAGGCTGTGCTTGATCACCAGCGATACCAGCCAGGCGCCCAGCAGGATGCCCAGGCTGGCGAGCACGGCTTGGAGGATGAAGACGATACGGATCTTGCGCGGCAGACCGTGCGGCATTACGGGGTCCAGGGCGGTTCGCGGCGATTATAGGAAAGCTTGCCGTGAGTCCATCGTGCAAACCATGACAACGGCCCGGCAAACGCCGGGCCGTCATGCTCCAGAGGGTCCCGGAGGATCGGATCGCTCATGCCGCCCGCAGGCGGCCGAGCGGCGATCGACCGCCCATCAGCTCATCGGCTGGGCGATATCGGCAATACGGTAACCGGCACTCTGCACGGTGTGCAGCAGCGGGCGGTCGAACGGCTTGTCGATGATCTTGCGCAGGTTGTACAGATGGCTGCGCAGGGTGTCCGAGTCGGGCAGGCCATTGCCCCAGATCTCGCGTTCGATTTCCTGGCGGGTCACTACGCGCGGCGATTCGCGCATGAGGATCGTCAGCAGGCGCAGGCCGATCGGCGAGAGCTGCAGTTCGGTCCCGGCACGGGTGGCGCGCATGCTGACCGGATCGAGCACGAGGTCGGCGACCTTGAGCACTTCCGAGCCGACCTGGCGACGCTCGCGGCGGATCAGCGCGCGCAGGCGGGCTTCCAGTTCCTGGATCGCGAACGGCTTGGTCAGGTAGTCATCGGCGCCGAACCCCAGGCCGGTGAGCTTGTCGTCCAGCGTGTCGCGCGCGGTCAGCATCAGCACCGGCGTCGACTTGCGGGCGTCGTTGCGCAGCCGGCGACAGACTTCGATGCCGTCCAGACGCGGCAGCATCAGGTCCAGCACGACCACGTCGTAGCTGTTCTCGGCCGCCAGACGATAACCGTCCAGCCCATCCTGGGCGTAGTCGACTTCGAAGCCGCGCCCTTCCAGGTACTCGCCGATCATCTCGGAAATATTACGGTTGTCTTCGACCACCAGCACCAGGCCGGAGGTCTCCTTTGTCTGACGCATGGGATTCCCTCTTTCTTCAGCTTTGTGAAACATGCCGCATCGCCGGTGGACGCGGCGTGAAGTTCACCGCACATCGATCACAGCAGGGGTTTGAGCAGCGGCCAGACGTTCTCCAGCACCTGCGGCTGCGCAGCCGCGGTGGGGTGCAACCCGTCGGCCTGCATCAGGTTCGGCTTCAACGCCACGCCTTCCAGCAGGAACGGCAGCAGCGGCACCTTGTACGCCTTGGCCAGCTCCGCATAGGTCTGGCGCAGGCGCTGGCGGTAGGCCGGGCCGTAGTTGGGCGGCACGTCGATGCCCAGCAGCAGCACCTTCGCGCCCGCCTTCTGGCTGGCCACGATCATCTTTTCCAGGTTGCCGCGCAGTTGCGCCGGGGTCAGCCCGCGCAGCGCATCGTTGCCGCCCAGCTCGATCACCACCACGGACGGCCGGTGCTTCTCCAGCAACCCGGGCAGGCGGGTCAGCGCGCCGGCGGTGGTTTCGCCGCTGATGCTGGCATTGATGATCGCCGGCGGGGGCGTGATCTGTTGTTTGACCCGCTGCTGAAGCAGGTTTACCCAGCCCGACGCGGCCGGGATATTGTGGGCGGCACTGAGGCTGTCGCCGACCACCAGCACCGCCGCACGGGTGTCCGGACCTTTGGCACAGGCCAGCATCGGCATCAGCAGCAACCATGCCAGCAGCCAGCCCATCGAGGCCGCGCGGCCCCTTCCGTTTGCTTGGTTCATTGGAGAATCCTCATCGACAGCCTGTCCCCCCGCAGCGCGCCCGTCGCCATCGCCGCCCACAACGTGGGCAAGTCCGCACGTGGCCCGGAGGGTGAAGTCCACATACTGGACAACATTGACATGACCGTCCATGAAGGCGAGAGCGTGGCGATCGTCGGCGCTTCAGGTTCGGGCAAGACCACCCTGCTCGGCCTGCTCGCTGGATTGGACCTGCCCAGCCACGGCACGATCGCGCTGGCCGGTGCCGAGCTCAACACGCTCGATGAGGAAGCCCGCGCGCAGCTGCGCGCCCGCGAGGTCGGCTTCGTCTTCCAGAGCTTCCACCTGCTGCCGGCCTTGACCGCCGAAGAGAACATCGCGCTGCCGCTGGAACTTGCCGGCCGCGAGGATGCCGCGCGCGTGCGCGAGGTGCTGGAGCAGGTCGGCCTGGGCCACCGTGCACGCCATTACCCGCGCCAGCTCTCCGGCGGCGAGCAGCAGCGTGTGGCGCTGGCCCGCGCGTTCGTGGCGCGGCCGCGCATCCTGTTCGCCGATGAGCCGACCGGCAGCCTGGACCAGGCCACCGGGCAGCAGATCAGCGACCTGCTGTTCGCGCTCAACGCGACCAGCGATACCACCCTGGTGCTGGTCACCCACGACCTGCGCCTGGCCCGGCGCTGCGAGCGCATCTACCAGCTCGACGGTGGCCGCCTGGCCGACACCGTTGCCGGCGCGGGCGCATGAACGTCGTGCGCCACGCGGCGCGTGCGCTGCGCCGCGAGTTCCTCGCCGGTGACCTGCTGACCGTGTTCGCCGCGCTGGTGCTGGGCGTGGCGGTGATGACCGCGGTCGGGACCCTGGTCAACCGGGTCACGCTGGCATTGACCAGCAGCGCGGCGGAAATGCTCGGCGGCGACCTCGGCCTGAGCGGGCGCGAGGATGTTCCGCAGACCTTCGCCGATGCAGCGCGCGAGCGCGGCCTGGCCACGACGCGCATGGTCAGTTTCCCCAGCGTGCTGTTCCACGGCGATGACAGCCAGATGGCCAACATCAAGGCGGTCGCCGACGGCTATCCGCTGCGTGGCGAACTGCGGGTCAGCCGCACCCTGCACGACAGCGCCAGTGAAACCGCGGGAACGCCGCCGCCGGGCGAAGCGTATGCCGATCCACGGCTGATGCAGGCGCTTGGCCTGCAGGTGGGCGATGCACTGGAGTTCGGTGCGGGCGCGTTGACCGTGACCCGGGTGCTGCAAGCCGAGCCGGACACCTCCGGTGAGCTCATGCAGCTGTCGCCGCCGCTGCTGGTGAACCGCATCGATGTCGATCGCGCCGGCCTGCTCGGGCCGGGCAGCCGCGCGTCCTATCGCATGATGTTCGCGGGTGACCAGGCGCAGATCGAGGCCTTCCGCGAATGGCTCACACCGCAGGCCAAGGGCTACCGCATTGTCGGCATCGCCGACGCCCAGCGCGGTGTACGCGGCGCGTTCGATCTGGCCGGGCGCTTCCTCTCGCTGGCCGCGTTGCTGGCGGTGTTGCTGGCCGGTGTCGCCACCGCACTGGCGGCCAACCGCTTCGCGATGCGACGCATCGACCAGGTCGCGATCCTGCGCTGCCTGGGCGCGCGCCAGCGCGACATCCTTTCGGCGATGGCGCTGCAGCTGGTGATGCTGGCGGTACCGGCGTGCCTGGTCGGCATCGGCCTGGGCATGGCCGCACAGGCCGGGCTGGTGCAGGCACTGGGCGGGTTGATTCCGAACCGCCTGCCGCTGCCGCAGGCCACACCGGCGCTGAGTGGAGCGGGCATCGGACTGGTGCTGCTGCTGGGCTTCGGCCTGCCGCCGCTGCTGCGCCTGCGCAGCGTGCCGCCGATGCGCGTGCTCAACCGCAGCTTCGCCGCGCTGCCGCCGAGTTCCATGCTGGTCTATGCCGCCGCGCTGGCCGCGACCGTGGCACTGACCGTGCAGGCCACCGGCGATGTGAAACTGGCGACGTGGGTGCTGGGTGGGCTGGCGGCGCTGGCGGCCCTCGCCGGTGCGCTCGGCGCGCTGCTGCTGTGGCTGCTGCGTGGGCTGCAGCCACGCCTGCGTGGGCGCTGGAAGCTGGGCCTGGCCTCGTTGACGCGCCGGCGCGGGCTGGCGGTGATGCAGTTGGTCGGCCTGTCGCTGTCGCTGTGTGCATTGTTGTTGCTGTCGGTGATCGGCCCGGGGCTGCTGGCGCAGTGGCGCGACCGTCTGCCGACCGATACGCCGAACTACTTCCTGATGAACATCCAGCCCGAGCAGCGCGACGCGGTGCTGGCCACGTTGGGTGGGCTCGGGGTGGTCGCGCCGGGCATCGAGCCGTTCAGTACCGGCCGCCTGCTGGCGGTCAACGACCGGCCGCCGCAGCGGCAGGCGCGCGAGGACAACAGCAACGAGGATGACGATGCCAACCGGCCGGTCAACTTCTCGTGGCGGCACGATTTCCCGCCGGCCAATACGCTGCTCAGCGGAACGTTCTGGAAGGCTGGAAGCACGGCCGCCGAGGCCTCGATCGAGCAGGGCTGGGCCGAGCGCTACGGGATGAAGCTGGGCGATACGGTGACGCTGCAGATGGGCGACCAGGAGCGCAGCTTCACGGTCACCAGCATCCGCAAGGCGGACTGGGATTCGTTCCGGGTCAATTTCTTCCTGCTGCTCAACGAAGGCGCGGTGGCCGATGCGCCCTACAACCTGATCACCGCGTTCCATCTGCCGCGCGCGCAGGCGCCGGCACTGGCCGGGCTGACGCGGGAGTACCCGAACATTTCGCTGCTGGATATCGATGGCATCCTGGAGCGGGTGCGCGAAGTGATCAACCGGGTGACGCAGGCGGTGCAGCTGGTGATGGGCTTCAGCCTGTTGGCCGGTCTGCTGGTGTTGCTGGCGGCGTTGCAGGCCACGGCCGGCGAGCGGCGCTACGACAGTGCGGTGCTGCGTACGCTGGGGGCGACGCGCCGTCAGCTGCGCGGTGCGGTGCTGGTGGAGTTTGGTGCGCTCGGCCTGTTGTCGGCGTTGTTGGCCGTGGGCACGGCGGCGCTGCTGGGCAGCGTGGTGGCACGGCAGGTGTTCGAGTTGACGCTGAGCCCGCCGTGGGTGCCGTTGATGGTGGGCGGCGCGCTGGGGGTTGGGTTGAGCATGCTGGCCGGCTGGTGGGGCACGCGGCGGATCCTGCATACGCCGCCGGCGTTGGCGCTTCGGGAGGCGTGAGTTTGGGGCGCCGTTGCACTGAAAGCGAAAGCGACGGCGTCAAAGCGAAAGCGACGGCGTCTTGGCGTTCATGGCCTGAAGGCTGGCGGGCAGCCCTGCCCAGGACGCGCCGTGAACCCATCCCTGGGGGCTCGTGGGCGCCATCCTTGGCGCCCTGACGGTCCTGGGCAGGGCTACCCGCCATCCTTCCCGATGGATAGCCTTGGGCGGACAGGCAAGCGTTTGGTCCGCAGTTGGCACGACAATCGATCGGGCAGTGTGCTGCTTCGACGTTTGGCGATGGAGGCAAGCGCCGCCGGTTGCGTCTGCGTCAGCGCGCGCGTTCTGTCGGTGCTTTTTCCACCCACTGCTGGAAGACGGCGTCGATCTCGGTGTCCGCCACGGTCTTGCCGTCCTGGATGTCCTGGGCCTGGGTGAACAGCGGGATGATCATGGACATGCCGTCGGGTGTGGTTTTCAGGTGCACGCCCGGTGCCTGCCCGAGGAAGCCGTCCCAGCGCTGGCGCACCTTCGCCCAGTAACCCGCGGTGGCTGCCCAGTAATCGTAGGCGGGCTTGAAGTCCACCTCGGTGGTCTTGTTGTAATCGTTGAAGCCGAACTCACGCGTGATCGGTGTCTGCGTGCCGTCGGGGCGCCGCAGTATCTTGGTGTTGAACTGCTCGTGGGTCCAACCGTTCGGTGTGCGCGTGTGCCGGTTGATCACCGCGAGCGCGTTGTAGTCGCTGCGGCGGGTGTATTCGCGGCGCGGCAGGGGGCGCCAGCTGAGGTCGCTGGTCCAAGCGGTGATGCCGTTGTCGTAGGTCCAGCGGCCGGTGCCGCAGTAGCGCGGTGCGTCGCTGACTTCATAGACGCATTGGGTCCAGGCGCCGCGGGTGAGCGCTGCGGGAATCGGGCGCACCTGCCAGGTCTGTTCGGCGCTGAACTCGAACCGGTGCGGTGCCTGGTACACCCAGTCCTGACGCCAGTGCTTGGTGACGTGGCCACTCTTGGGTTCGACCAGCAGGTGCTGCAGCACCACCCGCGTCGGAGTGTCTTCGACCACGATCACCACTTCGTTGCCGCCGGTTCGCACGGCCGGCGCGCGTTCGTAGTCGGGTGCGAGCAGGACGGTTTCGTCGAAGGCGAAGTCGACGGTGTATTCGCCCTGCATCGCCAGGATGCTGGCGTGGTCGCGCGCAGGGTCGGCCGGTACGGCGTGCGCACTGGCGGTGAGCGCGAGCAGCAGCCCTGCGAGGGCGAGTGAGTGCGTCATTACAGCTGGATCACCGGCATGCCATCGGCAGTCCACGGTCCGCCGCGGCGGGCGGCGATGGCGCAGCAGCAGTCATCGACCCACAGCTCGCCTTCGGCACCTTCCACGTTGCCGATCCGGCGTGCGGTGGTGGCGCCCAGGGACGACAACGAGGCCAGGCTGGCGGCGAGTTCGCGGCCTTCCCCCACCTGCAGGCGCAGCGCGCACATGCGCCAGGCGTCGTTGCCCAGGCGCACCGCGAGGCGGCGCCACAGACGTTCGGCGACACCCGCGTCGTTGACTGGTTCGGGCCGCGCGGGGAACGCGGAGACCAGGCGGTCCCAGGCGAGGAAGTCGCTGTCCGGCAGCAGATACAGGCGCCAGCAGCAGCGCCCGCGGGCATCGACGAAGCACAGGCTTTCGCGGATGCCTTCGCTGTCCATGCCCTGGCAGGCATGCGCGGAGACGGCGTGTTTCCAGCCACCGAGTTCACTGCTGTCGGGACGGTACAGGCACAGCACGGTACCCAGCGAGGCCAATTGCGTGGCCGAGGGTAGACCGGCGATGGGATGGCGGCCCGGTGGGCGGCCGACGGAGAGGGCGCGGCTCATGGCGATCTACCTGCAATCGGCGGTTGCGGGGGAGACCCTCGACCAACGCCGGAGACCGGAGTCGACGGCGGAGTGTCGAGGGGGAGAGAGCTGGGACCATGCCGAGTCGCGGGGGGAGGTGCGGGACCCGCATGGATGTGGACCACGGTCGCTGACCGCTGAAGCAGTCGGCCAGCGGGCCGGCATTACTTGGTCAGAATGAGCTTGTCGTTGCTGGTATGGCGCAGGCGATAGAACCGGTCGCCGTGCTGGATCAGGATTTCGCGACGTCCCTTGAGCAGGGCTTCGCTGTCGATCACTTCTTCCGGCGGGACGACGCGGACCGGACGGTCGCGGAGGGTCAGCGTTTCGGGGCGCAGCAGTACAGCAGCTTGAGTGTTCATCGTCTGGACTCGTTGCGAGGGGCGAGTCAAATGATAATGATTCTCAGTTGACAATCAACAACCATTCTCACTTTGATAGATGGCATTAATGATCGAACTCCAGCTATCAATAGGTTTTGTCAATCGCACTGAGGGAGGCGTGCTGTTTCTGAGGGTTGGGAGCCGGCCAGCGGCCGGCACTTCCCTCCCACATGCAGGGGCCTCGATGTCCCGCCGCACCCGGACCGGTAGTGCCGGCCGCTGGCCGGCTCCCCCGCATCCAAACCGACCGATCAACCAAACACCGCATCCACCTGCTGCCACACGCTCTCATCCAGCTGTTCGAGCAGGGCCAGCGCCCCCAGGTTTTCTTCCAGCTGGCTGACCCGGCTGGCGCCGAGGATCACGCTGGACACATTGGGGTTGCGCAGGCACCAGGCGATCGCCAGCTGCGCCGGTGAAACACCGAGCTGCGCGGCCAGTGCGGTATAGCGGCGCACCCGTTCCATGCGGTCGCTGCCGTCGTCGAGCACCTGCGTCCTCAACCAGCCCAGCTGTTCCTGGCCCAGCCGGGACTGCGGGTCGATCCCCGCGTTGTACTTGCCGGTCAGCAGGCCGGAGGCCAGCGGCGACCAGATCGTGGTGCCCAGGCCGGCCTCCGCGTACAGCGGGGCGTACTCGCGCTCGACCCGCTCACGGTGCAGCAGGTTGTACTGCGGCTGCTCCATCGAAGGCGCATGCAGGTTGCGCGCGCGGGCGATGTCCACCGCCTCCTGGATCTGCGCGGCCGACCACTCCGAGGTGCCCCAGTACAGCACCTTGCCCTGGCGGATCAGGGTATCCATCGCCTGCACGGTCTCGGCGATCGGGGTGTCCGGATCCGGGCGATGGCAGTAATAAAGATCCAGGTATTCCACCCGCAGGCGCTTGAGCGCGGCGTGGCAGGCGTCGGTCACGTGCTTGCGCGACAGGCCGTGCTGGGTCGGACGCGGGTCGTCGACCGCACCGAAGAACACCTTGCTGGAGACGCAGAAGCCGTCGCGTGGAAGGCGCAGGTCGGCGATCACATCCCCCATCACCTGCTCGGCGCGACCGCGGGCATAGCCCTCGGCGTTGTCGAAGAAGTTGACCCCGGCATCCCAGGCGGTGGCGATCAGTTTGCGGGCCTCGTCGCGGCCGATCTGATCGCCGAAGGTCACCCAGGCCCCGAAGGACAGGGCCGAGAGCTTCAGGCCGGTGGAGCCAAGACGGCGATAGAGCATGTGGTTCTCCTGCTGCGGGCCCGCGACCGGGCCGGATCGATACCGGTAAGTGTAGAGGGTGGCGCGCAGCGCGCGCAGGCCGCACGCCCTGATCTCATGGCCCATGACACGCCTCGCGGAAACCGGGCCATCCCTTGCCGATACAGGCCCGATCACGACCGATCGGCTCGCGGACGCTGCTTTTCCTTGCCCCGCCCTTGCCGCTGCTCTAGGCTTCCCGTTTTTCGCGGCACCCCAAGGGAAGTCTCATGGTCGAAGGTTTAGGCAGGATTGGCTTCGGCCTGTTCGGGTTGGCAGTGCTGATCGGCATTGCCTGGTTGTTCTCGAACAACAAACGGGCTGTCGACTGGCGCCTGGTCGTCACCGGTATCGCACTGCAGATCGCCTTCGCGGCGGTGGTGCTGCTGGTCCCGGGTGGCCGTGACGTGTTCGACGCGCTGGGCAAGGGCTTCGTCAAGATCCTGAGCTTCGTCAACGAGGGCTCCGGCTTCATCTTCGGCAGCCTGATGGACACCAGCCAGTTCGGTTTCATCTTCGCCTTCCAGGTGCTGCCGACCATCATCTTCTTCTCGGCGCTGATGGGGGTCATGTACCACCTCAACGTGATGCAGATGATCGTGCGCGGCATGGCCTGGGCGATCACCAAGATCATGCGCGTGTCCGGTGCGGAAACCACCAGCGTCTGCGCCAGCGTCTTCATCGGCCAGACCGAGGCGCCGCTGACGGTCCGCCCGTACATCGCCAAGATGACCCAGTCCGAGCTGATCACCATGATGATCGGCGGCATGGCGCACATCGCCGGCGGCGTGCTGGCAGCCTACGTGGGCATGCTCGGCGGCAACGACCCGGTGCAGCAGGCGTTCTACGCCAAGCATCTGCTGGCGGCGAGCATCATGGCCGCCCCGGCGACCCTGGTGGTGGCCAAGCTGCTCGTGCCCGAAACCGGCACCCCGCTTACCCGCGGCACGGTCAAGATGGAAGTGGAGAAGACCTCCAGCAACATCATCGACGCCGCCGCGGCCGGTGCCGGCGACGGCCTCAAGCTGGCGCTGAACATCGGTGCGATGCTGCTGGCCTTCATCGCGTTGATCGCACTGCTGAACGCCCCGCTGACCTGGCTGGGCGACGTGACCGGCCTGGCCGCGATCATCGGCCGCCCGACCGACCTGTCGACCCTGTTCGGCTACCTGCTGGCCCCGATCGCCTGGGTGATCGGTACGCCGTGGGCCGATGCCACCACCGTGGGTTCGCTGATCGGCCAGAAGGTCGTGATCAATGAGTTCGTGGCGTACTCGGAGCTGTCCAAGATCGTCAACGGCCAGGTGCCGGGGATGGTGCTTTCCGACGAGGGCCGCCTGATCGCGACCTACGCGCTGTGCGGTTTTGCCAACTTCAGCTCCATCGCGATCCAGATCGGTGGTATTGGTGGCCTGGCGCCGGAGCGTCGCCACGATCTGGCCAAGTTCGGCCTGCGCGCGGTGCTCGGCGGTACCATTGCCACCTTCATGACGGCGACCATCGCCGGCGTGCTGACGCATTTCAGCTGATATCCGTTCCTTGAGAAACAGTCTTTATGAGTAGCAGTGTCGTCGTAATCGGTTCCTTCAATGTGGATCATGTCTGGCGTTGTGAGTCGCTCCCGGCCCCGGGTGCGACCATTGCCGGCCGCTACAGCACCGGTCCCGGCGGCAAGGGCTTCAACCAGGCCGTGGCCGCCTGCCGTGCCGGCGCGCCGACCACGTTCCTGTGCGCGCTGGGCGATGACGCCGGCGGTGCAATGGCCCGTGGGCTGGCCGAGCAGGACGGCTTCGCGCTGACCGCCGAGGCCAGCAGCGAGCCGACCGGCACCGGCGGCATCTATGTCGACAGCCGTGGCCGCAACACCATCGTGATCGGCCCGGGTGCCAACGCAGCGCTGAGCCTGGACTTCGTCGAACAGCAGCGCGCGCTGCTGGCCGGCGCCAAGGTGGTGCTGGCACAGCTGGAATCGCCGGTGGAAACCATCGAGGCCGCCCTGGCGATCGCGCGTGAGGCCGGTGCCACCACCGTGCTCAACGTGGCCCCCGCCGATGCGCCCTCCAGCATCGGCCTGCTCAAGCTGGCGGACGTGCTGACCCCGAACGAGACCGAGTTCGCCGCCCTGCTCGGCCGTCATGTCGGCGAGCGCGTGGAGGCCAACGACGTTGCCGCGCTGGATGGCGCCAGCCTGCATGCGCTGTGCCGCAAGCTGGTCGGCAACGGCACCGTGGTGGTGACGCTGGGTTCGGTCGGGGTGTTCGTTTCGCACGCCGAAGAGAACCTGCGTGGCGACACCCAGCCGTACTACCGCGTGGGCGCCGAGCAGGTGCAGGTGCTGGACACCACCGGTGCGGGCGATGCGTTCAACGGCGCCCTGGTCGCTTCGATCGCCCAGGACCCGGAGGCGGCGTTTGCCCGCCATGTGCGTTTCGCCAATCAGTTCGCGGGCCGTTCGACCGAGAAGGAAGGCGCCGCCGCGGCGATGCCGCACTTCACCCCGGCAGACGCCGAAAGCAAGTAAGCGTCACCGAGGTGCATACCGAGAGGCCAGCGTTCGCGCTGGCCTTTTTTGTGCCTCGCCGTCTCGCGCCGGTCAGCTATCAGGCCCGCGCGACGTCGGCATACAGCGCGTGATCCACAGCGCCAGCGCGCCGACCAGGAGTCCGGCAAGCACGTCCAGCAGATCGTGCTGCCAGGTGGTGAGCGTCGAGAGCAGGATCAGCCCACACGCGCCGTGCCACAGCCAGCGCAGTGCCCTCGCATCGGCCTGCAGCCACTGCCGCCATGCCTGCCAGACCACCACCAATACCGCGGCATGCAGCGACGGCGCCATGTTGAACGGCGCCTCGAACGCGCGCAGCTGTGCGAACAACAGCCCGCTCACGCCATCCGGCTGCGGCAAAACACGCACGTTGCCGGTCGGCCAGCACACGAAGGCGAGCATGCAGGCGGCCTGCACCAGCGCGATGGCCAGCGCATGGCGGCGCAGGGCGGATCGGGTCGGGCAGAGGAAGAACGTCAGCGGGTACAGCAGGTTCAGCGCCAGGTACGGCAAGATCGTCCAGGCCCAGAACGGCATCACCTCGTCCCAGCGACCGTGCAGGCTGTACGTCTGCGCCTGGCTGGCGGCCCAGTGGTTGGTCCAGCTGTAGCCGTGGATGAACATCGCGCCGAGCAGCAGCATCCACAGCATGGCCTCGCGCCAGGGCGGCTGGGAGACCGAAGGGTTGGCATGGGGCGGTAGGGGCACGCGCGCACCCTAGCAGAACGTGGCACGCCTGTTTGCCGCTATCCTTGCGCTTTCGCGGATACAGGGACTGTACGCAGTGGCAGCAGCAGGCAGTCAGCAACACGCAGGCCCACACGCGGACGCACTGCGCTGGACGCGCAATCCGGCCTGGGCCGTGTTCTCGCAGACCCATGCGCAGCGCCCGCTGCTGCTGGTCTCCGGTGGCGCCGACGAGCTCTACGTGGTCGATGAGGCGGATACGCCGACGGTCGTCGATCGAATCCTCGGCCACTGGCAGGACGACACGCTGGCGATACTCGAGAACGATCCCGACTGTGGCCCGGCGGTCCGCCAGTTGATACGCCTCGGTGTATTGGTGCCGCTGCAGGCGGTGCGCAGCGTGCGCCGCTATGCGATCGATTGGCTCGGCGAACCCCTGCCCGGATTGGCCGACGCCTTCGACCAGCACGCGAGCGCGGATCTGCAGCGCGTGGATGCCGTTGCGGACGCCGATCTGCTGGTCCTGGTCCGGCATGGGCTCGGCTGGGAACAGGCCCTCACCCGTTACCGCGCACGGATGCCGGCACAGCCGCATCTGCTGCTCGACCTCAGTTATCACCACACGCTCGCGCTCGGGCCCTATGTGGTGCCGGGCCAGAGCGCCTGCGTGTATTGCCTGGGCAACCGGGTGCTGCGCCGCTGGGGCGACGCCGTGGTGCCGGCGCTGCCCGCCGTCGCGGCGCAGCCGGCGCGGATCGCGGCGCTGGTCGCCCCCTTGCTGGATCAGCCCCAGCTGTTGCTGGGCTATCTCGAACGCAGCGTCTGGCTCGACCTGCATCGCCTGCACGGGGAGCGCGACCGGGTGCTGCGGCTGCCGTGGTGCCCTGCCTGCCAGGGCGGCGAGGCGTCGCTGCCGGCACCGCTGCCGCTGCCTTGGGACGCCGCGCGCCCGTGATAATGTGCCTCCCGCGCCGGGCGTTTCCGCCTCGGTCAAGGGAGTGACCCCATGTATCGCCTGCCGACCCAGTTCGATGCCAGTGCTTCGCGCCAGGACCTTGCCGCCGCAGGCGGCGGCTCGACCTCGACCACCTGCAGTTCCTGCGTCGTCACCCTGCTCGGCACCTCGGTGCTGTCCGCCGTGGTGCTCGGCAGGCTGGACCCCGTTGCGCCCGCCGCCAACAGCAGCGAAGCGCACGCCACGGCAGTTCCCGTCGATACCGGCACCGGTGTTCACGCCCCGCAGCCTCCCCCGCTCCCGGAGCCGCCGCTTGCTGCGGAGCCGGACCGTCCGGAGACGGCATCAGCGTCAGCCACGCCTACAGTGCCGACGGCCGGTCTGAGCCGCACGAGCCGGGTGCTGCTGGGCCTGTTTGCCTTGCCGCTGGCCGCGATCGGCGGTGGCATTTTCATGAGCACCTCCAACCCGATCTTCGGGCTGTTCGTCGCCGTCGGGCTGTATCTGGGCATCTATGCCCTCGTCTACGAACGCGCGGGGCGTTCGCTCGGGCGCGGCATCGGCATCGCCATCGGGCTGCTGCTGGGCCTGTTCGCCGTCGGCGCGCTCGAGATGATGCTCTGGCTGAGCGTGTTGAAATGAGCCGCGCCGCCGAGCAGGCGGCGGCGCTGGACACGCCCACGCTGTCGTCGCACCTGCTGCATGGCGCGGCGCGTCCGCGCTGCGGTCTGGTGCGCCCGGCCCAGCCGATCGAGGCCAACCCCTGCGATGCCACCGGCCCCTTGTTCGAGGGACGGCGCGTACACAATGCCGCCACCCCGGCCGACCCGGCCAATCCCTGGCAGGGCGTTTCGGGGGCGGTCGCGCTGGAGGCCGATGCGGCCGCCGATGGCGCGGTCGCCGAAGCCCTGGAGCGACTGGCGGCGGCGCAGGCGAGCCTGGAAGTGCGGCGCCGCGATGCGCTGACGCCCGCACAACGCCTGGACGAATCGGCCTTCGCGCTGTTCTCGGCCCGCCAACGTGCAACGCCGGGTTTTCCATGGCCGATGCCCGAACGCGACGACGATCTGTTCGCGGCGGTGCATGCGCTGGATGACAACCGGGTGGCCTGGGTGCCGCAGGAACTGGTCGGACTGGGGCCGCGCAGCGGCCAGGCGCGACTGCCGTCGACGTCCAGTGGCCTGGCGGCCTGGCGGGATGGCCGCGATGGCGCCTGGCTGGCGCTGCTGCGCGCGGCCCAGGAGCTGCTGGAGCGCGATGCGCTGGCGGTGACCTGGCTCAACGGCGTGGCCGGCCGGAGAATCGCGCTGCCCGCCCAATGGCAGGCATTCGCAGACGCGCGCGGGGGCGAACTGCGGGCCTTCGACCTGACACAGCACTGGAACCCGCACCCGGTGATCGCGGTCGCGGGCGGCATCCCGTTCGAAGGCCGCGCCCGGCACGTCCTCGGCATCGCCTGCCGCGCCGATCCGGGTGAGGCGCTGCACAAGGCGCTGCTGGAATGGCAGCAGGCGCTGACCTTCGCCGCGCATCTGTGTGGCCGCGAAAGCGCGCGGCTTCCGCGTGAACCGGCGGCACTGCGCAGCTTTGACGAACATGCCGCGTTCTACACTCTGCGCCCGGATCTGTGGCCGCAGCTGCCGCTGCTGCGGGAGGCGGGCGACAGCACGTTGCAGCTGCCGCCACCAGGCGAGGTGATGCGTCCCGCTGCGCCGCGCGCCATCGCCGAGCTCGATCTGCTGCGGCGCCGGCTGGGCCATGCCGGCATCACGCTGTACTACCGCGAGTTGACCACCGCCGATGTGGCCGCGGCCGGCCTGCGGGTGATGCGGGTGCTGTCGCCGCAGCTCAGCGGCCTGCATGCCGACGAGCGTGCGCCGTTCCTCGGCGGCCGTTGCCAGGACGTGGCCTGGCGGTACCCCGGCGTGCCGCACAGCGGCGCGTTTCCGAACCCCTTCCCGCATCCATTGGGCTGATCCCCGAGAACCGCATGCCGTCACCGCCTTCCCCCTGGCAGGATGCCCCGCTGTTCCATCTGTTCTGGCACAACGGCGAGCTCAATCCCGCGCGCGCTGAAGTGATGCGCGCGCGCATCGCCGAGGATGCCGCACGCGCCTGGTCGCCGCCGCGGCCCTTGCATGCAGCGGCCGGCGTCGCCCTGCCAGACCCGGTACACCCCGGCGATGCCCTGGCGCAGCGCCACAGTGGCCGTCGTTTCGGTGACGCACGCTGGGGCGCGCAGGAACTCGGGCGCGTGCTTGCCCCGCTGCGGGCCCGGCCCGGCGACAGTGACACGCGGCGGCTGCCGTCCGGCGGTGCCAAGTACCCGATCCAGGCGTATGCCGCGCTCTACGGCACCGACGATGCGATCGCCGCAGAACCGGGCATCCATTGGTACGACCCGATCGGGCATGCGCTGGTGCCGGTGGCGCCCTGCCCGGCATGGCCGGCGCTGTCCACGCTGCTCGGCGTGGACTGGCCGGAGCGGCCGGCGGCCGTGCTGTTCCTGATCGCCGAACCGGCCGGCACGCTGGCCAAGTACGGCGAACGCGGTGGCCGCTTCGTGTTGATCGAGGCCGGGGTCTGGCTGGGGGCGCTGGGGCAGGAAGTGGCGGCGATGCATGCCGCCGGCTGCGCGATCGGCTCGTTCGAGGACGCCGCCGTGCTGGCCCTGCTCGGGCTCGACCCGCAGCGGCATCTGGCCGTGCTGGCCTATGCCTGTGGTCCGGCGCCCTGAGCGCGACCGTTGGTCGGTACGTTTTTGCGCATGACCGCGACCGGTAACCCGCCAGCATCAGCCGCCGCTGGGGGCGGTGGAAGCAATCGTCAAGCATATGCTCATGACTGGAGCGCATCAGGCCCTTCCGGATCGGCCTGAACGCGCGTCGGTGTCTGCTTGGTTGCGGGCCAGCGGCCGGCACTACAATGCGCACATGCAGATTGGCCCCTACAACATCCAGCCCAACGTGGTGCTGGCGCCGATGGCCGGTGTCACCGACAAGCCCTTCCGCCTGCTGTGCAAACGGCTGGGCGCGGGTCTGGCCGCCTCGGAGATGACCATCTCCGATCCGCGCTTCTGGAACACCCGCAAATCGCTCCACCGCATGGACCATGCCGGCGAGCCGGACCCGATCAGCGTGCAGATCGCCGGTACCGAGCCGCAGCAGCTGGCCGAGGCGGCGCGCTACAACGTGGACCACGGCGCGCAGATCATCGACATCAACATGGGCTGCCCGGCCAAGAAGGTCTGCAACGCCTGGGCCGGCTCGGCCCTGATGCGCGATGAAGACCTGGTCGCGCGCATCCTCACCGCCGTGGTCAACGCGGTGGACGTGCCGGTCACGCTGAAGATCCGCACCGGCTGGGATTGCGACCACCGCAATGGCCCGCTGATCGCGCGCATCGCCGAAGACAGCGGCATCGCCGCGCTGGCCGTGCATGGCCGTACCCGCGACCAGCACTACACCGGCACCGCCGAATACGAGACCATCGCCGCGATCAAGGCCGCGCTGCGCATTCCGGTGATCGCCAATGGCGACATCGATTCACCGCAGAAAGCCGCGCAGGTGCTGAAGCAGACCGGCGTGGACGCGGTGATGATCGGGCGTGCCGCCCAGGGGCGCCCGTGGATCTTCCGCGAGGTGGCGCACTACCTGGCCACCGGCGCGCTGCTGGCGCCGCCCTCGATCGCCGAGGTACGCGACCTGCTGCTGGGGCACCTGCACGCATTGCACGATTTCTACGGCGAGCAGCAGGGCGTGCGCATCGCGCGCAAGCACCTGGGCTGGTACGCCAAGGACCGGCCGGAGAACGCCGCCTTCCGTGCGGTGGTCAACCGCGCCGAGGACGCCGCCAGCCAGGTCGCCCTGACCACCGACTATTTCGATGCCCTCGCTGCCGGCGAGCCGTTGTCGTCCGCTGCCTGAGCCTTCCGCCATGACCCCGCCGATCACTGCACCGACCTACCTCCACGGCTTCTCCGACACCGAGCAGCACCGCCTGGTCACCCAGTCGCGCCTGTTCGAATCGAGCATCTTCAGCGGCATCGATTACAGCGGCGCGCAGCGTCTGCTGGAAGTCGGCAGCGGCGTCGGGGCACAGACGGACATCCTGCTGCGGCGCTTCCCGGAGCTGCATGTCACCGGCGTGGACCTGAGCGAGACGCAGCTCGCCACCGCCGCCACCAACCTGGCCAAGACGCCGTGGTGCCGCGAGCGTTACACGCTGCTGCAGGCCGATGCCGGCAACCTGCCGTTCGGCGCCCGCGAGTTCGACTCGGCGTTCCTGTGCTGGGTGCTGGAGCATGTGCCGTCACCGGCGCGGGTACTCAACGAAGTGCGCCGCGTGCTGGTGCCCGGCTCGCCGGTGTATGTCACCGAAGTGATGAACGCCTCGTTCCTGCTCGATCCGTATTCGCCGCACATCTGGCGCTACTGGATGGCCTTCAATGATTTCCAGTACGACCACGGGGGCGATCCGTTCGTCGGCGCCAAGCTCGGCAACCTGCTGCTGGCCGGCGGCTTCCGCGACGTGCACACCGAGATCAAGACCATCCACCTGGACAACCGCGAACCGGCGCGTCGCAAGACCATGATCGCGTTCTGGGAGCAGCTGCTGTTGTCGGCCGCCGATCCGCTGCTGGAAGCCGGTCTGGTCGACCAGGAGACGGTGGACGGCATGCGCCGCGAGTTCAGCCTGGTCCAGAACGACCCGAACGCGGTGTTCTTCTTCTCCTTCGTGCAGGCCCGCGCGACCGTGTACTGATCGCGTCGCGGACCTACCGCGTGGCCCAGGCGATCACGGTCACCACGACCGCAGCGGCCAGCAGCAACCAGATACCGAGTCCGCCCCGGTCCCCCGGGGCCACCGTGCTGCCACCGACGGTGTTGCGGGCGCCTTCGCGCGGCCGTGCGGTCGGCGTGCTGCCCACTTCCAGCGTACCGGTGGCCGGCCGCTGGCTGCGCTCGGTGATCTTGTTCTGCATGCGTCGCGCGCGTTCGGGATCGACCTTGCGCAGCTCGTCCAGCAGCACCTGCTGCTGGCGTTCGCGGTCCGGCTGCGCCTTGGCCTTGCGCATGATCTCGCGCAACGGCACCGCCGGCTGCTCGGCGGACCGGCCCGGGGTGAGCTCCAGCAACAGGGCGCGATACTCCGGCGGCACATCGGCCAGCCGGGTGTAGCGCGTGCCATTGATTTCCATGTCGAACCGCTCGGTCACGGTGCCTCCGTCCATCCTGCCTTGGGTGCGATGACCTCGGCGTTCGTCGGTGCGTGCCAGATGCGTTGCCACATCGCCGCGAACCGGCGTTTCACCATCGCCCTGCCCTGCTCCCCTTCATACGCCGGACGCAGCTGTCGCGGCGTGATCGCCGCCCAGCCTTCGCCGTCGGCCCGCGCCACCGCGAAGGTGAAGGTGTAGTCCGGCTCCAGGCCCATGCGCAGGTCGCTGAGCCGCAGCTCGCCATCGACCACCTGCGCACGCATGAAGCCGCGGTTGAACCAGTTCAGTCGTTGCACGGCCGGCAGCGTGGCCGCCTGGCGCAGGGCCTGCACGTTGGAGGGATGGCCCTCGAAGGTCATCGGGCCACGGTCGGCGATCAGCGAGCGCTCGCCGATCACGTAGCCGTTGGGCGTCATCGCGACGACCTGCCAGAGCAGCGTGTTGAACGGCATCGCCACCGAGAAGCGCGGCGCATCGCCCAGCCCCATCGCGGCCAGCACACGATCAGCTTCACGATCAACGGTGTGCTTGGCCAGCAGCGACCAGCCCAGGTAGCCACTGCTGAGCACCAGGCCGGCCACCAGCGCCTTCTGCGCCAACGGCCGCGCCCGCGCGAACCACGCCACCGCGCAGGCGATCAGCAGCCACACCGTGTACAGCGGGTCGATGATGAAGACGCTGGCCCACATCGTGGGGTGCGGGGTGAACGGCCACCACAGCTGGGTACCGTAGACGGTGAAGGCATCCAGCAGCGGATGGGTGATCAGCGCCAGCAGGATCGCCCAGAACCAGCGGCCCGGCGCCTGCGCCACGCGGCCGTGACCAAAGCGTTTGAACAGCCACCAGATCAGCGCGGCGACCCACGGCAGCACCAGCAGCGAGTGGCTGTAACTGCGGTGCTCGACCATCAGCGCCACCGGATCGGCAGCAGTGAAGGCCAGCACCAGCGCGTCCAGGTCCGGCAGGGTGCCGAGTGCGGCACCGGCCAACAGAGCAGCGCGGCGATGGCCGGCCGGGGCGATGGCGGCGGCCACTGCGCCGCCGAGTACGATCTGGGTAAAGGAGTCCATCGGCCGATGCTAGCAGCCGCGAGCGTGCGTGCGCCGGGGGCGTCGTGCTCAGGCGGCTCTGGCCCATGCGGCGTTGCCGGGCAGCGCCACCAGGGTCCGCCCGGTGTGATCCAGCAGTCGCAGGGTGCCGTCCGGATCCTCGGCGAGCACGGTCAGGCTTTCGACCCAGTCGCCGTCGTTGGCATAGATCAGTCCGTCGCGCTCCACCAGCGCCGCGCGGTGGATGTGCCCGCAGACGATGCCATCCAGGCCGCGCCGGCGCACGTCGTCCAGCCCGGCCTGGACGAAGCGCTCGATGTAGCGCTCGGCCGCGCCGCTGCGCTTCTTCAGGAATTCGGACAGGGACCAGTAGCGCTGGCCGAGCCGCCGCCGCGCCGCATTGAGCAGGTGGTTGCCGGTGAGGATGCGGTAATACAGCCAGTCGCCGAACTTTTCCTGCAGGCCGCCGAAGTGGGTGATGCCGTCGTAGTCGTCGCCGTGCACGACCAGCAGACGCCGCCCGTCGGCGGTCACGTGGATCGCCCGGCGACGCACCTGCATGGCCGGCAGCATCAGCCCGCAGACCTTGCGCAGCGAGGCATCGTGGTTGCCGGGGATGTAGATGATCTCGGTGCCCGCCCGCTGCAGCGCGTGCAGGGCCTGGATCACGTCGCTGTGGGCCGGCCGCCAACTGGCCCGGCGGTGTGCCATCCACCACAGGTCGATGATGTCGCCCACCAGATAGAGGCGCTCGCAGCGCAGGTCGGCCAGGAACCGGGCCAGTTCGGCGGCGTGGCAGTGGCGTGAGCCCAGGTGCACGTCGGAAAGGAAGACGGCCCGCCGATGGGGCGCCAGGGTCGTCACGGGCCGCTTGGCGGCCTCCCGCACGTCGCGCTGCTCGAAATCCTGCATGGCGTACTCCTCATGCCCGGCGGCCGGATGCGCCGAAGCCTGCGCCAGACGCACGACAAGCCGATGGCGGTTCAACGACAGCGGGATGACGATCGGCCGCGGCTTGTGCGCCGGCTGCGCGGCCCTTGGGCGCCGGGAGGCCCGGGCTGCGGACCGCTGCCGCCCACTGTCACGCTGGTGGAACACTGGGCGGTGACGCTGGCCCTCAATCCCGTCACACCGGGCCCTGCGACGGGCACGCGGGCTTAACCACGGGCAACCCGTGCTGGCGCACAATGCAAGTGCGCGACTTGCCGTGTATCATTCGCGCCCATCTTTCCATCCGAATCAAAGGATATTACGCCTGATGTCCAGCTACCTGTTCACCTCCGAATCGGTCTCCGAAGGCCATCCGGACAAGATTGCCGACCAGATCTCCGATGCGGTGCTGGACGCGATCCTGACCCAGGACAAGCGTGCGCGCGTGGCCTGCGAAACCATGGTCAAGACTGGCGTGGCGATCGTCGCCGGTGAAATCACCACCAGCGCCTGGATCGACCTGGAAGCCTTGACCCGCAAGGTGATCCTGGACATCGGCTACGACAGCTCCGACGTCGGTTTCGACGGCGCGACCTGCGGCGTGCTGAACCTGATCGGCAAGCAGTCGCCGCACATCGCCCAGGGCGTGGACCGCAAGAAGCCCGAAGAAATGGGCGCTGGCGACCAGGGCCTGATGTTCGGCTATGCCACCAACGAGACCGACAGCTACATGCCGGCCGCGATCCACCTGTCGCACCGCCTGGTCGAGCAGCAGGCCAAGATCCGCAAGAAGAAGAACTCGCCGCTGTCCTGGCTGCGCCCGGACGCCAAGAGCCAGGTCACCCTGCGCTATGAAAACGGCGCCGTCTCGGCCATCGACGCGGTGGTGCTGTCGACCCAGCACGCCCCGGGCGTGAAGCAGAAGGACCTCATCGAGGCCGTCCGCGAAGAGATCATCAAGCCGGTGCTGCCGGCCAAGTGGCTGCACAAGGGCACCAAGTTCCACATCAACCCGACCGGCAAGTTCGAGATCGGCGGCCCGGTGGGCGACTGTGGCCTGACCGGCCGCAAGATCATCGTCGACACCTACGGCGGCTGGGCCCGTCACGGTGGTGGTGCGTTCTCGGGCAAGGATCCGTCCAAGGTCGACCGTTCGGCCGCCTACGCGGCCCGTTACGTCGCCAAGAACGTCGTTGCCGCCGGCCTGGCCGACCGTTGCGAAGTGCAGGTCTCCTACGCCATCGGCGTGGCCGAGCCGACCTCGATCTCGGTCACCACCTTCGGCACCGGCAAGATCAGCGATGACAAGATCGAAAAGCTGATCCGCAAGCATTTCGACCTGCGCCCGTACGGCATCATCCAGATGCTGGACCTGATCCACCCGATGTACCAGCAGACCGCCGCCTACGGCCACTTCGGCCGCAAGGCCAAGGAGTTCAGCTACACCAACGGTGCTGGCGAACAGGTCAACGCGACCGCCTTCTCCTGGGAGAAGACCGATCGCGCCGCCGCCCTGCGCGCGGATGCGAAGCTGAAATAAGAAACACGAAGGGCCGCGCAAGCGGCCCTTCATCTTTTGCGGTAGTGCCGGCCGCTGGCCGGCAACCTCGTGACGTCCGGCAGGATCTGCCTGGTTGTCGGCCAGCGGCCGGCACTACCGGGCCTCCGATCGGCCGCTACAATCGGCCCATGCCCGAATTCAAATCCAACCAGCTGTCCATGACCGTGCTGATGTCGCCGGACATGGCCAATTTCTCCGGCAAGGTACACGGCGGTGCGGTGCTGCGCCTGCTCGACCAGGTCGCCTACGCCTGTGCCAGCCGCTATGCCGGCAGCTACGTGGTCACGCTCTCGGTGGACCAGGTGATGTTCCGCCAGCCGATCGCGGTCGGCGAGCTGGTCACCTTCCTGGCCTCGGTGAACTACACCGGCACCTCCTCGATGGAGATCGGGGTCAAGGTGGTGGCCGAGGACATCCTCAAGCGCAGCGTGCGCCATGCCAACAGCTGCTTCTTCACCATGGTCGCGGTGGACGAGGACGGCAAGCCCACGCCGGTACCGCCACTGCAACTGGACACCAGCGACGAACGCCGCCGGCACGCCGCCGCGTTGATCCGCCGCCAGCTGCGCGAGGAGATGGAGCAGCGCCACCTGGAGCTGCTGGCGTCCAATCCGCCTGCGCCGGGCGATGCGCCATGACCAACGGTCATGGCCTACCCGGTAGGTATCGACCGTTGGTCGATGCATGCCAGATGGCGCGGGCTGCCGGCCAGCGGCCGGCACTACCGGTCATGGGTTACCCGGTGTTCTGTACGCCCTGCGAGACACCATTCACGCAGGCCACCAGCGCACGCAGCACGTCATCGTCTTCGCCCCCGCTGTCGCGCCAGCGCCGCAGCAGGTCCACCTGCAGCACGCTGATCGGATCGATGTAGGGGTTGCGCAGCCGGATCGACAGCGCCAGGCGCTGATCGTGCTGGAGCAGCTCGTCCTGCCCGGTCAGCGCGAGGATCCACTGCGAGGTGAGCTCGAGTTCACCCCGGATCTGCGGAAAGAAGCGGCCATGCAACGCGCCGGACAGCTGCGAGAACTGCTCGGCGATGGTCAGGTCGCCCTTGGACAGCACCATCGCAATGTCGTCCAGGAAGGTGCTGAAGAACGGCCAGTCGCGCGCCATCTCTTTCAGGATGTCTTCGTGGCCAGCGTCGATCGCCGCCTGCAGGCCACTGCCGACCCCATACCAACCCGGGATCACGGCACGCGCCTGGCTCCAGGCGAACACCCACGGAATCGCGCGCAGGTTGGTCAGTGCGGCATCCTCGCCCAGACGGCGCGAGGGGCGTGAGCCCAAGGTCATCCGCTCGATCACGTCGATCGGCGTGGCCAGGCGGAAGTACTGCATGAAGTCTTTCTGGCCGACGAACGCGCGGTACGCCTCCGCACTCTTCTGCGCGATCAGGTCCATCACCGGGCGCCACTGGTCCTCGCGCGGTTCCGCTGCGCGCGGCCGCAGGCTGGAGCGCAGCACCGCACCGGTGGACTGCTCCAGCGAACGCAGCGCCAGCGCGCGGATGCCGTACTTGCGGTGGATCACTTCGCCCTGTTCGGTCACGCGCAGGCGGCCATCGATGCTGCCGCGCGGCGAGGCATCCACGGCGTGCGTGGTCTTGCCGCCACCGCGGCTGATCGAGCCGCCACGGCCGTGGAAGAAGGTCAGCCGGATGTCGTTCTCGGCGGCGACGTCCAGCAGTTCCACCTGGGCGCGCTGCAGGCCCCAGCGCGAGGCCGCGATACCACCATCCTTGCCACTGTCCGAATAGCCGAGCATCACCATCTGCACATCGCCACGTGACGCCAGGTGCGTGCGGTAGACCGGATCGGCGAGCAGATCACGCAGGGTATCCGTGCCGCGCTTGAGATCGTCCACCGTTTCAAACAGCGGGGCGATGTCGAGCGGCACCGCGCCGGCGTCATCCACCAGGCCACCGCGGCGCGCCAGCGCGAGAACGGCGAGCACATCGCTGCGGTCATGCGCCATCGAGATGATGTAGCTGCCCAGCGCGTCGGCACCGTGCCGGTGGCGTGCATCGGCCAATGCCGCGAACACCGCATCCAGGCGTTGCCCGCCCTCTTCGCTGCTCGCCGGCAGTGCCTGCTCGCCACTGGCGAACGGGGCCAGGCGCGCCGCGCGGGTAACCGCATCGGCGGCGTCCCAGGCGTCCTGCCCATCCAGCACACTGGCCAGCGCGCGGCCATGCACGCTGGATTCCTGGCGCACATCCAACCGCGCCAGGTGGAAGCCGAAGGTGCGTACCCGCCACAGCAGGCGGCGCACCGCGAAGCCGCCGGCGTGGTCGCCCTTGTTGTCGTGCAGGCTGCGCAGGATCAGCTCGATGTCGTCGGTCAGTTCCTGTGGCGATGCATACGCACCGTCCGCGTCCTCCATCGTCGCCTGCACGCGCGCACGCATGCGGTCGTTGAGCAGGCGATAGGGCATGTCGGCATGCCGCGGCCGCGAGGTGACCTTGGGCAGCAATGCCTTGTAATGATCCACGCGCGCCTGCAGTTCATCGCTGACTGCCACCCGTTCGGTGGACTGGCTGAGCAGACTGGCCAGCTGCAGCAGGTCTTTCTGGTAGCGGCCGAGCACGGCTTGGCGCTGGGCATCGAGCGTATTGCGGATGGTGCCGGCATCGACGTTCGGATTGCCGTCCATGTCGCCGCCCACCCACGTGCCGAAGCGCAGCAGGCGTGGCAGCGGCAGTTCTTCGCCATACGTATCCAGCAGCGCCTGCTGCAGCGATTCGTACAGCACCGGGATCACCCGGTACAGCACCTGCACCAGATAGAAGCCGACGTGTTCGCGCTCGTCTTCCACGGTCGGGCGCACCGGCGAAGAATCGGTGGTCTGCCAGGAGGCGGTCAGCGCCATGCGGAAGCGCGCGGCATCGGCGGCGGCTTCACCCGGCGTGCGCTGGCCGTCGAGGTTGTCGACCAGGCTGGCCACCATCAACTGCTCTTTTTCCAGCAGCGCGCGGCGGACCGCTTCGGTCGGATGCGCGGTGAACACCGGCTCGATGTCGATGCGCGGCAGCCACTCGGCCAGTTCGGCCAGGGTCACGCCCTGCGCCTTGAGGTTGACCAGTGCATCCTGCAGGCCATCCGGCTGCGGCGTAGCAGTACCGGCGCGCTGGTAGTCGCGTCGGCGGCGGATGCGGTGCACGCGCTCGGCGATGTTCACCACCTGGAAATAGGTACTGAACGCACGCACCATCGCTTCGGCGCGCGCCGGCGGCAGGCCGGTCAGTGCATCGTTGAGATCGGACAGGGGGGCGTCGCTTTCGCGGCGGGCAATGGCGCGCGTACGCACCTGTTCCACATCATCGAAAAACTGCGTGGAGACCTGCTCGGCGAGCAGGTCGCCGACCAGTGCGCCGAGTCGGCGTACATCGTCACGCAGGGGAATATCGGGAGTGGCAAAAACGATGCTGCTACGGTACTCGTTCATCTGCGACGCACTGGCCTCGGGAACGGAATCCGCTCAAGCCTACCCCACATTGGGGTCGTTGCTGCGTCGCGCAAATAGTTACATCTGGTAGTGCCGGCCGCTGGCCGGCAGGTGCCGATCATTTCTGGTACCGGCCAACGGCCGGTACCTACCCGTCATTTTCCGTGCCGGCCAACCGGTCGGCATCCACGATCATGATCTGCATCGGCTCGTAGCCGGTCCCGCCGCGGCGGGACCGGCCGGGTGTGGTCAGCGCTTCTTCTTGACCGGCTTGCCCTCGCCGACGGTCTGCTCCAGCCAGCGCTCGCTTTCCGCCAGCATGGTCATGATCGATTCGCGCGCGCGGTAGGCATGCGATTCGTTCGGGAGCATCACCAGCCGCGAGGTGCCGCCCAGCCCCTTCACCGCGGCGAACATGCGCTCGCTCTGGATCGGGAACGTGCCGGAGTTGTTGTCGTCCACGCCGTGGATGAAGAGGATCGGGTCTTTGATCCTGTCGGCGTAGTTGAACGGCGACATCTTCTGGTAGACGTCCTGCGCCTGCCAGTAGTTGCGCTCTTCGGCCTGGAAGCCGAACGGGGTCAGCGTGCGGTTGTACGCGCCGCTGCGGGCGATGCCGGCCTTGAACAGGCGGGTGTGCGCGAGCAGGTTGGCGGTCATGAACGCCCCATAGGAATGGCCGCCGATCGCGATGTGCTCACGATCGGTCACGCCACGCCGCACCACTTCGTTCACGGCCGCCTCGGCATTGGCGATCAGCTGCGGCAGGTAGGTGTCGTTCGGTTCCTTGTCGCCCTCGCCGATGATCGGCATCGACGGGCTGACCAGCACCGCGTAGCCCTTGGCCAGGAACGCCTGCGGGCCCCAGTAGCTGATCGCGTTGAAACGGTACGGCGAGTCAGTCACCTGGCTGGCGGCTTCGGCGGTCTTGAACTCGCCCGGGTAGGCCCACATCAGCAACGGCAGCGGACCGTCCTTCTTCGCGTTGTAGCCCGGCGGCAGCATCAGCGTGGCGGTCAGGTCGACGCCATCGTTGCGCTTGTAGCGGATCTGCTCCTTGCTCACCCCACGCAGCTGCGGCAGCGGGTGCTGGAAGTGGGTCAACGCCGTCGGCGCCGCGGTGGCATCGGCCAGCGACTGCACGTAGAAGTTGGCCGGCTCATCGGGCGATTCACGGGTCAGCAGCAGCGAGGTGCCTTCCTGGTCGAGCAGTGCCACCGGCGCGGCATAGGACGGGGCCTGCGAGTGGAACAGACGCGTGGTCTGCTTGCTGTCCAGATCGAAACGGTCCACGAACGGACGGTCGCCTTCCGGCGAGGCGCCCAGCCCGTACAGGAAGATGCTGCGGCCATCGGCACTGACCTGCAGACGCGAGCGACCGTTGACGTCGCGCACCAGGCCCGGGCGGCCCGGGTCGTTGTAGCGGTCCTGCGATGAGCGCGCCGACAGCAGCTCGGCCGCCTTCTCCGGCTGATCTGGTGCGATCCGCCACTGCTTGACCTCGCGGTTCTTCCACCACGATTCGTTGAGCAGGGCCAGATCGCCACGGCCCCACTGGATGCCCGCATAGCGGCTGCCCAGCTGCGCCAGCGTGACCGGCGGCGTGTCGAAGGGGGCGGCCTGCATCAGCACCGCATCGCGCACCTTGGCCTCGCGGTTCGGGTCGCCGCCGTCCTGCGCTTCGGCCCAGACCAGGGTCGCCGGCGCATCGGCGCGCCAGTCGATCCGGCGCACGCCGGTGGCCACCGCATCGTTGCCGGTCGGCAGGCCTTCCTTCAACGGCAGGTTGGCGACGGTGTGTTCGAGCTTGCCGTCCACGGCGGACAGCACTTCGATGCGACGCGCGAACGCACTCGCCGGCACCAGGTAGGAGTACGGGCGCACGACGCGCTCGCTCAGCAGGTAGCGGCCATCCGGGGATGGGGTGACATCCCAGTAGACCCCACCGCTGGACAGCGGCGTGGTCACGCCGTTGAGCGCGACCTTGGCCGGCTGCGCGCTGGCGTAGTAATCGAACAGGCGCGCGTCGGCCTCGTTCTTGAGCATGTCCTGGTAGGTGCGGATCGTGCGGACGCCGGCGTCGGCCTCGGTCTGCTGGATCGCCGGGCCGGTCGGAATGCCGCCGGCGGCCGGTGCCGGACCCTGGCCCTTGAGCTGCTGCATCACCAGCAGGCCGCGGCTGTCGGGCTGCCAGCTGTAGCCATCGCCCATCACCGTGTTCAGATCACCTACCAGACGGCGCGCCGAGCCGGCATCGACATCGACGATCCACAGCTCATTGGTCCCGGTGGCGGCGTGCACCTGGTTGAAGGCGATGTACTTCTGGTCCGGCGACCAGGCAAACGTGGCGATCGACAACGGCTGCGGCAGTCCGGTGATCTGACGCTCCTTGCCGTCGGCCACGCTCATCAGCCACAGCTTGTCGGCGAAGCTGAAGCGGCTGGCCGAATGCGTGGCCGGGTTGATGCGCAGGCCGGCCAGCTTCAGTTCGGGCTGGGCGACGTCGTTGATCGACGGCAGCGGCGGGGTCTGCAGCAGCGCGGCCAGGTCACGGCGCGGGGACAGGCTCAGGGTCGGGGCACGCGGCGCATCGACCACGGCCTGCAGGGCCGGCGACGGCAGCTGGTAGCCGCCCTGATCGCCCTTGGCGGCCACGGCCTGCGCGGCGGTCCTGGCGGCCGGGGCGGCGGCCAGCGCCAGCGGCGGCACCGCCAGCAGGGCCAGGCCGAGGATCAAGGTATGGCGCCATTGCGGTGCGCGTCGACCATGGTTGCGTGTCATGTTCCGTCCCTATGCTGATACAAACCCCCGACCTTAACAGCCGGGCGCCGATCGCCCCCCTGCCGATGGTTGGGGGCAGGGGCCGATTCATGCCAATGCAGCGGGCCGCGATATAATGGGCGACCCTCCACCGAGGGGCGCTGCGACCGTTCCGGACCTTGTCCGGGGGCGGCCAGGCTCGGTGGCCAGGATTGGTTCCAACGGCGCCCGGCGAACACGAGTATCGACTCGTCATTACACCGGAGCTTTGAATGAACGCTGTTGCCAAGACCTTCTCCACCGAAGGCGATTACAAGATTGCGGATATCTCCCTGGCCGATTGGGGCCGCAAGGAGCTGGACATCGCCGAGCATGAAATGCCGGGCCTGATGTCGATCCGCCGCAAGCACGCCGCCACCCTGCCGCTGAAGGGCGTGCGCGTGACCGGCTCGCTGCACATGACCATCCAGACCGCGGTGCTGATCGAGACCCTGAAGGACATCGGCGCCGACGTGCGCTGGGCATCGTGCAACATCTTCTCGACCCAGGACCACGCCGCTGCGGCGATCGCCGCGTCCGGTACTCCCGTGTTCGCCTGGAAGGGCGAGTCGCTGGAGGAATACTGGGACTGCACCCTGGACGCGCTGACCTTCACCCTGCCCGACGGCACCCTGACCGGTCCGGAACTGGTGGTGGACGATGGCGGCGACGTGACCCTGCTGATCCACAAGGGCTACGAGCTTGAAAACGGCAGCACCTGGGTCGATGAAAAGGCCGCCTCGCACGAAGAACAGGTCATCAAGAACCTGCTCAAGCGCGTGGCCAAGGAGCGCCCGGGTTACTGGGGCCGCGTGGTCAAGGACTGGAAGGGCGTCTCCGAAGAGACCACCACCGGCGTGCACCGCCTGTACCAGCTGGCCCAGGCCGGCACCCTGCTGATCCCGGCGATCAACGTCAACGACTCGGTCACCAAGAGCAAGTTCGACAACCTGTACGGCTGCCGCGAGTCGCTGGCCGATGGCCTGAAGCGCGCGATGGACGTGATGCTGGCCGGCAAGGTCGCCGTGGTCTGCGGCTACGGTGACGTGGGCAAGGGCTGCGCCGCTTCGCTGCGTGCTTACGGCGCGCGCGTCGTGGTCACCGAGATCGATCCGATCTGTGCCCTGCAGGCCGCGATGGAAGGCTTCGAAGTCAACACGATCGAATCTACCCTGGGCCGTGCCGACCTGTACGTCACCACCACGGGCAACAAGGACATCATCCGCATCGAGCACCTGAGCGCGATGAAGGACCAGGCCATCGTCTGCAACATCGGCCACTTCGACAACGAGATCCAGGTCGATGCGCTGGTCGGCTTCCCGGGCGTGCAGCACGTCAACATCAAGCCGCAGGTGGACAAGTACGTCTTCCCGAACGGCAACGCGATCTTCCTGCTGGCCGAAGGGCGCCTGGTCAACCTGGGCTGCGCCACCGGCCACCCGAGCTTCGTGATGTCCAACTCGTTCGCCAACCAGACGCTCGCGCAGATCGACCTGTGGGCGAACAAGGACAGCTACGAGAAGAAGGTGTACCTGCTGCCGAAGAAGCTGGACGAGGAAGTCGCGCGTCTGCACCTGGAAAAGATCGGCGTGAAGCTGACCACCCTGAGCCAGGAACAGGCCGACTACATCGGCGTACCGGTGGATGGTCCGTTCAAGCCGGAGCATTACCGCTACTGATCGGCATGCCGGTCCAGTTGCGTTGAAAACAGACGGGCGCCGAAAGGCGCCCGTTTTTGTTGGGTTGAACGCCGTCACGACCAACGGTCGTGACCTACCAGGTGGCGGACATTGACCGTTGGTCGGCGCGCAGAACACGGTAGGTACCGACCGTTGGTCGGTACGGCTGTTCCGATAGCCTGGGTCAAGCCGACAGGCCGTACCCCACGCTACGATGCCGCCATGACCCCCGCCATCAATCTATTGAAGAAATCCGGCATCGCGCACAGCGTGCTGTCCTATCACCATGACGCCGCCGCCGAATCCTACGGTGGCGAGGCAGTGCAGCAGCTTAGGCTGGATCCGGCGCAGGTGTTCAAGACGCTGCTGGCAAGCACCGAGACGCACGAGCTTCTGGTGGCGATCGTACCGGTGAGCGGCATCCTGGACCTCAAGGCACTCGCCGCCGCGGCCGGCTCCCGGAAGTGCGGGATGGCCAACGCCGAGGCGGCGCAGCGCGCGACCGGTTACCTGGTCGGGGGCATCAGCCCATTGGGGCAGAAGAAGAGGCACCGCACCTTCCTCGATGCGAGTGCGCAGTTGCTGCCCAACGTGCACGTGAGCGCCGGGCGGCGTGGGCTGGAGGTGGCGCTGGCACCGGCCGATCTGCTGCAGCTCACCGAGGGCAGCTACGCGACCATCGGAAAACCACGTTGAACGGTAGTGCCGGCCGCTGGCCGGCTCCTCAGTCTGTTTGACGAACGAAGCAAGGGACGCGAGGAGCCGGCCAGCGGCCGGCACTACCCGACTGCGGGCTCCTGCGCCTCAAGGCCGCCAGTTGGCGTTGCGGTCCCAGAACGTCACCGCGCGCTGATACGCCTCGCGATCCAGCGGCACGCCCGAGCCGCCCTCTTCCACGCCCAGCGCATTGCGCATCATGGTGATCGGCGCCATCGGCACTTCTTCCGGTTCGGCGGTGTAGATGCAGCCGACGATGCCCCAGTCCGCGTCGATGGGTGAGCCCTCTTTGGCCAACTGCCCGGCGCTGTACAGGATGACGACCAGGTAGTTCGCACGCGGCGATTCCACGCCTTCAAACCAGCGCACCAGCACCGGCAGTTCCTCGCGGTTGCGCGCCTCATACCCGCTGCGCAGCTGGTGGCTGTTGGCGTCGGTGATCGGCACGGTCAGGCAACGCGTGGAGGTCCAGTTCTCATACACATGCAGCTTGCAGAACGGCGCGTAGCCATCGAGCACCTTGAACGGCGCATGCGTATTGAGGTGCTGTTCGAACTGCTCGGCGCTGCAGTCCTGGATGGTGTTGCCGCGCGGGACACGCGGGAACAGGCGGGGACGGGCGAACGCGGTAAGGACGATGGACATGGGCACGGTCAGGCGGTGGAGATCCCGCACAGGGTAACGCGTGCGGCGCGGGCCCTACAGCGCGAGCCGCTCACGCAGCTCGCGCGCCTGCCGCCGCGACACCTCGACCTGGCTGCCGTCATCCAGGGTCAGGTCGTAGCCATCGCCCAGGGATGGCTCGATCGCCCGCACGCGACGCAGGTTGACCAGCGTGTTGCGGTTGGCGCGGAAGAACAGCGCCGGCGACAGCCGCGCTTCCAGCGTACTGAGGCTGCGCGCCAGCACCGCGTTCTGGTCGCGGAACCACAGCCGTGCATAGTTGCCGTCGACCACGACCTTGCGGATTTCGCCCAGTGCGACGAACCAGCAGCGCTCGCCGTCGCGCAGGAACACCTGATCGTCGGCGCCCAGCGCATCGCGAACACTGTCCGTCGCAGCGGGGGCGGCCGGCGCCGGGAGGCGCTCCCGACCGCGTTCCAGCGCCGCCTGCAGGCGGCCTGCTTCCACCGGCTTGACCAGGTAGTCGAGCGCGTTGGTTTCGAAGGCGCGCACCGCGTACTGGTCGTAGGCCGTGACGAACACGACCATCGGCACCGTCTCCAGTCCGTCGAGCACGTCGAAGCCTTCGCCCGAGGGCATCTGCACATCGAGCAGGACCAGGTCGGGCTGCTCGCGCAGGATCGCCTCGCGTGCCGCGGGCACGTCGTCGGCCTCGCCGACACACTCCACCCACGGGATCGCCGCCAGCAGGGTGCGCAGCTCGCGGCGCGCCAGCCGCGCATCGTCCACGATCAACACGCGCAGTGAAGCACTCATTGCTGCACCTCCAACCGGGCCAGCATGCGCTCGCCCTGACGCTCCAGCAGGAACGTGCCCCGGCCGGAGGGTGATGGCACCGCATCGATGCCAAGCTGCGCGCGCAGATAGGCCAGCCCGATGCCGTGGCCTTCGCTGCCGGCGTCGTGCGCGGCGGGATTGTCCAGCTCCACCCGCAGCCGGCCGCCCTCGAGGTACGCGCGGAGATGCAGCTCGCCACCGCCGGGATGGACCGCGATGCCGTGCTTGATCGCGTTCTCCACCAGCAGCTGCAGCGCCATCGGTGGCAGCCGTGCGGACAGCGCGGCCGGATCGATGTCGGTGTGCACCCGCAGGCGGTCTTCGTAATGGATCGACTCCACCGCCAGGTAGTCCTGCACCACGCGCCACTCCTCGGCCAGGGTGACCCAGCCGCCATCGGTATGCACCAGAGCATGGCGCAGCGTGCTGGACAGATGGGTGACCATGTCGCGTGCCCGTGCCGGATCTTCGTTGATCAGCGCGCGCAGGTTGTTGAGGGCATTGAACACGAAGTGGGGATTGAGCCGCGCACGCAGCGCCTGGTGCTCCAGCGTCGCCCGCTGCGCTTCGGCGCGCAGCTGCGCCATCTCGCTGTGCCGCGCACGCTGCAGCGCGCGGCGGCCGGTCCACAGCGCGCACCACACGCCCAGCACGATGGCGGTATTGAACCAGTAACCGAAGACCGCGGCCGGGCGATAGTTCGCACGCTGTCCCGGCAGCTGTACCCAGTCCCAGGCCAGCGCGGGCAACAGCGCGGTGGCGGTGAGCAACTGGGTAGCCGCCGCCACGATCACCACCGCGAGCAGCAGCCGCCACGTCAGTCCAAGCAGATCGCGCTGCAACCAGTCATGCCGCAGCGCCCAGCCGCGGATGAACGCGCTGCCCGCCCACAGGGAAAGCGACACCATCACAGAGATCAGGACGATGCCGGACCAGTGCCCTCCGTAGGTGAACCCGAGCAGCAGGCTCACGCCAAGGTAGACCAACCAGAACGCGCTGTTGCGCCACCAGAAACCGGTATCGCGTGCTGTCCGCTTCTCGCTCATCGTCTCCACGCTGCTACCGGTCAGGGCGCCACAGGCAGATCAAGGAAGCCCCGAATCTGCGTCTGCAGCCAGCGGGGATCATCCCACATCAGGAAATGGTAGCCGGCCCGACTCATCTTGATCCGCACGCCGGGCAGCGCGGCGTACTGGGTCGCAAACACCTGCCGCGTGCTGGCTTCGGTCGCACCGAACGGCTGATAGGCGGCCCACGCGCCCAGCACCAGCACCGGCGTGGTGATGCCGGCGATCGGCTCGCGCAGGTCGGTCATCGTCATCGAATACATCGCGTTGGCGGTGGCGGCGCGGTCACTGTCGCGCCCCCACTGCTTCAAGGTCGCGACCTGCCCGGGGGCGTGCGCCATGTTGGCGACCGCGGCATCGGTCTGTGCCGCGTACTGCGTGGCGTCGGCGGCGAGCATGCCGGCCCGCATCTGCTCGGCCATCGGCCTGAGCGTCGCAGGCGTTGCCGCCGGATTCTGGACCGCGCCGAAGTACGGCAGGGCATCGACGATCACCAGTGGCCCGATCTTCCGTGGCGCCGCGATCGCCATCTGCAGTGCCAGTACGCCGCCGAGACTGTGGCCGATCACGGCCGGATGATCGAGCCTGCGGTCCGCGCTGTAGGCCAGCAGGCGGTCACGCATGGCGCTCAGGAAATCAGCGCTGGCCACGGCAGGCGCACCGGCAAAGCCCGGCAGCTGGATCAGATGGCATTGCACCTGCGGCTGCAGCGCGACGCAGGTCTCGCGCCAGACCTCGGCGCCGCTGTTCAGGCCCGGGATCATCAGCACCGGCCGGCCGCTGCCGATCACCTCGACCTGCAGATCCTGGAAGCGCTCGGTCGCCGCGTGGGCCGGGCTGACCAGCGTGGCCCACGCGGTGAGGGCAAGCGCGGCCAACGGCGCGAGGGAGTGGATACGGCGGTGGCGGACGGTCGACATGGCAGGCTCCTGCTGGGTGAGCAGGGAGACTGGCGCGGGTCGAGGCGGCGGGGGTAATTACATGAGCAGCGGCCGTGGACAGGCGATGAGCGGTCGCGTGAGGCGGATGAACATCCGCGCCTCAGCGCTCCGGCGCGCCCACGATCGCCTGCAGCGCCTCCGGCAGCGTCGGATACTGGAACGCGAAGCCCTCGGCCAAGGCGTGCACCGGCTGCACGTTCTGTCCGGTCAGCAGCAACCCGGCCATTTCACCGAAGCCCAGCTTCAGCGCGAAGGCCGGCGTGGTCAGCCGCGCGGGACGATGCAGCACCTCGCCCAGCGTGGTGGCGAAGGTCCGGTTGGTGACCGTGCCGGGCGCGGTGCCGTTGTAGGCGCCGCGCGCCTGATCGCGGGTCAGCAGCCACAGGATCATCCCGACCAGGTCTTCGCGATGGATCCAGCTCATCCACTGCCGGCCATCGCCCATCGGCCCGCCGAGCCCCATCCGGAACGGTGGCAGCATCTTCAGCAGCGCGCCGCCCTCGCGTTCGAGCACGATCCCGGTCCGCAGCACGCAGGTGCGCACGCCCAGATCCTCGGCCTTGAGCGCCTCGGCCTCCCACTGCCGGCACAGCATCGCGGCGAAGTCATGGCCGGGCGAGGCGGTCTCGTCCAGCGGTGCGCTGTCGCGCGGTCCGTACCAGCCGATCGCCGAGCCGGACACCAGCACCCTGGGGCGCTCGGGCAGCGCGGCCATCCACGCCAGCAGCGCCTGCGTCGTGCCGATCCGGGAATCGCGCAACGCCTGCTTGCGTGCATCGGTCCAGCGGCCGTCCATCAATGGCTCGCCCGCCAGATTGACCACGGCCTGGACGGGGCCGACCTCCGCCAGCGCCGCAACGCTGCGTACGCCCGGCTGCGGGTCATGGCCGGGGCGGCGGGTCAGGACGATCGGTTCGTGGCCGTCGGCCAGCAGGCGCGTGCACAGGCGGCGTCCGATGAACCCGGTGCCACCGGTGACGAGAATCTGCATGGTCGTGCTCCGTTGAAGTTCACCGTCACTGTACCCGGCGCCATGTGCAGACGACATGCCACGTACTTCACATTCATCGCGATGAAGAGATATGATTCACCCACACCCGCCGACGCGCCCCGCCCATGACTGCCATCAGCTTCGAGTTCTATCCGCCCAAGACCGACGAGCAGCGTGCCCAGCTGGACCGGACTGCGGCCAGGCTCAAGGTGTTCGCGCCGGAATATGTGTCCTGTACGTTCGGTGCCGGCGGCTCGACGCTCAGCTACACCTCCGAGACCGTCCGTCACCTCAAGCAGCACCATGGCTTCGACGCGGCTCCGCACCTGTCCTGTGTCGGTGGCAGCCGCGAGGAGATCCGCGAACTGCTCAAGCTGTACCGCGCGATCGGCTGCCGCCGTATCGTCGCCCTGCGCGGTGACCTGCCCTCGGGCATGGGCCATCCCGGCGACCTGCGCTATGCCTCCGAACTGATCAGCTTCATCCGCGCCGAGCACGGCGATGCGTTCCGGATCGAAGTGGGCGCGTATCCGGAGACCCACCCGCAGGCCAACGACGCGCTGCTGGACCTGAAGCACTTCAAGACCAAGATCGACGCCGGCGCCGATGCGGCGATCACCCAGTACTTCTTCAACGCCGACGCCTACTTCCACTTCGTCGATGCAGTGCGCAAGCTGGGCGTCACCGTGCCGATCGTGCCGGGCATCATGCCGATCTCCAATTTCAGCCAGCTGCGGCGCTTCTCCGAGCAGTGCGGCGCGGAAATCCCGCGCTGGATCGGCAAGCGCATGCAGGCCTATGGCGATGATGCCGAATCGGTGCGCGCATTCGGTGCCGAGGTGGTGGCCAGCCTGTGCGAACGGCTGGTCGCCGGCGGCGCGCCCGGCCTGCACTTCTACACCCTCAACCTGGCCAAGCCGACCACCCAGGTGCTGAAACTCCTGCGCAGCTGAGCCTGCGACGCATCGCTTGCAGATAACGCGTACGCCGCTACGCTGCTGCGATGAAACCGCTCGTGTGGCTCCTGCTGTGTGCGCTGTCCCTGCCCTCGCCGCCTGCGCTGGCGCAGGCAGTGCAGCGCGTGAACCGCTGCACCACCGCGCAGGGCGATACCGTCTTCACCGACCGCCGCTGCGATGCCCTGGGCGCGACCTCGCGGCTTCCCGCGCGCACGGCCAGCGTGGGCAACACCGGCATCTACCGCGCCGGCTGCGCGCGCCGGCTCAGTGAATTGACCGGGCAGATCCGCGACGCGGTCAGCGCCCAGGACGTCAACCGGCTGTCCTCGATCTACCTCTGGAGCAACGTCTCCAACGCCACCGCGAACCAGATCATCGGGCGGCTGGAATCCGTCGTGCAGCGCCCCTTGGTCGACATCGCCCCGGTCTACCCGGATGCCGCCCCGGTGCCGCTCGACCCCGGGCTCGTCGCCGTGGGCACGACGGAGGCACCGGCACGACCGCGGCCGGTCGGCCTGCGGCTCGAACAGACGCTCGGCAGCGCGGCCACCCCGGCCCGCACGGTATTCGGCCTGCGCCGTCAGTACGGCTGCTTCTGGATCACGCTGTAGCCGGCCACAGCGACCGGATCGCCGCGATGCCCTGTGCGCCATGCCGGCGCGCCTCGCCGATATCGCCGGGGGCCATTCCGCCCAGCGCGTACAGCGGCAACGACACCTGCTCGCGCAGCGCCTCGAAGGCCTCCCAGCCCAGCGGCGTGGCGTCCGGGTGGCTGGCCGTCGCCTGCACCGGCCCCAGCACCGCGAAATCACAGCCCAGCCGCTGCGCTGCCTGCAGCTGCGCCAGATCGTGGCAGGATGCCGCCACCAGCTGACCCGCCGGCAGCGGCCGCTCATCCAGCGCGAGCAGCTGCTCACTGCCCAGATGCACCCCGACCCCCAGCCGTCCGGCGAGGTCGATGTCCCGGTTCAGCAGCCACTGGGTGCGCGCTCCATGCTGCTGGATCACGCGCTCGGCCAGCGCCACCCGCGCCGGGCTGGACGGCGTGCGCAGCTGTACCCGGCGCACCCCGCTCTCCAGGGCCTGCGCCAGGCGCCCCAGCCAAGCCTGGTGGACGCTGTCCTCCTCGCCCTCCGGCTCCGGCGTGATCAGGTACCGGTCCGGCTGCCGCAACGCCGCGACCACCGGCAGGTCCGCCGGCGGCATCGAATACCGGTGCAGCTTGTCCGGCGCCACCCAGGTGATCGCCTGGCCCTCCCGGCCACGCGGGGAGCCCTTCCAGCCCTGGATCCGGCGCACCTCCAGCCGGAGCCGCTTGTCCGGATAGATCTGCGGTACATCCATGATCCACTCACCGACCTCGGCCTCGATCCCCAGCTCCTCGCGCAGCTCCCGCACCAGCGCCTCCTCGGAGGTCTCGCCGGGCTCCCGCTTGCCACCCGGGAACTCCCACAGGCCCGCCATATCGCGGTTCTCGGTACGACGGTTGAGCAGGATGCGGCCGCGGGCATCGGTGATGACGCCGGCCACGACATGGATCGAACGAAGGGGAGATGACATACCCGGAGGATGCCCAAACCGGGGCCCGTGACGCAATGCCCCTGCGGTTAGTTGTGGGGGCTCGCTGTGGCTCGTGGTGGCGTCTCCGCTCGGAGCTGCCGCGAGCGCAAGGGCCCCGCAGCGACCGGCAGGCCCCTCGGCAAATGTCCCCCGGCCGCCGCCTGGCGGCGACGGCCTCCTCCTTGATTTTGCCCAGGAGCCTGCCGGCCGCTACGGGGCTCGCGCGCGGTAGGAGTGCGGAAAAGCGGACCTTGCTGTTGGGCGCCAGTAGTCTCGATACGTGGGGCGCGATGCCGTTGTGGGCGAAATCAAGGAGGAGGGGACGGCCGCAGGCCGGCACCGGGGGCGTCGCCGACAACGGCATCGCGCCCCAGCGCCCGACCCATCGACCGCCGCCCCTGGAGAAGGTCAGAACGCCCCACATGCCTTCCCTGCAGAGGGCAGAAGAACCAAAAAAAAGCCCCGCACAAGGCGGGGCTTCTTCGGCACGTCCAATCAGCCGATCAGCTCAGCTGACCATGGCAGTGCTTGTACTTCTTGCCGCTGCCGCACGGGCACGGATCATTGCGGCCGACCTTCGGCTCGTCGCGGGTGACCTGCGGCACGCCATTCTGCGCCGCCTCCACCTGTGCTGCCTCTTCGTCCGCACTGTAGCTGCCGGCGTCCTGGTGCTGGAACTGCGACTGCAGCAGACGCGCCTCCGCCTGCTGGCGCTCGGCCTGTTCCAGCGCCGCCACTTCCTCTTCGCTGCGGATGCGCACGCGCGCCAGCAACGTCACCACTTCGCGCTTCACGTTCTCCAGCATCTCCGAGAACAGCTCGAACGCTTCCTTCTTGTATTCCTGCTTCGGCTGCTTCTGCGCGTAACCACGCAGGTAGATGCCCTGGCGCAGGTAATCCATGCGCGCCAGGTGCTCCTTCCAGCTCTGGTCCAGCACGGTCAGCATCACGTGCTTCTCCAGCGCACGCATGGTCTCGTCGCCCACGCCGGCTTCCTTCGCGGCGAAGTGCTCGTCGACCTTGGCCTGCACCTTCTCGGCGATGCCCTCGGCATCCAGCTCCTCGTGCGCCTTGACCAGCTCGGTCAGCGACATGTCGATGCCGAAGTCCGAGGCCAGCGTCGCTTCCAGGCCCTGCAGGTCCCACTGCTCGTCGATCGAGTTCGGCGGCACGAAACGCGCCACCACGTCGAAGATCACGTCGCCGCGGATGCCATCCACGTTGTCCTTCACCGACTCCGCATCCAGCAGCTCATCGCGCTGGCTGTAGATCACCTTGCGCTGATCGTTGTTGACGTCGTCGAAGTCCAGCAGGTTCTTGCGGATGTCGAAGTTGTGCGCCTCGACCTTGCGCTGCGCCTTCTCGATCTGCCGGCTGACCAGGCGATCCTCGATGACGTCGTCTTCCTTCATGCCCATCATGCGCATCGCCTTCTGGACCCAGTCCGAGGCGAAGATGCGCATCAGGTTGTCTTCCAGCGACAGGTAGAAGCGGGACGAACCCGGATCGCCCTGGCGGCCCGAACGGCCACGCAGCTGGTTGTCGATACGACGCGATTCATGGCGCTCGGTGCCGACGATGTGCAGGCCACCGGCGGCCTTGACGGCATCATGGCGGACCTGCCACTCGGCCTTGACCTGGGCACGCTGTTCCGGCGTCGCGTCTTCGCCCAGCTCATGCAGCTGCGCTTCCAGCGAACCACCCAGCACGATGTCGGTACCACGGCCGGCCATGTTGGTCGCGATGGTCACCGCGCCCGGCATGCCGGCGTTGGCGATGATGGTCGCTTCGCGGTCATGCTGCTTGGCGTTGAGCACTTCGTGGTGCACGCCGGCCTTGCGCAGATGCTCGGACAGCATCTCCGACGTCTCGATCGAGGTCGTGCCCACCAGCACCGGCTGGCCACGCTCGTTGCAGGCCTGGATATCGGCCAGCACCGCGTTGAACTTGCCGTTGCGGTTGAGGAACACCTGGTCCGAACCGTCCTTGCGGATGGTCGGGCGGTTGGTCGGGATCACCACCACTTCCAGGTTGTAGATGCTCTGGAATTCGTAGGCTTCCGTATCGGCCGTACCGGTCATGCCGGACAGCTTCTTGTACATGCGGAACAGGTTCTGGAAGGTGATGCTCGCCAGGGTCTGGTTCTCGCGCTGGACCGGCACGCCTTCCTTCGCTTCCACCGCCTGGTGCAGGCCATCGGACCAGCGGCGGCCGGCCAGGGTACGGCCGGTGAATTCATCGACGATCACCACTTCGCCATCGCGCACGATGTAATCCACGTCGCGCTGGTAGATCGCATGCGCGCGCAGGGCGGCATTGAGGTGATGCACAACGGTCAGGTTCTGCGCGGCGTACAGGCCTTCGGTCTCGGCATTGAGGATGCCAGCCTCGACCAGCAGCGCCTCGGCATGCTCCATGCCCGCTTCGGACAGATGGACCTGCTTGCCCTTCTCGTCGACCCAGAAATCGCCCTCGCCTTCCTCGGCCTCCTGCTTGATCAGGTTCGGGACGATGCGGTTGACGCGGATGTACAGCTCCGGGGAATCATCGGCCGGGCCGGAAATGATCAGCGGGGTACGGGCTTCATCGATCAGGATCGAGTCGACTTCATCGACGATCGCGTAGTGCAGGCCGCGCTGGTGGCGGTCCGCACGGGACAGCGCCATGTTGTCGCGCAGGTAATCGAAGCCGAATTCGTTGTTGGTGCCGTAGGTGATGTCGCTGGCATAGGCCTCGCGCTTGTCACCGTGCGGCATGCCCGGGTAGACCACGCCCACGCTCATGCCCAGCCAGTTGTAGAGCTTGCCCATCTGCGCCGAGTCACGGCGGGCCAGGTAGTCGTTCACGGTGACCACGTGGACGCCCTTGCCTTCCAGCGCATTGAGGTACACCGGCAGCGTGGCGACCAGGGTCTTGCCTTCACCGGTGCGCATTTCGGCGATCTTGCCCAGGTGCAGGACCATGCCGCCGATCAGCTGGACGTCGTAATGGCGCATGCCCAGCACGCGGCGGCTGGCTTCACGGCAGACCGCGAACGCTTCGGGCAGCACCTTGTCCAGGGCCTCACCGTCAGCGATGCGCTGCTTGAACTCCGGGGTCTTGGCCTTGAGCTGCTCGTCGGAGAGCTTTTCGATTTCCGGCTCCAACGCATTGATCTTGGCGACGATGCGGTTGAGCTGGCGCAGCTGTCGTTCATTACGACTGCCGAAGACGCGGGTAAGCAGGCTGTTGATCATTGAAGGAACCGGTTGGAATGAGACGCCCCAACGGCGGCGCTTTCCCCGGGGGATGCGCACGCCGCAAACGAAACAGGGCGCACTGCGCCCTGTCTATGGCAACACCCATTGTAGCTTGGGACGGGGGTCCGGCGTTTCAAGCACCCCCGTTCAAGTTCGTTACCGTGATCAGCCCCGCGAAACGCGGCCGACCGGGGTGTTGCCGCCATCACCGAGGAACTTGCGCGGATTGACCACCTGGCCGCGTTCCCAGACCTCGAAGTGCACGTGGGCACCGGTGGAACGGCCCGTGGAACCGGCCTTGGCCACTTCCTGGCCGGCCCGGACCAGGTCGCCCGGCTTCACCACCAGGCGCGAATTGTGCGCATAGCGGGTCACATAGCCGTTGCCATGGTCCACATCGACCACGTTGCCGTAGCCGCCCTTCACGCCGGCGAAGCTGACCACGCCGTCGGCCACCGACATCACCGGGTCACCGACCTTGGCGTGGAAATCCATGCCCTTGTGGGTGGCCGCACCGCGACCGAACGGATCGCTGCGGGTGCCGAAGTTGGAGGTGATGTAGGTATTGCGGATCGGCATGCGCGAGGGCACCGCGTTCTGTTCGAGCTGGTGGTCGAACATCAGCGATTCCATCACCGACAGCTGGCGGCCTGAAGCAGCGAAGCGCTGCTCCAGCACCTGTAAGTCGGCGTTGACCGCGCTGACCGGGATGTCCTGGGTCGGGCCGGGCTCGCCTTCACCGAGGCCGGGGGTCTCGTTGAAGTCGAATTCGCCGTCCTCCAGTTTGCCCATCTGGGTGAGTCGTTCGCCCAGGGCATTGAGACGGGTGGCCTGCGCCTGCAGCTCGCCCATCCGCGCAGCCAGCGCGTTGACCTGGGTCTGAGCGTCCTTCTGGGCCTGCGCCAGTTCGCGTTCCTGCTGTGCGACCTTGGCGTGGAGCCGGGAATCGTTGAACATGCTGCCACCGATACCGGCACCGAAGCCGATCAGGCAGCCCACCCCCAGCACACTGCCCAGCAGGGCACGGGGGGAATCTTCGAAGTAGAAACGCAAACGCGCCAGCGGCGTCTTGGCCTGTCCTTCACGCGTTTTGATTACGATCTTTTTGAATGCCATCAGTGAGTTTTCATGTCTGAGCCGAAATCCAGTGCCCGTTCCCCATCCACGCCGAAGCCGGCGCTGGATGCGGTCATGGCGGACAAAGCCGGTAACCCGCTGCGTCGTGCCCTGTGGCTCGACGCGCTGGACCGTCAATTGCGCCCCCATTTGCCGCCTGCACTGGCCACCCGTTGCCGGCTGGCGAATGTAAACGGCGAGCACCTCGTTTTTCTCGTCGAATCTCCCGTGTGGCACGCCAAGGTCCGGCTTGCCGAAGCACAGTTGATCGACGCGGCCCGGTCCATCGGGCTGAAGGTCACCAAGGTGACCGTCAAAACAGCATCTGCCCCTCCCCCACGCTCCCCAGCGATCGACAACAGGAATGGCCCCCACGCTGTTTCAGCCGCCACGCACAAAGGGCTACGCGACGCGTTGGCTTGTCTGCGCGATGTGGATTCCTCCAAATCGTGAAGCCATCGGGGCATCCCGCCCCTTCCCGGCCGCGTCACGATCACGTGAACTTTGGCTGGGAGCCGGTCTGCACTGTAGCGGCCGAACCGCCGCCAGTCGTTAGTGTTTTATTAAATTAACGTTAAATCTGGCGAGAACCTTGATGAGGTTCACAAATCTGTGCGCTGTGCACCCCTACGGTTCATTGACGTCAAGATCACGCCGGTTTCAGCCCGCCGTGACCGCTGGAAACAGAAACGGCGCCTTGGGCGCCGTCTTTTTTTATTCCAAATCAATGGGTTGCAGCGAAACCGCGCTCAGGCGTACGCCGGCAGGCCGTAGACCACCGGCGCCGCAGCAGCCGGAGACTCGTAGCTGACCCACTCCCAGGCGCTGGCATCGGCCAGCAGGGCACGCACCAGCTTGTTGTTGAGCGCATGGCCCGACTTGAAGCCTTCGTAGGCACCCAGCACCTGGCCGCCGGCCAGGTACAGATCACCGATCGCGTCGAGGATCTTGTGGCGCACGAACTCATCGGCGTAGCGCAGGCCGTCGTCGTTGAGCACCCGGAACTCGTCGAGCACGATGGCGTTGTCCATCGAACCGCCCAGGCCCAGGTTGCGCTCGCGCATGTATTCCAGATCCCGCATGAAGCCGAAGGTCCGGGCGCGCGAGATTTCCTTGGTGTAGGCCAGGGTCGAGAACTCGATTTCCGCCCGCGACTGCTTGGCCGGGATCATCGGGTGGTTGAACTGGATGGTGAAACCGAGCTTGTAGCCTTCGTACGGCTCGAAGCGGGCGACCTTGTCGCCATCGGTGACTTCCACCGTCTTGAGAATGCGCAGGAAACGTTTCGGCGCGTCCTGTTCGGCGATGCCCGCCGACTGCAGCAGGAACACGAACGGGCCGGAGGAACCGTCCATGATCGGCAACTCGGCCGAGGACAGCTCCACGATGATGTTGTCCACACCCAGGCCGGCCAGGGCCGACATCAGGTGTTCGACGGTCTGGATCTTGGCCTCGTGATAGGTCAGGCCGGTGCACAGCGTGACTTCGGTGACCAGGTCCGCGCGTGCGGGCACTTCCACCACCGGGTCCAGATCGACGCGACGGAACACGATGCCATGGTTGACCGGGGCCGGGCGCAGGGTCATGTAGACCTTGTCACCGCTGTGAAGGCCAACGCCGGTGGCGCGGATCGTGTTCTTGAGGGTGCGTTGCGGAATCATCGGGGGGCAGGACCAGAAAGCGCGCGGTCAGCGCGGCTGTGACAAACAAGAATAACACGCACTACCGCTGTCCCTTCCGTGAACCGTGGTGCGTCGACAGCACTGCCCGGACGTGCGTGATGCACGACGGCGGTCAGATGCCGGGCCGATCCTGGCCCGGCAGCATGGGACATGGAGGCGCTTACCGGGGAGGACAAGGCCCCGGCATGCGTGGCTCAGTCCGCCTGGCGGCGCAGGAACGCCGGGATGTCCAGGTAATCGTTGGGCAGTTCAGCAGCGGCCGGACCCGACGCACTCGGGGCGGTCGGCGCCACGGTGTCGGCGCTGGGACGACGCAGGCCCATGCCCATGCCCATCCCGCCCACGGCCTTGGAGACCGCATCGCCGCCGTTGTCGAACTCGCCGAACTCCGGCTGGCCGGTGGTGGCGTTGCGGACCAGCTTGATCGGTGCGCGCTCGCCCGGACGCTGGGTCTTGGCGGTGACGGCACGGTTCAGGCCGGTGGCGACCACGGTCACGCGGACTTCGTCCTGCATGTCCGGATCCAGCACGGTACCCACGACCACGGTGGCATCTTCGGAAGCGAAGCCGTCGATGGTGCGGCCGATCTCGTCGAACTCGGCCATCGTGAAGTCGGCGCCGGCGGTGATGTTGACCAGGATGCCGTTGGCACCGGCCAGGTTCACATCGTCCAGCAGCGGGTTCTGGATGGCGGCTTCGGCCGCGGCCTGGGCGCGGTCATCGCCACGCGCGGTACCGGTGCCCATCATCGCCAGGCCCATTTCGGACATGACGGTGCGGACGTCGGCGAAGTCGACGTTGATCAGGCCCGGACGCACGATCAGGTCGGCAATGCCCTGCACGGCGCCCTGGAGGACGTCGTTGGCGGCACGGAAGGCCTGGATCATGGTGGCGTTGCGGCCCAGCACGGTGATCAGCTTTTCGTTCGGGATGGTGATCAGCGAGTCGCAATGCTGGCTCAGCTCTTCGATGCCCTTCAGCGCGACCTGCATGCGGCGACGGCCTTCGAAGGGGAACGGCTTGGTGACCACGGCGACGGTCAGGATGCCCATCTCCTTGGCCAGCTGCGCCACGACCGGGGCTGCGCCGGTACCGGTGCCGCCGCCCATGCCGGCGGTGATGAAGACCATGTCCGCACCCTGCAGGGCGTCCATGATGCGCTCACGGTCTTCCAGCGCGGCCTGGCGGCCGACTTCCGGATTCGCGCCTGCGCCGAGGCCCTTGGTGACGTTGGTACCCAGCTGCAGCTGCAGCTTGGCACCACAGTTCTTGATGGCCTGCGAGTCGGTGTTGGCAGTGATGAATTCCACGCCGTCCACACTGGTGCTGACCATGTGCGCCACGGCGTTGCCGCCGCCGCCGCCCACGCCGATCACCTTGATCACCGCATTGGGTGCCATCTTTTCAATCAGTTCGAAATGCGCCATGTCCGTGTCCTCTTGTTGCCGTTTACGCGGGACGGGGGCTTCGGAGAATCCTTCTCCTGTCCTCCCCACCGTCGTGCCGGCGAGTTGTAGTTGGTATGCCGGGCCGGATAGAGCCAACCGCGGCGGTGTTGCCTGCTTCAATGAACGACCCGGGGGCCGGTGGTGCTGCATCGCGTTGCGGGTGGTGCCGGTGTTGCGTGGACTACGTGGATTTTTCGGGAACTGCTTATCGCGTATTGCATGTGTACTGCGTGTTGCGACCGCGATCAGAATTCGCCGCGGAACCAGGTTTTGAGTTTCTTGAACATGCTGCCGGCGCGACCGGTGGGCAGCGACGGGCGACGCGGGTGTTCGATCTGGCTGCCCATCAGCAGCAGGCCGACGCCGGTGGCATGCACCGGGTTGCCGACCACTTCGCCCAGCCCGGTGACGTGCTGCGGGATGCCCACGCGCACCGGCATCTGCAGCATTTCCTCGGCCAGTTCGACCACGCCTTCCATCTTCGAGGCGCCACCGGTGAGCACCATGCCGGCGCGCACCAGTTCCTCGAAGCCGGAGCGGCGCAGTTCGGCCTGCACCATCTCGAAGATTTCCTCGTAACGGCCCTGCACCGCCTGGGCGAGTGCGTGGCGCGGCATCCGGCGCGGCGGACGATCGCCGACGCTGGGCACCTGGATGCTTTCCTCGGCGGTGGCCAGCTGGGCCAGGGCGCAGGCATAGCGCACCTTGATCTGCTCGGCTTCCGGGGTCGGCGTGCGCAGCATGTGCGCGATGTCGTTGGTGACGTGATCGCCGGCGATCGGCAACGACGCGGTGTGGCAGATCGCGCCCTGCACGAACACGGCCAGGTCGGTGGTGCCGGCGCCCATGTCGACCAGTACCACGCCAAGCTCGCGCTCGTCGGCGGTCAGCACGGCCACGCTGGAGGCCAGCGAGGACAGCACCAGGTCATCGACCTGCAGGCCGCAGCGCTGCACGCACTTGGAGATGTTGGCCGCGGCCGACTGTGCGCACACCACCAGGTGGGCGTGCACTTCCAGGCGGACGCCGGTCATGCCGACCGGGTTGCGGATGCCTTCCTGAGAATCGTCCAGCACATACTCGCGCGGGATCGCATGCAGGATCTTCTGGTCGGCCGGGATCGCCACCGCCTTGGCCGCGTCCAGCACGCGATCCAGGTCGCCCCAGGTCACTTCGCCGTCGCGGATCGGCACGATGCCGGGCGAGTTCTTGCATTGCACGTGGTTGCCGGAGATCGAGGCGTACACCGAGCGGATCTCGCAGCCGGCCATCAGCTCGGCCTCTTCGACCGCACGCTGGATGGACTGCACGGTCGATTCGATATCGACCACCACGCCGCGCTTGAGACCGCGCGATTCGTGCGAGCCGATGCCGATGACCTCGATCGGATTGCCCGGCGAATACTCGCCGACCAGCGCCACCACCTTGGAGGTGCCGATATCCAGACCGACGATCAGTGATTTGTCACCCTTGCGATTCATGTCCTGTCCTGCGTCCTGTGCGCCACATTGGCCGGCGCGGCCGGTGCGGCCGGAGCCGGGGTACCCCAGCTCAGCGTGAAACCATTGGTGTATCGGAGGTCGGCGCGCTCGATCGGCGCCGCCTGGTTGGCCAGCTGCGGCAGCACGCGCACGAAGCGCTGCAGGCGCGAACGGGCATCGTCGCGGCCGACGACCACTTCGGTGCCGTTGCTCAACACCAGCGACCAGCTGCCGCGTGCGTCCATGGTGACCCGCTTGACGTCCACCCCGGCCGGCGCGAACAGCGCACGCGCGTCGTTGTAGAGCGCCACCACTTCTTCGGTCTGGCTGTCCGGACCATCGAGGTCGGGCAGCTCCAGGTCCTGCAGCTTCTTCGGCGTGGCGAACAGCTTGCCCTGCTCGGAGAGCAGGCGGTCATTGCCCCAGCGCGCGAACGGCTTGTGCTCGACCAGAGTGATTTCCAGCACGTCGGGCCACTGCTTGCGGACCTGCGCGCTTTCGACCCACGGCAGGGTTTCGATCGCGTCCTGCGCATCCTGCAGCTTGACCGCGAAGAAACCGGACTTCGCATACGGCAGCACGACCTGCTGCAGCTGCTCGGCCGGCACCCGCTTGAACTCACCGTGCACGCGCAGCTTGGCCAACGGCCACCGCTCGGCACCGACCCAGCCGTTGAGCACCGCCACCACGGGCAGTGCCACGACCGACAGGGCCAGCAACCAGACGAAGATGCGCAGCACCGCGTTCATGCGTGGCTGTTCTCCTGCGCTGCGTGACCCGGCAGGGTCTGCTCGAGCACGCGCCAGACCAGCTCTTCAAAGCCGATCCCGGCCTGGCTCGCCGACTTGGGCACCAGCGAATGGCTGGTCATGCCCGGCGCGGTGTTCACTTCCAGCAGGTGGAAGCGGCCCGTGCCGCGGTCGCGCATCACGTCCACCCGGCCCCAGCCACGGCAGCCGGCGGCGCGGAACGCGGCCAGTGCGATGCGGCGGATCTCGATTTCGTCTTCGCCGTCCAGGCCCGGGCACAGGTACTGGGTGTCCTCGGCGATGTACTTGGCGTTGTAGTCGTACCACTGGCCCTTGGGCACGATGCGGATCGACGGCAGCGCCTGGTCGCCCAGGATCGCCACGGTCAGCTCGTCGCCGACCACCATCTGCTCCATCAGCAGCTGGCCGTCGTAACGCACCGCCAACGCGACCGCCTCATCCAGCCCGGCGTCTTCGGTGACCCGGCTGATGCCGACGCTGGACCCTTCGTTGGCCGGCTTCACCACCACCGGCAGGCCGAGTTCGGCGGCGGCGGCGTGGACATCGGCGGCCTCGTCCAGCGCGATGAAGCGCGGGGTCGGCAGGCCGTGCGACAACCACACCTGCTTGGTGCGGATCTTGTCCATGCTCAGCGCCGAGCCGAGCACGTCCGAGCCGGTGTACGGCACGCCGAAGGCTTCCATCAAGCCCTGCACGATGCCGTCCTCGCCACCGCCGTTGTGGCCGTGGAGGATGTTGAACACGCGGTCGAAGCGCTTCTCGACCAGCGCGAGCGCCAGGGCCGGGATGCCGTCGACCGCGATCGCATCGACGCCGCGCGCGCGCAGCGCTTCGATCACGTTGCGGCCGGAATCCAGCGAGACATTGCGCTCGCTGGAGGTGCCGCCCAGCAGCACGGCGACGCGGCCGAACAGGGCCGGGTCGGTGATTCGCAGCGGCGGGAAGATCAGCGCGTTCATGCCGCCGGGGTCTCCTGGAAGCCTTCGCCGGCGATCTGCTGGGCGATGTAGCCGATGTCACCCGCCCCCATCATCAGCAGCAGGTCACCGTCCTGCAGTACGTCGGGCAGCACGTGCGCCAGTTCGGCGGCATTGCCGACCACGACCGGCTCGCTGCGGCCGCGCGCGCGGATGGCGCGGGCCAGCGAACGCGAATCGGCGCCCGGGATCGGCGCTTCGCCGGCCGGGTAGACCTCGCTCAGCACCAGCGCGTCCACTTCGGACAGCACCGCGGCGAAGGCATCGAACTGATCGCGGGTACGGCTGTAACGGTGCGGCTGGAACGCCACGACCAGGCGCTGGCTCGGCCAGCCTCCACGGGCGGCGGCGAACACGGCGGCCAGCTCACGCGGATGGTGGCCGTAGTCGTCGATCACGCGGACCTTGGCGCCGGTGTGCGTGGTGACGATGCCCAGGTCATTGAAGCGGCGGCCGATGCCGGCGAAGCTTTCCAGCGCACGCGCGATCGCTTCCGGCGCCACGCCGAGCTGCCAGCCCACGGCCGCGGCGGCCAGGGCATTGAGCACGTTGTGCGCGCCCGGCAGGGCCAGCGTTACCGGGTGGCTGCTGCCTTCCGGCAGGCGCAGGGTGAAATGCATGCGCGGGCCGTCCTGGACCACGTCTTCGGCACGCACATCGGCGTTGCTGCTCATGCCATAGCTCATGACATGGCGCGGCGTCTGCGCGGCCAATGCGGCCACTTCCGGATCGTCGATGCACAGCACCGCCAGCCCGTAGAACGGCAGGCGCTGCAGGAATTCGGCGAACGCAGCCTGGACCCGGGCGAAATCGTTGCCGTAGTTTTCCAGGTGGTCCGAATCGATGTTGGTGATCACGGACACCAGCGGGTTCAGGCGCAGGAAGCTGCCATCGCTTTCGTCGGCTTCCGCCACCAGCCACTGGCCACCGCCGAGCTTGGCGTTGGCACCGGCGGCGAGCAGCTGGCCGCCGATCACGAAGGTCGGGTCCAGCCCGCCTTCGCTCAACACCGCGGCGGTGAGGCTGGTGGTGGTGGTCTTGCCATGCGTACCGGCCACCGCGATGCCGCGGCGGAACCGCATCAGTTCGGCCAGCATCGCCGCGCGCGGCATGATCGGAATGCGCTGGCTGCGCGCTTCCATCAATTCCGGATTGTCATCGCGGATCGCGCTGGAGACGACCACGCAGTCGGTGCCGAGCACGTTGGCCGCCGAGTGGCCGCGCATCACGCGCGCGCCCAGGCTGGCCAGGCGGCGGGTCGCGGCGTTGTCGGCGTTGTCCGAACCGGAGACTTCATAGCCCAGCGTCAGCATCACTTCGGCGATGCCGCTCATGCCGGTGCCGCCGATGCCGACGAAGTGCACGCGCGGGAACGCGCGTACCAGGTCGTTGGTGTCGTGGAGGCGGCGGATCATGCGCGGCCTCGCGCCAGGCTGGCGCGCGTAGCGGTGTTCATTTGGATTCCTCGAGAATGATGTCGGCGATGCGCTCAGCGGCATCGACCTTGGCCAGGGCACGCGCGGCGTTGGCCATCTGCATGCGTCGGGCGGAATGTTCGGACAATTCGCGCAACACGCCTTCCAGCTGTGTCGCCAGCGTTTCATCCTGCTTCAGCAACACGGCAGCGCCGCGCTCGGCCAGATACTCCGCATTGCGGGTCTGGTGATCGTCGACGGCCGCCGCGAACGGCACCAGCACGCTGCCCACGCCGACCGCGCACAGCTCGGCCAGGGTGGAGGCGCCGGAGCGGCACACGACCAGATCGGCCCAGGCGAATGCCTCGGCCATATCGGCAATGAAGGGTTCCACGCTGGCCTGCACGCCGGCATCGGCGTACGCCTGCAGCGCTTCGGCGTGCAGCTTCTCGCCGCTCTGGTGGCGTACCTGCACCGGCATGCCGGTGCCCAGCGCGGCCAGGGCCTTGGGCACCGCGTTGTTGAGCACGCGTGCCCCTTGGCTGCCACCGAGCACCAGCAGGCGCAACGGGCCCTGCCGGTTGGCCAGGCGCAGCTCGGGCGGGGTGATCGCGGCGATCTCGGCGCGGACCGGATTGCCGACCGCCTCCTCCCGCTTCGCGAAGCTGCCCGGGAAGCCGGCCAACACGCGCCGCGCGACGCGCGACAGCACGCGGTTGGTCAAGCCCGGGGCGCGGTTCTGTTCGTGCACCAGCAGCGGCAGGCCGTGCAGGTGCGCGGCGATGCCGCCGGGGCCGGAGGCGTAACCACCGAACGCAATCACGGCACGCGGCTGGCGATCACGGATGAGGAAGCCGGCCGCGCGGACCGCGCGCAGCAGGCGGAACGGCGCGCCGAGCAGGGACAGCCTGCCCTTGCCGCGCAGGCCGCCGATGGCCAGCGTATCGATGTGGATGCCCTGCTGCGGCACCAGGCGCGTTTCCATCGCGCCATCGGCACCGAGCCAGGTGACCGGCACGCCGCGTTCGCGCAGCACCTTGGCCACGGCCAGGCCGGGGAAGATGTGCCCACCGGTGCCGCCGGCCATGATCATGACCGGGCGCTGAGAGGGATCGAGGCGAGGCGTGCTCATCCCATCCTCCCCAGGGTCGGTTCGATGCGCTGCTGCATGCGGCTGGTGCCACGGGGCGCGCTGTCACGCGGTGCGGCATCGCGCGCGGCGCTGTCCTGCATCGCCGCGGCGATCGCGCTGGCGCTGTCGGCCTTGTGCACGTCGCCCGGCAGCGGGCCATCCTGGTCGGCGCCCATGCGCACGGCCTGGCGGCGCTCGGCGCGATCCAGTTCATAGGACACGCGCAGCAGCAGGCCCATCGCCACGCAGGTCATCAGCACGCTCGAGCCGCCGGAGGAGATCAGCGGCAGGGTCAGGCCCTTGGTCGGCAGGATGCCGAGGTTGACCCCGATCGAGACGAAGCTCTGCATGCTGATCCACAGGCCGATGCCGAAGGCGATGTAGCCGGAGAAGTGGCGCTTCATTTCCACGCAGCGCATGCCCAGCCAGAAGGTGCGGCCGACCAGCAGCGCATACAGCGAGATGATCAGGCAGGTGCCGAGGAAGCCCAGCTCCTCGGCGGTGACCGAGAAGATGAAGTCGGTATGTGCTTCGGGCAGGTAATAGAGCTTCTGCACCGAGTTGCCCAGGCCCACGCCGGTCCACTCGCCACGGCCCACGGCCATCAGCGCATTGGACAGCTGGTAGCCGTCACCCTGCTGATCGGCCCACGGGTCCAGGAAGGAGGTGATGCGGCGCATGCGGTACGGTTCGATGATCGCCAGTGCGCTCATGCCGACCATGCCGATGATCACCGGCATGGACATGCGCGGCATGTTGACCCCGCCCAGCACCAGCATGCCGGCGGTGATCGCCAGCAGCAGGGTGGAGGAGCCGAAGTCCGGCTGCAGCAGCAGCAGCACGACCAGCGCGCCGGCCACGCCGAGCGGCTTGAGCATCGCCGGCCAGGTGGCATTGACCTCGTCGCGGAAGCGGACCAGATAGCTGGACAGCCACACGATGTAGAGCACCTTGACCGCTTCGACGGTCTGGAACTTGGAGATGCCCAGGTTGATCCAGCGGCGGGCACCGTTGACGCTGCTGCCCAGGCCCGGGATGAACACCACCACCAGCAGCGCGAAGCAGCCCAGCAGCAGGATCTGGTTGTACTGCTCGATGCTCTTGAGCTCGGTGCGCATGGCGATGATCGCCAGGCCGATACCCACCGCCAGGAAGATCAGGTGGCGGTTGAGGTAGTAGAACGGACTGCTCATCAGCGCGATCGAGCTCGACGCGACCATCACCACGCCCAGCCCGGTGAGCGTGATGATCGCGCCCAGCAGCCACTTGTCGAAGTGGCCTCCGATGGCTTCCAGGCGGGTGGCTTGGCGCGACAGGTCGTTCATCAGCGGACCTTCAACGTGGCCAGGCCGATCAGGACCAGGACGACCGAGATGATCCAGAAGCGCACGATCACGCGCGGCTCCGGCCAGCCCTTCAGTTCGAAGTGGTGGTGGATCGGCGCCATGCGGAACACGCGCTTGCCGGTCAGCTTGAACGAGGCGACCTGGATCATCACCGACAGGGTCTCGATCACGAACACGCCGCCCATCACCACCAGCACCAGTTCCTGGCGGGTGATCACCGCGATCGTGCCCAGCACCGCACCCAGCGCCAGCGCGCCGATGTCGCCCATGAAGACCATGGCCGGATAGGTGTTGAACCACAGGAAGCCCAGGCCCGCACCGGCGATCGCCGCGCAGATGATGACCAGCTCACCGGCACCCGGAATCTGCGGGATCTGCAGGTAGCTGGAGAACACCACGTTGCCCGAGGCATAGGCGAACACGCCCAGTGCGCACGCGACCAGCACCGTCGGCATGATCGCCAGCCCGTCCAGGCCGTCGGTCAGGTTGACCGCGTTGGAGAAGCCGACGATCCAGAAATACGCGATGGCCACGAAGCTGATGCCGGCCAGCGGCAGCGCGATCGACTTGAACATCGGGATGTAGAACGTCATCGCCGCCGGGACATCGGCGGTGTAGAACAGGAACAGACCCGCAGCCAGGCCGAAGATCGACTGCAGCAGGTACTTCCAGCGCGACTTCAGGCCGTTCGGGTCGCGGCGGACGATCTTGATCCAGTCGTCGTACCAGCCGATCGCGCCGAAGCACAGCATCACGGCCAGCACCAGCCAGACATAACGGTTGCGCAGGTCAGCCCACAGCAGCACCGACAACGTGATCGTCAGCAGGATCAGCGAGCCGCCCATGGTCGGGGTGCCGGCCTTGGCGAAATGGGTCTGCGGACCATCCGTACGGATCGGCTGGCCACCCTTGAACTGGGCGAGCTTGCGGATCATCGCCGGGCCAAGCCACAGCGACAGGAACAGGGCGGTCAGCGCCGCGAGGATGCCGCGCAGGGTCAGGTAGCCGAACAGCCCGAACAGGCTCTCCAACTGCTGCAGCCATCGGGCCAGTTCAAGCAACATTGGGGGTTTCCTCTCCTTGCGCGAGCAGCGCTTTGACGATCGTGTCCATGGCGCTGCCACGCGAGCCCTTGACCAGGCAGCGCACGCCGGCATGCAGTTCGCTGGCGAGCGCGGCGGCCAGGGCCTGGTGGCTCTGGAAATGCTGGCCGCCCTCACCGAAGGCGGTCGACGCGGCGGCGCTCAGCGGGCCGAGCGTGTACAGCCGCTTCAGGCCGACCTCGCGGGCACGGCGGCCGGCCTGGGCATGCAGCGCCTCGCCGTCCGGGCCGAGTTCGCGCATGTCGCCCAGCACCAGCCAGCCTTCTTCCTTCGCGCCGGCCAGGGCATCGATGGCGGCCGCCAGCGAGCCCGGGTTGGCGTTGTAACTGTCATCGACCAGCACCGCACCGCTCGGCAGCTGGTGCGCGATCTGGCGGCCCGGGACCGGCTCGGCGCGGGCCAGCCCGGCGGCGATCTGGGCCACCGTGATGCCCGCGGCCAGCGCCAGCGAGGCGGCGGCCAGCGCATTGCTGATGTTGTGCCGGCCCGGCAGGCCCAGCGTGATCTCTGCATCGCCCTGCGGCGTGGACAGCACGAACTGGCTGCCCTGCGCGGCCGGACGGATCGCACGCGCGCTGACATCGGCGCTGTGGTCCAGGCCGTAACGCAGCACGCGGCAGCGCGGTGGCTGGCCGACGATGTGCTGTTCGAACCAGATCCCGAAGGCGTCATCGGCATTGATCACGGCCACGCCATCGGAGGGCAGCGCCGCATAGATTGCGCCCTTGGTGGTGGCCACGCCCTGCAGGCTGCCCATGCGCTCCAGATGCGCCGGGGCGATGTTGTTCACCAGCGCGTAGTGCGGGCGCACGATCTCGGTCAGGTAGGCGATGTCGCCCGGCTTGCCGGCGCCCATCTCGTAGACGGCGAAATCGGCGTCTTCGGGCGCATCGAGCACGGCCAGCGGCAGGCCGATCTCGTTGTTGCGGTTGCCCGGGTTGGCGTAGACCACCTTGCGGTCGTCATGCGCGACCTGTTCCAGGATCGCCAGCAGCAGGCTCTTGACGCTGGTCTTGCCGTTGCTGCCGGTGATCGCGAACACCGCGGTGTCGCGGTCGCGCTGCATGCCGGCGGCGATGCGCCCCAGGGCATGCTCGCTGTCGGCGACCACGATCTGCGGCAGCGCCACATCCAGCAGGCGCTCGACCAGCATCGCCGAGGCACCGCGCGCCAACGCGTCGGCCGCGAAGTCATGGCCATCGAAGCGCTCGCCACGCAGGGCCACGTACAGGCTGCCCGGGGCGAGCGTGCGGGTGTCATTGCTGATGGCATCGATGGCGGTGTCTTCGCCATGGATCTCGCCACCGGCCCAGTGGGCGATCAGCGACAGCGGGGTGCGCTTCATTCGTTCACCCCCGCGCGCGCGGCCAGCACACGGCCGGCCACTTCGGTGTCATCGAAGGCGTGCTTGACCCCGTGGATCTCCTGGTAGGGCTCGTGGCCCTTGCCGGCGATCAACACGATGTCGCCCGCGCCGGCCTGGCCGATCGCGGTGGCGATCGCGGCGGCGCGGTCGCGCTGCACGGTGACGGCAGCGGGTGCATCAAATCCCTTGAGGATGTCGGCCACGATCACGTCGCCGTCTTCGCCGCGCGGGTTGTCGTCGGTGACGATGACCACGTCGGCATGCCGTTCCGCGATGGCGGCCATCTGTGGACGCTTGCCGGTATCGCGTTCGCCGCCGCAGCCGAACACGCAGACCAGCCGCCCGGCCAGATGGCCCTGCACGCTGGTCAAGGCCTGTTCCAGTGCATCCGGGGTGTGGGCGTAATCGACCACGACGGTGGGCAGGCCGCCCTCACCGCCCAGGCGGTTCATGCGGCCGGCGATCGGCTGCAGCTGCGAGAGCAGCCCCGCGATCGCGGCCGGGGCGTGGTCCAGCGCATACAGCGCACCGGCGACCGCCAGCAGGTTGTCGACATTGAAACGCCCCAGCAGCGGCGACTGCACCGGATGCCGCTGGCCGTCGACCATCAGGTCGAAGGCGATGCCGCGGCCGTCCAGGGTGAGCGAATCAGCGCGCAGAGTGGCCTGCGCGGCACCGCGCGAGCTCACGCCGATCGGGCGCACGCTGTCGCCGACGGTGCGCAGCAGTTCGCTGCCGAAGCTGTCATCCAGATTGACCACGGCGGCCTTGAGTCCGTCGCGATGGAACAGCTTGGCCTTGGCCGCGCCGTACTGCGCCATGTCGCCGTGATAGTCCAGATGGTCGCGGGTGAGATTGGTGAACACCGCCACGTCGTAATGGACGGCATCCACGCGGCCCTGGTCGAGCGCGTGCGAACTGACTTCCATCGCCACGGCCTGTGCCCCGCCATCGCGCAGCTGGGCCAGAACGTCATGCATCTGCAGCACCAGCGGCGTGGTGAAACCGGTCGGCACGACATCGCCATAAAGACCGACGCCCAGCGTGCCGATGCTGCCACTGCGGGTGCCGAGCAGGTGCCAGGCCTGGGCCAGCAGCTGCACGGTGGAGGTCTTGCCGTTGGTGCCGGTCACGCCGACCATCGTCATCGCGCGCGAGGGATGGCCATGGAACTGGTCGGCCATCGCCCCCATGCGGTGGCGCAGGCCCGGCACGGCAATCGCATCGACCGGCGCAGGCAGCTCGGCCGGGGCCGGCGGGTCGAACAGGATCGCCCCGGCGCCATTGGCGCGGGCCTGGTCGACAAAGCCCAGCCCGTGCGCGCCGAAACCGGCGATCGCCACGAAGGCATTGCCCGGGCGCACCGCGCGGCTGTCCAGCACCAGGCCGGTGATGGTCGGGTCGTGGCTCAGCGCCACATCGGGAAGCAACTGCGACAGCAACATCATCTGGCTCATTGCGTGCCTCCCTGCGCGGGCGGCACTGTGGCGTGCGCGCTGGGCAGCGCGGCATCGAATTCTGCGGCGGCGTCGGGCGCGATCACCGTTTCCGGTGGCGGCGTCGGCAACGACGAGGCGGTATGCCCCAGCTTTCCGGACTGCTGCGCGGCCAGCCACGACTCGATGTCATCCGGCGGCACGTCCATCAGGCGCAGCGCGCCCTCCATGACGTTGTGGAACACCGGCGCGGACACCAGGCCGCCGTAGTACTTGCCGCCCTGCGGGTCGTTGATCACGATCACCGTGGCGAAGCGCGGATTGGTGGCCGGCACCACGCCGGCGAACAGCGCGTTGTAATGCCCGCGCTCGTACCCTCCCGGCCCCGCCTTGCGGGCGGTACCGGTCTTGCCGGCCACGTGGTAACCCAGCACCGCCGCCTGCTTGGCGCCGCCCTGGGTGACCACGGTTTCCATCATCGCCACCACATCCTTGGCGATGTTCTCGTCGATGATCTGCTTGCCTTCGTTGCGCTGGCCCTTGACGAAGGTCGGCGCGATCAGCTTGCCGCCGTTGCCCAGCGCCGAATAGGCGGTCGCGATCTGCAGCGGGCTGACATTCAGGCCGTAGCCGTAGGACATGGTGGTCTTGGACGGACCACTCCAGCGCGCCGGGCGCGGCAGCACGCCGGCCGATTCGCCGGGGAAGCCGCTGTGCGGGGCGACGCCATAGCCGAAGCTGTGGATGTGGTCGTAGAAGACCTGGTCCGGCATCTTGGCCGCGATCTTGGCCGCGCCGATGTTCGAACTGCGGGTGATCACGCCGGTGACGTTGAGCACGCCATTGTTCCGCGGCACGTCCTTGATGGTGTAGCGGCCAAGCGCCATGTAGCCCGGGTTGGTGTCCACCGTGGTGTCCTTGGTGACCACGCCGGACTGCAGCGCCGAGGCGATGGTCAGCGGCTTCATCGTCGAACCCGGCTCGACCAGGTCGGTCACCGCGCGGTTGCGACGGGTGTCCGGTGCCGCGCCGCCCACGGCATTGGGGTTGTAGGTCGGCAGGTTGACCATGGCCAGGATCTCGCCGGTGGCGACGTCCATGATCACCATCGAGCCACCCGCGGCCTTGTTCTCGATCAGCGCGTTGCGCAGCTCCTTGAAGGCCAGGAACTGGATGCGGCGGTCGATGCTGAGGGTGAGGTCCTTGCCCGGCTCGGCGGCGCGCAGCAGATCGCTCTCCACCGTGTCGCCCTTGCGGTTGCGGATCACGCGCTTGGCGCCGGCCTTGCCGCGCAGCCATTCGTCGAAGGCCAGCTCCAGCCCTTCCTGGCCGCGGTCGTCGATGTTGGTGAAGCCGAGCACGTGCGCCATCGCCTCACCCTGCGGGTAGAAGCGGCGGAACTCGCGCTGCGAGGCCACGCCCGGAATCTTCAGCGCGACCACTTTTTCCGCGTCGTCCGGATTGATCCGGCGGCGCAGGTACATGAATTCCTTGTCCGCCTTCTGCGAGAGCTTGGAGGTCAGCTCGTCCAGCGGCATGCCCAGCGCGGTGGCCAGCTCGGGGATGCGGTCCGGCGAGCGCAGCAGTTCCTGCGGGTTGACCCAGATCGAGGCGACCGGAGTGGACACCGCCACCGGCTCGCCATTGCGATCGGTGATCATGCCGCGCGAGGTGTTGATCGGCAGTTCGCGCAGGTAACGGGCTTCGCCCTGGCGCTGGTAGAACTCGCTGTTGATGATCTGCACGTAGGCGGCGCGGCCGACCAGCGAGACCGAACACAGGCCGAGCGCCAGCCCCACCCACTTCAGGCGCTGGCGGAGGTTGAAGCTGTTGCGCGCACGGTTGCGGCCGGACTTGTTCATGGCCGGATCACCACGACATCGGCGGCTTCGGGGAACTTCATGCCCAGGCGCTCGCGCGCGACGCGGTCGACCCGGGTCGCCTCGGCCAGGGTGGCCTGCTCGAGCTGCAGGCGACCGAACTCGATGTTGATCTCATCGCGCGCACGCTCGACCCGCGACAACTCCACGAAGGTCTGGCGGTGGCGATGGCGCATGAACACCACGCCGATCGCCGAAGCGATGGTGCAGGCCAGCAGCACGATCAACAGCAGGCGGCTCATCCGGCCACCCCGCGCTTCTCGGCGACGCGCAGCACGGCGCTGCGCGAGCGCGGATTGACCGCCAGCTCATCGTCTTCTGCCTTGATGGCGCCACCGTGCAGGTCCAGCGTCGGCACGAACGCGGCCAGCTCGGGCAGCCGGCGATTGCTCGGCGGGGCTTTGGCGTGGCGGTTCATGAACTGTTTGACGATACGGTCTTCCAGCGAATGGAAGCTGATCACCGCCAGCCGGCCACCGGGCTTGAGCCGCGCCATCGCCGCGTCCAGGCCCGCCTCAAGGTCGGCCAGTTCGCGGTTGATATGGATGCGGATCGCCTGGAAGCTGCGCGTGGCCGGGTGGATCTTGTCCTTGCCACGCGGCATCACCGAGGCGATCAACTCGGCCAGCTCGGCGGTGCGGGTGAAGGGTTGCTTGTCGCGGCGGGCGACGATGGCCTTGGCGATGCGGCGGCCCTGGCGCTCTTCGCCGTAGGTCCACAGCACGTCCATCAGCTCGCGCTCTTCAACGCGGTTGAGCCACTGCGCCGCGCTTTCGCCGCTGTCCGGGTCCATGCGCATGTCCAACGGGCCGTCCTTGCCGAAGCTGAAACCGCGCTCGGCGACATCCAGCTGGGGCGAGGACACGCCCAGGTCGAACAGCACGCCGTCCAGTCCCCCGGCGGTGGCGTCCCAGTGCAGCAGATCGGCGAAGCTGCCACGGAAGATCGAGACGCGCGGGTCCGGCGCGAAATCACGCTCGGCTACCGCAATCGCCTCGGGATCCTTGTCCATGACCAGCAGCCGGCCTCCAGGACCGAGTTGCTCGAGCACGCCGCGGGCGTGACCGCCACGACCAAACGTGCCATCGAGATACACTCCGTTTTCGATCACCTTCAGGCCATCCAGGACCTGCGTGTACAGGACCGGCAGGTGGCCCGCCGGCGACTGCGACACCGGAAGGTGACCGGTCTGCGCTGCTCCGCGCATCCGGGCACCCCGGCTCACAACTTCAGGTCGAGCAACCCATCGCCGAGATCCTCGTCAGACAACGTCTGCTGGATCAACGCGCGATGAGCCTGCTCGCTCCACAATTCGAATTTGTCGCCCATACCGAGCAGCACCGCCTTCTTTTCAATGCCAACGGCACCACGGTGGCTGGCGGGAATACTGATGCGGCCGTTGGCGTCCAGCTCCAGATGCGCGGCCGAACCGACCAGCTTCTGTTGCAGCAGACGCACGACGCGCTGTGTGTTGGGCTTGGACATGACGTCGTCACGGACGCGTTCCCATTCCTGTTCGGCGTACAGCCACAGACAGCCGGACTCGAACGGGTTGTAGGTCAGGACCAGACGGTTGTTGCTCACACGCGCGACAAGGTCGCGATGCGCGGTCGGAACCGCCATGCGCCCTTTGTCGTCAACAGTGATGGCCGTCTCGCCTTGAAACACGACGTTTTCACCTTTCCTTCGCCCGGTGAAACATTGAACCACGAAAAACCACAAAAAACCCGGTTTCCCCTCTGATGCCCACCTTAGCAGTGCCGATTGGGTTGTCAACAACTTTGCGAAGGGGAAATCACTTTGAACATCAAGGGCTTGCAGCAATGTTTAGAGACTTGTTCAAGGCTTATCCACAAGTTGCTGTTTCGTCTCATTTTTTGAGATTTCGCCGAAGTTCAGGCCTGTGGAGACCGCGTGAAACATCGGCCCGTATTCAGTCCTGGCCGGGTCGTCATCGCCTCGGTGCTGCGCAGAACCGGCACAATGTGAGGCATGTGTCTGCTCGCCCTTGCCTGGAAAACGCACCCCCGCTGGCAGCTGGTGATGGCCGGCAACCGCGATGAATTCCACGCGCGGCCTACCGCCGCCCTGCACCACTGGGCCTCGCCGGACGACGGCATCGCCGCCGGACGCGACCTGCGCTCGGGCGGCACCTGGGCCGGGGTCGGACCCGGCGGCCGCATGGCGGTGGTGACCAACGTGCGTGACCCGCTCGCCCGGCAGACCGGCCCGTCCCGGGGAGCGCTGGTGGCCGATTACCTGCGCGACGACGCGCCCGCCGCCCTGTTCGCCGACCAGCTTGCCCGGCGGGCGGTCGAGTTCGCTCCCTTCAACCTCCTGCTGGCCGACCGCGGCAGCTGCCAGTTCCTCGGCAACCACCCGCTGCACCGGCAATCGCTGGCCCCGGGCATCCACGGCATGTCCAACGGCCCGCTGGACGCGCCGTGGCCGAAAACCGTGACATTGAACGCCACCCTGCGCGCATGGGTGGACCTGGCCAGCGACGACCTGAGCCCGCTGTGGGACGCCCTGCGCGATGAGACCCGCGCCGACGACAGCGCGCTGCCGGATACGGGGATCGGCCTGGACCGCGAGCGCTGGCTGTCGTCCGCCTTCATCCGCAGCCCCGAGTACGGCACCCGCGCCAGCACGATCATCGCGCTGGACGCCGACGGCCAGGGCTTCATCGCCGAGCGGCGGTTCGATGCGGAGGGCAACTGCAGCGGCGAGACCCGGCTGACGACCGCACGGCTGTCTGCGCCGAGGTGACGGGAATGTGGGACAATGCGCGCGGCGGAGTCGGCCAGACAGTCGCGTCATCCCTTGCGGATGCCGAGGAAAGTCCGGGCTCCACAGGGCAAGGTGCCAGGTAACGCCTGGGCGGCGCGAGCCGACGGAAAGTGCAACAGAAAGATACCGCCTACGTTTCCTTCGGGAAGCCGGTAAGGGTGAAATGGTGCGGTAAGAGCGCACCGCGAGTCTGGTAACAGACCGGCACGGCAAACCCCACCTGGAGCAAGACCAAATAGGGACCTAATGGCGTGGCCCGCGTCGGGTCCGGGTAGGTTGCTTGAGCGCTGCGGTGACGCAGCGCCTAGAAGAATGACTGTCCACGACAAAACCCGGCTTATCGGCCGGCTCCGCCCTTTCTTCGCGATGCCGCGAAGAAGCTCCACGGTTTGCGATGCAAACCGTGGGCCCCGGGCGCCACCAGCGTCCAATTCCCCGCGGCTGTCGCCGCGCCCCCTTTATTAAAGAGGGCTGTGCCTCCAGACGGTTGGCGTAGGGCGGCATTCAATCTGCACGCGCGGTAGAGCCACCCCATGGGTGGCTGCCTTACGTTCTGGCATCGCGTGCAGCCACCCATGGGGTGGCTCTACCTTCTTTGGCACCACGTGCAGCCACCCATGGGGTGGCTCTACCCGCCCACGTGGGGCGATCAACCGCCGTACAGGGCTTTTCTGGGGGCGCCGGTGAGTTCCGCGGCGAGCTTGGCCGCGGTGGATGGCGGCAGGTGTTCGCTGAGCTTGGCGTACATGCGGCGGCCGGCGGCCAGCTGGGCTTCCTCGTCGTCGGCCGCGCCCTGCACCATCACCACGAACTCGCCCTTGCGCTGGTTGTCGTCCGCCTCGACCTGCTGCAGCAGCGAGGCCAGGTCACCGTCCAGCACGGTCTCGAACAGCTTGGTCAGCTCGCGCGCCAGCACCGCCGGCCGCTCGGACCCGAACGCAGCGACCATGTCCGCCAGCGATTCGGTGATCCGGTGCGAGGATTCGTAGAACACCAGGGTGCGGGTTTCACCGGCCAGCGCATGCAGGCGCTCGCGGCGGCCGGAGGCCTTGGCCGGCAGGAAGCCTTCGAAGGTGAAACGATCGCTGGGCAGGCCGGCCACGCTGAGCGCGGCGATCGCCGCGCAGGCGCCGGGAATCGGGCTGACCTTGATCCCGGCTTCGCGCGCGGCGCGGACCAGGCGATAGCCCGGATCGCTGACCAGCGGCGTGCCGGCATCACTGACCAGCGCCAACGATTCGCCGGCCAGCAGGCGCGCCACGATCCGCTGCGACAACGCTTCTTCATTGTGGTCATGCAGCGCTACCAGCGGCTGCTGGATGCCGAAGTGGGCCAGCAGCTGGCCGGAGCGGCGGGTGTCCTCGGCGCAGATCGCGGCCACCGAACGCAGCACGTCCTGTGCCCGCGGGGTCAGATCGGCGAGGTTGCCGATCGGGGTGGCAACGACATACAGCGTGGGGACAGCACTCATCAGCGGCTCTTCCATGGTCAAGGGTAGAATCGTACCGTTCCCCGGCCACGGCCGCTGCCCCCATCGAATGGACCTGATCATGAACAAGCCCGTCGTACGGATCTCCGCCCTTTCGTTGTCGCTGATGCTGCTTGCCGGCTGCGCCACGACCAGCTTCACCAGTGCGCCGGAATCGCCGGCCCAGAGCCAGGCCCTGGCGCTGATCGAGCAGGGCAAGCCGCGCGATGCGGCGGTCCAGCTGGAAGCGCTGGCCAATACCCTGCGCGGCAGTGCCCGCAGCGCCGCCCTGGCCGATGCCGCGTTCGCCTGGCACGAAGCCGGCGATGCCGCCCGCGCCCGCACCCTGCTGGCCCAGGTCACCGCGCGCCAGCTCAGCGGCGCCAGCCTGCAGCGTTACCAGCTGACCACCGCCGAACTGGCCCTGGCCGACAAGCAGCCGGCACAGGCGCTGGCCGCGCTGAAAGAACCGTCCGAAGCAGTGACGCCCGCGCTGCGTACGCGCTGGCAGCTGGCCCGCGCCAACGCATTGCAGGCCACCGGCGACAACCTCGGTGCCGCGCTCGAGCGCGCCCGTGCCCACGCCGCGCTGACCGGCAAGGCGCGCGCTGACAACCAGCAGGCCATCGCCGGCCTGCTTGGCACGCTGGACGATGCCACCCTGCGCGCCCGCACCGCGGCCTTGCCGGCCAACGAGCCGCTGTACAACTTCGCCGGCCGTGCGCTGATCGCCCGCGGCCTGCCGCTGCCGCGTCCGTTCGATCGCGAAGGTGCCTCGCAGTTCGATACCAGCAAGCGCCCGCCGGCGATGAGCGATGGCTACCGGCCGCCGGTGAAGATGGCCGTGCTGCTGCCGCTCAGCGGCCGCCTGGCCACTGCCGCGCAGCCGGTCCGCGATGGCCTGCTCAGCGGTTACTACGGTGAGACCCGCCGCCGCCCGGACATCCAGTTCATCGATACCGCCGGCACCGCCGCCGGTGCCGTGGCCGCCTACGACAAGGCGGTGACCGCCGGTGCCGATTTCATCGTCGGCCCGCTCGGCCGCGACGAAGTGGATGCCGTGTTCGGCCGCCGCGAGCTGCCGGTGCCGGTGCTCGCCCTGAACCGCGGCAAGGACACCCCGCCGGCTGGCAGCGCCGGTTTCTCGCTGGCCCCGGAAGACGACGGCATCATCGCCGCCGAGTACCTGCGCGGCCGCGAGCGCAGCAAGGTGCTGGTGATCCACAGCAACGATGACAACGGCCGCCGTGCCGCCGCCGCCTTCCGCGAGCGCTTTGCGCAGCGCGGTGGCCAGGTGGTGGCCACGATCGGCGTGAGCGACACGGTCGGCGACATCGGTGCGCAGGTGCGTGGCGCCGGCGCCATCGATGGCGTGCTGCTGGCGGTCAAGGCCCCGCAGGCGCGTGCGCTGACCCCGCAGCTGGCACTGGCCGGCGCCGGTGGTGCGACCCGTGTCGGCACCTCGCAGCTGACCGTCGGTGCCGGCAAGCCCGAGGAAGACATGGCGCTGGACGGCATCGTCTATCCGAACGAAGCCTGGAACGTGCGCGGCGTGCCCGGCCTGCCGGCCGCCTCCACCGCCGGCCAGATCCTGCCCTCGGCGCGCGGCGCGTCCGGCCGCCTGTTCGCGTTCGGCTTCGATGCCTGGAAAATCAGCGCCTACCTGGACAAGGTCGCGACCGAAGGCGGCCTGGCCGGCGCCACCGGCACCCTGTTCCTGGACAGCAACGGCAACGTGCTGCGGGTGCCGGCGTGGTCGACCTTCAGCGGCGGCCGGCCGATGCCGATCGCCACCAGCAACTGAAGCACGTGCCGACCGGGCGCGCGGTGCGTGGTGCGGCGGTGGAAGCCGCCGCCCAGGCCCATCTCCGCGATGCCGGGCTGCGCCCGGTCACCACCAACGCGCGCTATCGCGGCGGTGAGATCGACCTGATCATGCGCGACGGCGACGTCGTCGTGTTCGTCGAAGTGCGCTACCGCGCCAACGACCGCTTCGGTGGCGGCGCGGCCTCGGTGGACCGGCGCAAGCGACGCAAGCTGGTGCTCGCCGCGCAGCTGTTCCTGCAGTCCCATCCCTGGCTCGCCGAGCAGCCCTGCCGTTTCGACGTGGTCGAAGGCAGTGGCGATCCGCCGCAGCTGAACTGGCTGCGCGACGCGTTCCGGCTGGAAGACTGCTGATGCCCTCCATCTTCACCCACGCCGCCATTCCGCTGGCGCTGTGGTGCGCCGCCGATCGCGGCCGCATCGCCACGCCGTTGCTCGCCGCCGGCGTCGTCGCGGCCATGCTGCCGGATGCGGACGTACTCGCCTTCGCGCTGCACATTCCCTACGCCGACAGCTTCGGCCATCGGGGCGCCAGTCATTCGATGCTGTTCGCCGCGCTGATGGCATTGCTCGCCGCGCTGCTGCACCGCCGCCTGCGCGCCACGGCAGTGCAGGCGGCCGCGTTCGTCGGTATCTGCGCGCTGTCGCACCCGTTGCTGGATGCGCTGACCTCCGGCGGTCTCGGCGTCGCGCTGTGGTGGCCGTGGAGTGGCGAACGCTTCTTCGCCCCGTGGCGACCGATCCGCGTCTCGCCCTTCGCGCCGCAGTTCTTCAGCGCGCGCGGCATGGCGACCGTCCTTTCCGAACTGCGTTGGGTCTGGCTGCCCCTGACGCTGGCCGTGATCGGCTGGCGAGCGATCCAACTCGCGCCCCTGGATTCCCGGACCTGATGATGACCCCTGCCCTGCCCGCCGCGTTCGCTGCCACCCTGCATGCCCTGCTGGGCGAGGACGGCTGGCGCACCGATGACCGCGCACTCGAGGCACATGCGCAGGACAACTCCTGGCGGCATACGCGTCCTGCCGGCGTCGCGTTCCCACGCGATCGCGAGCAGGTGGTCGCCCTGGTCCGCGCCTGCCGCGAGCACCGCATCGCGCTGGTCGCGCGTGGCGCGGGCACCGGCACCACCGGCGCCGCGGTGCCGATCGAAGGCAGCATCGTGCTCTCGTTCGCGCGCATGAACCGCATCCTCGCCATCCGGCCCGGCGACCGCTGCGTCGTGGTCGAACCCGGCGTGCTCAACGGCGACCTGCAGCAGGCGCTGATGCCGCACGGCCTGTTCTGGCCACCGGATCCCTCGAGTGCGGAGATCTGCAGCATCGGTGGCAACCTCGCCTGCAATGCGGGGGGACCGCGCGCGGTGAAGTACGGCACCAGCCGCGACAACGTGCTCGGCCTGGTCGCCGTCACCGGCGCCGGCGAACTGATCACCTGCGGCGGCCCGTACACGAAGGACGCCACCGGTTACGACCTGACCCACCTGCTGGTCGGCAGCGAAGGCACGCTGGCGTTGATCGTGGAAGCCACCTTGAAGCTGACCCCGCTGCCGGTGACGCAGGCCGGTCTGCGCGTGCTCTACCGCGATGCGGATGCCGCCGCGCAGGCGGTGTCTCGCCTGATGGCGCAGCCGGTGGTGCCCACCCGCCTGGAATTCATGGATGCGCGCAGCCTTGAGCTGCTGCGACGCAATGGGGCCGAGGTGCCCGAGGCCGGCGCGATGCTGCTGGTGGAGGCCGACGGCGACCACGATACCCTGCCCTACCTGCTGCAGGCGCTGGCCGCGGCCGCCGAAGGCGACGGTCTGATCGCGCTGGACGTGGCGATGGAAGGCAGCGCGCGCGAAACCCTGTGGGCCGCGCGCAAGGCCCTGTCACCGGCGCTGCGCAGCATCGCCCCGGGCAAGATCAACGAAGACGTGGTGGTGCCGGTCTCGCGCATTCCCGCGCTGGTCGCCGGGGTGCAGGCGCTGTCGGCGGAGTTCGATCTGCCGATCGTCACCTTCGGCCATGCCGGCAACGGCAACCTGCACGTCAACATCCTCTACCACCCGGACGATGCCGGTGAAAACGCACGCGCGCATGCGGCGCTCCCGCGCGTGTTCGCGTTGACCCTCGCGCTGGGCGGCACGCTCTCCGGCGAACACGGCATCGGCCTGGCCAAACGCGATTTCATGGCGCAGGCGTTCACCCCGGCCACGCTGGCGGCGATGCGCGCGATCAAGGCCGCGCTGGATCCGGAGGGGATTCTCAACCCCGGGAAAGTGCTGCCGCCGGTGTAAGCCGTTCTAACGGCGTGTGGCGAAATGCTCGTAGCCACCATCGGTGGCGTCCGCATCGGCGCAGTGCACGCCCTGTCCTTCCACGATCCGCCCGATGCGGGTCAGCTGCAGGCCCAACGACGCCGACAAGGCCTCGATTCCCTCGCGCTGCGACGGCGCGACGGTGAAGCACAGTTCGTAATCATCGCCACCGCGCAGCGCGCAGTCGCGGGCGCCATCGCGCCCCAGCAGCGCGCGCAGCGCCGGTGAGATCGGCAATGCATCGGCATCGACCTCGGCGCGCACTTCGCTGCATGCGGCGATGTGGCCCAGATCGGCGAGCAGGCCATCGGAGATATCCACGGCCGCATGCGCGTACGCACGCAGGCGCAGGCCGAGCGTGACCCGCGGGGTCGGACGCAGCAGGCGCTGGCGCAGCGTTTCGTCATCGCCGAGCAGCGTGGCGACCGCCACTTTCAGCCGGTTCTGCTGCCACAGGCGCAGAGCGCCGGCCGCATCGCCCAGGCTGCCGCTGACCCAGATGTCGTCCCCCACCTGCGCGCGATCGCGGCGCAGGGCCTGGCCGGGCGCAACCTGGCCCATCGCGGTGACCGACAGCGACAACGGCCCCCGCGTGGTGTCGCCCCCGATCAGCACGATGTCGTGTTCGTCGGCGAGGGCGAAGAAGCCATCGGCGAACGCCTCGATCCAGTCCGCGTCGGCGTCCGGCAGGGACAGCGCCAACGTGCACCACGCCGGGCGGGCGCCCATCGCGGCCAGATCGGACAGGTTCACCGCCAGGGTTTTCCAGCCGACGTCGTAGGCCGGGGTTTCCGCCGGGAAATGCACGCCGCTGTTGAGCGTATCGACGGTGACCACCAGTTGCTCACCCGCACGCGGCTGCAGCAGCGCCGCGTCATCGCCGATGCCGAGCACGACATCGGCCCGCGCGGTGGTGCGCGCACGGATGCGGTCGATCAGAGCAAATTCGGCAAGCGACATGCGGCGGATCAGTGACCCGATTCGACCTTGCGCCACTCGACGGAGGCGCGGTCCAGCACACCATTGACGTAGGTGTGGCCATGCTCGGAACCAAAACGCTTGGCCGATTCGATCGCTTCATTGATCACGACGCGGTACGGCACGTCCAGGCGGAAGCGCATTTCATAGGCGGCCACGCGCAGCGCGGCGCGCTCGATCGCATCCACTTCTTCGATGCCGCGGTCCAGATAGGGATCCAGCGCCGCGTCGAGATCCTTGCGGTTGTCGAGCACCCCGTGGACCAGCGCTTCGAAGTAGGCCAGATCGGCAACTTCGCGCGCCTGCTCGTGGGCGAACTGGGCGATCACGCTCTGCGCGTTGCCGCCCGAGATCTGCCACGCATAGATCGCCTGCAGCGCACGACGACGGGCGCGCGAACGCAGCACGGGGTCGACGCCATCGCGGCGGACGGGCTTTCCAGCAGGCTTGCCCTGGTTTGACTTGTTCATGGCAGCTGCTCCAGAAGATTGACCATTTCCAACGCCGTCAGTGCGGCTTCCTCACCCTTGTTGCCGTGGCTGCCGCCCGCGCGGGCTTCGGCATCCTCGACCCGCTCCACCGCCAGCACGCCATTGAGCACCGGCACGCCGAAGTCCAGCTGCACGCGCATCAGGCCCTCGGCGCAGCGGTCGGCCACGTGTTCGTAATGGCGCGTATCGCCCCGGATCACGCAGCCCAGGGTGATGATCGCGGCATGCTGATGGGCCGCCGCCAGACGCGCGGCGACCAGCGGCAGTTCCCATGCGCCGGGCACGCGGATCACGTCGATGGCGGACTCGTCGATCCCGTTGCCGGCCAGGCTCTGCCGCGCGCCGGCCACCAGCACGTCGGTGATGCGGGCGTTCCAGCGGCTGGCGAGGATGGCGAAACGGGCCTTTTCCGGAGTACGGAGGTCGCCTTCGTAATGGCTCATGTTCGGCGTGGGGTCCATTTAATAGGTGAATATTCTAGCGCATGGGCGCGTGTAGCCGGGTCGCCGCGCGTTACGGCACGGCTCGGGTGCAACAGCCCCCTGAGTCAGGGGGCTGCCGCGAAGCGGCGGGGGTCTGGGTGATGGTAAGAGGGGCCCGCGGTTTGCAAAGCAAATCATGGGGCGTCAGCGCGCATGCGATGACGTGTTCCCCACGGTCTCGACCACTTCCAGGCCATAGCCGGCCAGGCCGATCTGGCGGCGCGGCGTGCCCAGCACGCGCAGCTTGCCCAGACCCAGGTCGGACAGGATCTGCGCCCCCGCGCCGTTGCGGCGCCACTGGCTCACGTCCTTGTCCTTGCCGGGGGTGACCGGCGCCGGCTGCTGGCGCAGGCGGGCCAGCAGGCTGTTGGTATCACGCGGCGCGGACAGCACCACCATCACGCCGCGCTCGGCGGCGGCAATGGCGCGCAGGGCATCGGTGGAGGCCACGCCGAAATCGTCGCGGCGCCAGTGCAGCAGGTCGGCCAGCGGATTTTCGACCTGCACGCGGACCAGGGTCGGCTCGCTGTCCGGCGTGCCGCGGACCAGGGCGAAGTGCAGGTCGTGGGCGATCCGGTCGCGGTAGGTGACCAGCGTGAACGGCCCGAACTCGGTCTCGATCTCGCGCTCGTCGACGCGCTCGACGGTCTTCTCGGTGGCCAGGCGGTAGGCGATCAGGTCGGCGATCGAGCCCATCTTCAGGCCGTGCTCGCGGGCGAACACCTCCAGCTCCGGGCGGCGCGCCATGCTGCCATCCGGGTTCAGGATCTCCACCAGCACACCGGCCGGCTCCAGGCCGGCCAGCAGGGCCAGATCGACGCCGGCCTCGGTATGCCCGGCGCGGGTCAGCACGCCGCCCGGCTGGGCGATCAGCGGGAAGATGTGGCCCGGCTGGTGCAGGTCGGCCGGCTTGGCGTCCGGCTTCACCGCGGTGCGGATGGTGTGCGCACGGTCGTAGGCCGAGATGCCGGTGGTGACCCCTTCGGCGGCTTCGATGCTGACCGTGAAGTTGGTCTGGAACTGCGCGGTATTGGCCTGGACCATCGGGGCCAGGCCCAGGTCGGCGGCGCGCTCGCGGGTCAGCGGCAGGCACACCAGGCCCCGGCCATGGGTGACCATGAAGTTGATGTCCGAGGGCTTGACCAGCTCGGCGGCCATGATCAGATCGCCTTCGTTCTCGCGGTCTTCGTCATCGACGATGACGACCATACGGCCGAGGCGGATGTCCTCGAGGATCTCGGGGATAGTGGCGAAATTCATGCGCGTGCTCCTGCACCCAACAAACGTTCGACGTAACGGGCGACCAGATCGATCTCGAGATTGACCGCACTGCCGACGGCCGTCGCGGCGAAGGCGGTGTTGGCCACGGTGTGCGGGATCAGCGCGACCTCGAAGCCCTGCTCGTCCACTTCGTTGACGGTCAGGCTGACCCCGTCCACGCAGATCGAGCCCTTCTTGGCGATGTAGCGCAGCAGCGCGGCCGGCGCAGCGAATCGCCAGCGCTGGGCACGCGCATCGTCATGCACCGACAGCACCTGGCCGAGGCCATCGACATGGCCGCTGACCAGATGACCGCCGAGGCGATCGGTCGGGCGCATCGCGCGTTCGAGATTGATGACGGCGCCGACGGTCAGCTGGCCCAGCGTGGTCAGGCCCAGCGTCTCGGTCGAGGCGTCGGCCTGGAAGCGGGTGGCGTCGTGCGCGATGACGGTGAGGCAGACCCCGTTGATGGCGATGCTCTCGCCCATCTGCACGTTATCGAACGGCAGGGTGCCTACGTCAAAGGTAAAGCGGACATCGCCGCCAAGGGTGTCGCGTGCGGCCAGACGGCCGACGCCTTCGATGATTCCAGTAAACAAGTAACGTTCTCCGCGGAAAGTGAGCGAAAAACGCCGCAAGGCATATAGGTGCACGCCGAGCGCAAGGCCCGGCCGCACCGTCTTCTTTCATCCGGACTATACCGTCGGCTCCGGCATCGGACCGGATCTGCTGACCTTCCCGGGGAACGGGAAGCGCTCGCGGGCTCGTGCTTGCGCACCTACCGCCGGTGGGGAATCGCACCCCGCCCTGAAGACGTTTGTGTACCGGCGAACCGGCCCGGCTAGTGTAACAGGGCACCCTGACTGGGGGCTTTAAGTTAAATAAGTGTTAAGCTCACCGACTGCGCGCTGCGCCCTTGGAGAGAGGGGTGCCTGCGTCGGTTACTGATCGGGCCGCGGCCTCCGCGCCGCGCCATGATCGAACGGGTCCCGCAAGGGACCCGTTTTTTATGGGCGCAGCAGCAACCGCAGGTCGCCGCCCACCTGGCGCTGATCCACCACGCGCATCCGGCGCTGATCGTCCATCGCGTGGATGCCCAGGCCCGACAGCAGCGGCCGGCCATGCTCGCCGAGCAGCGTCGGGGCCTGGTAGAGCAGCAGTTCGTCGACCCAGCCGCCGGCCAGCAACGCGCCCGCGAGCGTCGCGCCGGCCTCGGTATGCACCTCATTGATGCCGCGTTCGGCGAGCAGGGCCAGCACCGCGCTCAGATCCAGTCGCCCGTCATGGCTGGGCACGCTGGCGAATTCGGCGTCGGCAGCCTCCGGCGGACGGACCGCGGCGTCATGCACATACAACGTCGGCGCCCCGCCCTCGCGCACGCGTGCGCAGTCCAGCGAGCGCAGCCGCGCATCGAGCACGACGCGCAGCGGCGGCAGCGCCTCGGTATCGGTCAGCCTGACAGTCAACATCGGGTCGTCGGCCAGCACCGTGGCGGCGCCGGTCAGGATCGCGCCGGCACGCGCGCGCCAGTGCTGGACATCCTCGCGGGCGGCCGCACCGGTGATCCATTTGGAGCGGCCATCGGCCATCGCCGTGCGCCCATCCAGGCTGGCGGCGAGCTTCACCCGCACCCAGGGACGGCCGCGTTCGATGCGGGAGAGGAAGCCCTGGTTGAGTTCGCGCGCCTGCGCGGCCATCAGCCCTTCGGCCACCTCGATGCCGGCCTCGCGCAGCAGCACGAAACCGCCGCCGTCGACCTTCGGGAACGGATCGCGCATCGCCGCGACCACCCGGCTCACGCCCGCCTCGATCAAGGCCAGCGCGCACGGCGGGGTACGGCCATGGTGTGCGCACGGCTCCAGGGTGACGTAGGCGGTGGCGCCGCGCGCCTGTTCGCCGGCCTGGCGCAGCGCGAACACTTCCGCGTGCGGGCCGCCGGTGCGCTGGTGCCAGCCCTCACCCACCACGACCTCATCGCGTGCGATCACGCAGCCGACCATCGGATTGGGCCGCGCGGTATACGCGGCGCGCTCGGCCAGGCGCAGCGCATGCGTCATGTGCTGGTGGTCGAGGGCGGTGAAATCAGTCATGGCGGTGGGCGTCCGGCGGCAGGCAGCCGCGATGGTAGCCCAGCCGTGGTGGCCGTGATGCGGTGCGGCTCAGCCTTTCTTTTTCTTGGTCAGCGCGATCACGTCGCCGAGCAGCTGCAGCTGTTCGGTGCTGGAGGGCAGTTCGCGCTCGAGCTTCTCGATCTCCTCGCGGAAATCGGCCACGTCCTCGAAGCTGCGGTACACCGAGGCGAAACGCACGTAGCCCACGTGATCGAGCTTGCGCAGTTCGTTCATCACGAACTCGCCGACCTTGATCGAGGGGATTTCACGTTCGCCGCAGATACGCGCCTGCTGCATCACCGCGCGCACCGCCAGTTCGATCTTGTCTTCGGGCACCGGGCGCTTCTGCAGCGCGCGATCGAAACCACTGCGCACCTTGCGGGCATCGAAGGCCTCGCGGCTGCCGTCGCTTTTCACGATGGCCGGCAGTTTCAACTCGATGGTTTCCAGGGTACTGAAGCGCTCGTTGCAGGCCTCGCACTCGCGACGACGCCGGATCGTCGCGCCGTCTTCAGAGACGCGCGAATCGATCACACGGGTGTCGGCATGCTGGCAGAACGGACAATACATGGAACGCCTTGCATCAGGAAAACGTCATGCCGTGGTCACGGCAGCGTCGCAACGGTACCTGAGAGGGACCGGCTACAGCAAATGGACAGGGGAAGAGGCCAGCCCTGCCTAGCGGGCGCGCAGACGCAACCACAGCAGGTGCGCCGCGCAGGAGAGCAGCGGGAGCCCTGCCATCAGGACCAGGGCAGCGGCTGGCACGGCCGCATCGGACAGATGAAGGTGGAAGATCGACCGCACCAGGCCGGTCCAGGCAATGCCCGTTGCTACCAGGGCGAGCAGCAGGCCTGCCCACCAGACCGTCGACGCCGCCGGAACCGTGCCGGGGCCGCCCTGCCACCACCGCCGGGCAAGGGTGAGCCAGGTCATGACGATGAGACTTGCGGTCCCGAACCACGCCGCTGCCCAGCCCGGCGCGTCGCCCGCCCCACCGTACTGGTGGAGCACGTCGCGCAGGCAAAGACCCACCAGCACGAACGCCGCCACGGCATGGGGGAGTCCAACCACACCGACGTGCAGCAGCAGGGCGCGCTGCCGCCTGCGATGGAGGTCCATCCGGTCAGTTGCCCCGGCTGTGCCGCAGCCGCACCAGCATGACCGCGGGCAGCATCAGCGGCGGCCCTGCCAGCAGCAGGACCAGTGCCATCGGACTCGCGGTGGCCTGCCAGAACGCCATCCCCACGACCGCCACGGCGGCAAGCGCGCCGATGGCCAGCGCACCCCACGCCCAGCGCCCGCTGTCCTGCAGACCTGCGCGGCCGTGCCGGAGATAGCGGCTGCTCAACCACAGCCAGCCGCCTACCCCGATCAGCCCCGCCGCGCCCCAGCCGCCGATCAACAGGCGCGAGGCCCGGTCCAGATAGGCCGGTTCGACGAACGCGACCCAGACCCCGATGGCGGCGAAGGTGCCGCCGCCGGCCATCCCGACGATGCCGCAGACCAGGGCCAGCACGGCGTAGGTACGCCGTTGCCGGCCCGCGTCCATATCAACCGTAGACCGGGTACTTGCGGCACTGCGCGCTGACCGCGTCGCGGACGCGGGCGATCACGGCCTCGTCGGCCGGGGCGTCGAGCACGTCGGCGATCCAGTTGGCCAGGTCCACGCAGTCCTGCTCCAGGTAACCGCGCGTGGTGACCGCCGGGGTGCCCAGGCGCAGGCCCGAGGTCACGAACGGCGAACGCGGGTCGTTCGGCACGGAGTTCTTGTTGACGGTGATGTGGGCCAGGCCGAGCGCGGCTTCCGCATCCTTGCCCGAGACATCCTTGCCGATCATGTCGACCAGCATCAGGTGGTTCTGGGTACCGCCGGAGACGATCTTGTAGCCGCGCGCGATCAGCGTAGTCGCCATCGCCTGGGCATTCTTGACCACCTGCTGCTGGTAGGCCTTGAAGCCCGGCTCCAGCGCTTCCTTGAAGGCCACGGCCTTGCCGGCGATGACGTGCATCAGCGGACCGCCCTGGATGCCCGGGAACACGATGGACTGCAGCTTCTTCTGCAGCTCTTCGCTGGCCCCCTTGGCGATGATGATGCCGCCACGCGGGCCGCGCAGGGTCTTGTGGGTGGTCGAGGTGACCACGTGGGCGTGCGGCAGCGGGCTCGGGTAGACGCCGGCGGCGACCAGACCGGCCACGTGCGCCATGTCCACGAACAGGTAGGCACCGACCTTGTCGGCGATCGCGCGGAAGCGCGCCCAGTCGATGACCTGCGAGTAGGCCGAGAAGCCGGCGACGACCATCTTCGGCTTGTGCTCCAGGGCCAGGCGCTCGACCTCGTCATAGTCGATCAGGCCGGCTTCGTCGACACCGTACTGGACGGCGTTGAACAGCTTGCCCGAGGCATTGACCTTGGCCCCATGGGTCAGGTGGCCGCCATGCGCCAGACTCATGCCCAGGATGGTGTCGCCCGGCTGCAGCAGCGCGAAGTACACGGCCTGGTTGGCCTGCGAACCGCTGTGCGGCTGCACGTTGGCGTAGTCGGCATCGAACAGCTGCTTGAGGCGGTCGATGGCCAGCTGCTCGGCGATGTCCACGTATTCGCAGCCACCGTAGTAGCGCTTGCCCGGATAGCCTTCGGCGTACTTGTTGGTCAGCTGGCTGCCCTGGGCTTCCATCACTGCCGGACTGGTGTAGTTCTCGCTGGCGATCAGCTCGACGTGGTCTTCCTGGCGCTGGGTTTCGGCGGCGATGGCCTTGGCCAGTTCGGGATCGTAGGTTTCGATGCGGACGTCACGCGGGAACATCGGTTACTCCAGGCAGGCAGAGGGGGTACAGCGCGAGCCTTGGATTGTAGTCCGCGGGGGCGGGGCTGACCAATGGCGCCGCCCATCGGCGGCACCGCCGCATGCAGGCCAGGACGCCAGCCGCGACGGCCCGCCGGGGAAACCGGAACGGCGCCCCGAAGGGCGCCGTTGCTGTTCACTTCCGCAGTGACCGGACCCGGCCTTACCGGTTGTTGATCACATAGTCCGCGATGATCCCGGTGGCGATGGCGACCAGCAGCAGGTTGCCGCGGTCGTCGCGGATCCAGTGGTGGTCGCGCGGCGGGCGGCGCACCGAGTAGCGGCTGTAATCGTTGACCACGTAGACCGGGCCGCCGTAGTACTCACGGTAGCGGTGGCCACGCGCCCAGCCGTAGGAGCCGTACCCCGGCGCCGGGCGATAGACCACACGCGGCGGCGGCGGGCCCGGACGGTAGTAACCACGATTGTCGTAGCGATGATCGTAACGGCGGTCATGGCGGACCTCGCGACGGTCATGACGATCGTGCCGGTCATGGCGATCGTGGCGGTTGTCGCGGCGGTCATCACGCCACTCCCGGCGGTCGTGACCGCGGCCACGGTGGTCATCGGCAAAGGCCGGGGCCACGGTGCCCAAGGCCAGCAGCGAGGCAACGGCCCCGACCACAAATCGATTCATGCGCATGATTGGCCTCGCTTGGTGGGTTGATGGCTCCATCATGCGCACGGCGTCTGAACGGTCTCCGGCTGGAAACGGTTTCCAATTCAAGGGCTTTGACCCCGCATTCAGGCGGCGGCAAGCCCCAGGGCCGGTGGCTCCCGGCGGCCCTGATCGCTTCCGGCTATAATCGGGACATCCTTTTCTTCCATCTGTTCCTGTTCCGTTTGGAACGGGCGCAGGGTTGCGCCTTCGGAGACCTCATGTCCTCGCAATACATCTACACCATGAACCGCGTCAGCAAGGTGGTCCCGCCCAAGCGGCAGATCATCAAGGACATCTCGCTGTCGTTCTTCCCGGGTGCCAAGATCGGCCTGCTCGGCCTGAACGGCTCGGGCAAGTCGACGGTGCTCAAGATCATGGCCGGCGTGGATACCGACTTCGAGGGCGAAGCCCGTCCGCAGGCCGGCATCAAGGTCGGCTACCTGGCCCAGGAACCGGAGCTGGACCCGACCAAGACCGTGCGCGAGTCGGTCGAGGAAGGCGTGGGCGAGGTGCTGCAGGCCCAGGCCGCGCTGGACGCGGTGTACCTGGCCTATGCCGAGGAAGGCGCCGACTTCGACAAGCTGGCCAAGGAACAGGAGCGCCTGGAGGCGATCCTGGCCGCCGGCGACGCGCACACCCTGGAAAACCAGCTGGACGTGGCCGCCGATGCGCTGCGCCTGCCGCCGTGGGAAGCCGTGGTCGGCACCCTGTCCGGTGGTGAAAAGCGCCGCGTGGCGCTGTGCCGCCTGCTGCTGCAGAAGCCGGACATGCTGCTGCTCGACGAACCGACCAACCACCTGGACGCCGAGTCCGTGGAATGGCTGGAACAGTTCCTGGCGCGCTACACCGGCACCGTCGTGGCGGTCACCCATGACCGCTACTTCCTGGACAACGCCGCCGAGTGGATCCTGGAACTGGACCGCGGCCGCGGCATTCCGTGGAAGGGCAACTACACCGACTGGCTGACCCAGAAGGACGACCGCCTGCGCCAGGAAGACAACCAGGAAAAGTCCCGCCAGAAGGCGATCCAGAAGGAACTGGAATGGTCGCGCCAGAACGCCAAGGGCGGCCGTACCAAGGGCAAGGCGCGTCTTGCCCGCCTGGAAGAGCTGCAGTCGGTGGATTACCAGAAGCGCAACGAGACGAATGAAATCTTCATCCCGCCGGGCGAGCGCCTGGGCAATGCGGTGATGGAGTTCAAGAATGTCTCCAAGAAGTTCGGTGATCGCCTGCTGTTCGACGACCTGAACTTCCTGGTGCCCGGTGGCGCGATCGTCGGCATCATCGGTCCCAACGGTGCCGGCAAGTCGACCCTGTTCAAGATGATCACCGGCCAGGAAAAGCCCGATACCGGCGAGATCGTGGTTGGCCCGACCGTCAAGCTGTCCTACGTGGACCAGAGCCGCGACGCGCTGGAGGGCAACCACAACGTCTTCCAGGAAATCGCCGGCGGCCTGGACATCCTCAACATCAACGGTGTGGAGATCCAGTCGCGCGCGTACATCGGCCGCTTCAACTTCAAGGGCCAGGACCAGCAGAAGCTGGTCGGTTCGCTGTCCGGTGGTGAGCGTGGCCGCCTGCACATGGCCAAGACCCTGCTGCAGGGTGGCAACGTGCTGCTGCTCGATGAACCGTCCAACGATCTGGACATCGAAACCCTGCGTGCGCTGGAAGATGCGCTGCTGGAGTTCCCGGGCAACACCTTCGTCATTTCGCATGACCGCTGGTTCCTGGATCGCATCGCGACCCACATCCTGGCCTTCGAAGGCAACTCGCACGTGGAGTTCTTCCAGGGCAACTACCGCGAGTACGAAGAAGACAAGCGCCGCCGCATGGGCGACGACGCCGCGCCGAAGCGGCTGCGCTTCAAGGCGCTGAAGTAAGGGGATGAAGAACGGCCGCGCACTGCGCGGCCGTTTGCATTCCGGTAGGTCACGACCGTGGGTCGTGACGCAGACGCGCACCGCGCGGCTGTTCTGCATTCCGGTAAGTCACGACCGTGGGTCGTGACGCCTTATCGTCACGAGATTCCACCATGTCCCTCCCCGAACGCCTGTTCCAACTGCAGCAGCACGGCACCACCGTGCGCACCGAGTTGCTGGCCGGCCTGACCACCTTCCTGACGATGTCCTACATCGTCTTCGTCAACCCGGACATCCTGGCCACCACCGGCATGGATCCGGATGCCGTGTTCGTCGCCACCTGCCTGGCCGCCGCGCTGGGTTCGCTGGTGATGGCGTTCGCCGCCAATTTCCCGGTCGGCATGGCCCCCGGCATGGGCTTGAACGCGTTCTTCGCATTCACCGTGGTCGGCGCGGCCGGCCTGCCCTGGCAGCAGGCACTGGCCGCTGTCTTCATTTCCGGACTGGTGTTCCTGGTGCTGTCGCTGACCGGCGTGCGCGCCTGGCTGGTGGCGGGCATTCCGCCCTCGCTGCGGGCGGCGATCGTGGCCGGCATCGGCCTGTTCCTGGCGATCATCGCGCTGCAGAAGTCCGGCGTGATCATTGCCAACACCGACACCCTGGTCGCACTGGGTCCGCTCAATACGGCGCCGCCGCTGCTGGCGCTGGCCGGCTTCCTGCTGATCGCCATCCTGGAGGCGCGCAAGGTGCGTGGCGCGATCCTGATCGGCATCCTGGCGGTAACGGGCGCCGCATGGGCCTTGGGCGAGGTGAAGTACACCGAGCTGATCTCGCTGCCGCCGAGCCTGGCCCCGACCTTCCTTCAGCTCGATCTGCCCGGGCTGCTGCACCACGACGGCGGCGCGCCGATGGCGGTGCTGCTGCAGGTGGTGCTGGTGTTCGTGCTGGTGGAAGTGTTCGATGCCACCGGCACGCTGTACGGCGTGGTCGGTCGTGCCGGCCTGCTCAAGCTGCCGGGCGCACAGAAACGCTTCGGGCGGGCCCTGTTGGCCGACAGCACTGCGATCGTGGCCGGCTCGCTGCTCGGGACCAGCAGCACCACCGCGTTCGCCGAAAGCGCCTCGGGCGTGCAGGCCGGTGGCCGTACCGGCCTGACCGCACTGGTGGTGGCCGCGCTGTTCCTGGCGGCGCTGCTGTTCTCGCCGCTGGCCAAGATGGTGCCCGGTTACGCCACCGCGCCCGCCCTGCTGTTCGTGGCCGGGCTGATGCTGCGCGAACTGGTGGACGTGGAATGGGGCGATCTGACCGAGTCCGTCCCGGCTGCGCTGTGCGCGTTGGCGATGCCGTTCACCTACTCGATCGCCAATGGCCTGGCGTTCGGCTTCATCGCGTATGCGGTGCTGAAGGCCGGCACCGGGCGCTGGCGCGAAGTGCATCCGGCCGTGTGGCTGGTGGCCGGCCTGTTCGTGCTGCGCTACGCGCTGGAATGAGCCACCTGGGCTGAGCGTCGTCGGCGCAAGCCAGGGTTCACCCCTCTACAACGCGGCTCTGGGATGATGGCGGCATGAGCGATTCCCCCGTGTTTCCCGATCTGCCTTCGCCCTTGCGTCGCCGGCTGCTGCGCGCGGCGCTGCTGGCGCCGGCGGTCGGCGCGCTGGCCGCCCTGCCCGGCTGCTCGATCCCCACCCAGGTCGATGGCACGTTCCTGCAACCCTGGCGCAGCCACCTGGACTGGACGATGGCCGATTGGCAGCGCTCGGTGCAGCTGGCACAGCGGTTGGGTTGCAAACAGCTGGTGCTGCAGTGGGCGGGCATCCACGGCGCCCCGGAAGGCGATTGGCAGTTGCCCGATGCGAGCCTGCGGATGGTGTTTACCGCCGCGGGCGAAGCCGGCATGACGGTGCGGATGGGGTTGCCGTTCGAACAATCCTGGTGGAAGGCGATCGGCGGCGATGACGCCACCCTGCAGGCCTTCTTCGCCGACAGCCTGGGACGCGCGCAGCAGTGGCTGGCACAGGCACCGTGGGCGCGCCTGCAGGCCTTCGGTGGCTGGTACGTGCCCTATGAAATCGAGCAGTACCACTGGGCCGACGCGGCACGCGTGCAGGGCTTGGCGCAGTGGCTGCAGGGCCTGCAGCAGGCCGCGCATGCGCAGGGCGGCGACTGTGCGATCTCGACCTACTTCAGCCGGCTGGAAACCACCGGCCGCCTCGAGACGGTGTGGGCCACTGTGCTGGACCGGGTGCCGCTGCGGCCGATGGTGCAGGACGGCGTGGGCGTTGCCGGCGCCGGCAACGTGCAGCAGCTCAAGCCGCTGCTGGCGATGCTGACCCAGCGCGGCGTCGCATTCGATGCGATCGTGGAGCTGTTCCGCGAACTGCCCGGCGAGAACAGCGACGGGACCCAGTTCAAGGGCGAGACCGCGGATGCGGCGCGGATCGAACGGCAGCTGGCCTGGGCGGCCGACAGCGGTGCCGAGCACATCCTCGTATACGCGCTCGACCCGTGGTTGTCGCAGGACACGCCGCAGGCCAAGGCGCTGCGGCGGCACTGGGGGTTGTAGGGCGCGCGTAGGGCGTACCGACCAACGGTCGGTACCTGCCGGGGCCGCCGCGGTTACAACGTGCGGCCGATGATCTCGCGCAGGATCTCGCTGCTGCCACCGAAGATGCGCAACGCACGTGCGTCGGTCCAGGCGCGGCCGATACCGTATTCACTGCTGTACCCGTATCCGCCGTGCAACTGCAGCAGGTCATCGAGCACCGCGCCCTGCAGTTCGGTTGCGTTGAGCTTGGCCATCGCGGCCACAGTGGCATCCAGCCGGCCCTGCATCTGCTGCCCCAGGCACTCGTCCAGGAAGCTGCGCAGCATCGCCAGCTTCGCCGCCGCATCGGCGAGGACGAAGCGGGTGTTCTGGTGGTCGATCAGGAAGCGGCCGAACGCCTTGCGCTGACGCACGTAGGCCACGGTCTCCGCCAGCATGCCTTCGGCCGACGCCGCCGCACGCAGGGCGATGGCCATGCGCTCGGCGGCCAGCTGTTCGCCGAGGTAGTCGAAGCCGCGCTGTTCGTCGCCGAGCAGATGCGAGACCGGCACCGCCACGTTCTCGAAGAACACCTCGCTGGTGTCCTGTGCGTGCTGGCCGATCTTGGCCATCGGCGCGCCGCGGGTGACGCCGGGCAACGCAGTGTCCACGCAGAACAGGGTCAGCCCGCGCGCGCCCAGCTCGGGCGCTACCGTGGCGACCACCACCACGACGTCGGCATTGCTGCCGTTGGTGATCCAGGTCTTCTGGCCATTGAGCAGGTAGTGATCGCCCTGGCGTTCGGCACGGGTGCGGATCGCCTTGAGGTCGCTGCCCGCACCGGGCTCGGTCATGGCGATCGCACCGATCGCTTCGCCGCGCGCCATCGCCGGCAGCCAGCGCTCGCGTACCGGCGCGCTGGCGTACTGCATCAGGTACGGCGCGACCATGTCCGAGTGGATCGAGAAACCGATGCCCAGGTAGTTGGCGCGCGCCAACTCTTCGATCACGCAGGCGGCGTGGCCGAAATCACCGCCGAGGCCGTAGGGCTCAGGCAGCTGGCAGTTGAGCAGGCCGGCCTCGCCCGCCGCGCGCCACAGCGCGCGCGGGGTGATGCCATCGCGTTCCCACTGCGCGTAGTGCGGGGCGATCTGCGCGGTGATGAAACGCCGTACCTGCTCGCGGAACAGTTCGTGGTCTTCGCGGAATACCGGACGCGACTGCATGGGTCAGCGGCCCACCGCGTCGGTGCCGCTGAGCTGGCCCTGCAGGATCGGGGCGGTGGCGCTGCCGGTCAGGAACAGGCTGTAGTGGTCCCCCGGTTGCAGGGCCGGCAGTGCCACCGGTGCGCTCTCCTTGCCGCCGCACCCGGCAACCAGGCGCGCCTTGACCGGGTTGATGCCGCGCGCGCTGCTGCTGCCGGCGGCGACCGCCGGGAACACCACCGCGCCCTTGTTGGCCATCGCCAGGCGGCCCTGCGGACAGCCGCTGGCAAGATTGTAGAAGCGGATCTCCGCCTTGAGCGCGTCGCTGGTGCCGCCGCCGTCGGCGAGCGCGAGCAGCGGTTTGGAGGGTGCCGCCGGGTCCAGCACCAGCGTGCTGAAGCTGCCCGCCACGACCTTCGGCTGGCTGCGCGGGGTACCGGCCACGCGCAGGGTGAACGGCTTGCCGCCCTCGACGATGGCATAGCGGGTCGCCCGCGTGGCCGGGCCGATGCTCTGCTCGGCACCGTTGCCCACCGCGACCTTGAGCGCGGCACTGCCGGGATTGAGCACGCGCACGAAGGCCGAGCCGGCGGGCGGCCGCGGGGCATAGAGCTGGGCCAGGCGGCCCTCCTGGCCGGCGGGCTGGGCGTGGCCGGCCAGCGGCGCGAGCGCCAGCAGGGCGAGGGCGAACGGGATCGGAGAGAGCTTCATCGTTTGGGTTCCTGGCTGCGGAGCGTGCGCGCCAATGCATAGCGCTGCTCGAGTTGGCGGCGATCGACCTTGTTGCTGTTGCCGGTCGGCAACGCATCCACGGCGATCAGTTCAGAGGGAATCATGTACGGCGGAACGCGGCGGCCCAGCTGTTCCTTCCAGTCCTGCAGCGCATCCGGCAGCGGCTGCACCACGCCCTCGCCGGGCCGGGACAGTTCGACGAAGCCGATCATACGCACCAGGCTGCCGTCGGGCCGGCGCAGCACCACCGCCGCACCCGCCACTACACCGTCGAGGGTGGAGAGTGACGCGTCCACTTCGGCCAGCTCGATGCGGTAACCGTTGAGCTTGATCTGGTCGTCCTTGCGCCCGCGGAAATACACCCGGCCCTGGTCGTCGAGATCGCCAAGGTCGCCACTGCGGTACGCACGCTTGCCGTGATGCTCGAACAACACCCCCTGGTCGAGATCCGGTCGATCCAGATAACCGCGCATCACGTGGTCGCCGGACATGCAGATCTCGCCGTCGTCGATGAAGACCTCGGCGTAGGGCTTGGCCACCCCGATCGGGAACGGGTTGGGCGCGGCCGCACGCAGGGCCGGGTCGATCTCCACCCAGGTGGTGGAACAGGTGGCCTCGGTGGGACCGTAGGAGTTGATGATGCGCGCCTGTGGAAAGCGCGCCCACAGTTCTTCGGCCACGCGCGGGGTCAGCGATTCGGCACCGAACACGAACACCTGCAGCGACGGCAGGTGCTCGGCGTTGAAGCGCGGGTTGAGCATCTGCTGGCGCACGAACGAAGGCGTGGACGCCCACACCGCCACCGCCGACTGACGCAGGTGTTCGACAAACCGTTCGCTGTCGGCGATCACCTCGCGCGGGCACAGCACGCAGCTGCCGCCGAGGCCGAGCGCACCGCACAGGTCGAACAGCGAGAAGTCGAAGCTGAAGAGCATCTGGTTGAGGAAGGCCGGTGCTTCGCCCAGCTGCAGGCAGTCGCGGATCCAGCCGGTGAACAGCGCCACGCTGTCGCGGCCGATCTGCACGCCCTTGGGGTCGCCGGTGCTGCCCGAGGTGAACATGATGTAGGCCAGGTCCGGCACGCTCAGCGCGCGCGGTGCGTCGGCCCCGGGAGCGAAGGTGTCCGTCGCCGCATCGTAGACCGCGCCGGCATGGGTGAGCTGGGTGATGCGCTGCAGCCGCGCCGCCGGGTTGATGGTGTCCACCGGCACGTAGGTGACGCCCATCTGCAGGCAGCCGAGCATGGCCACCACGAAGGCGGACTGCTTGTGCCCTGAGATCACCAGCGCATGCCCCGGCAGCACGCCGGCCGCCTGCGCGCGCACGATCCATGCCTGGGTCGCCGCATGCAGCGCGGCCCAGTCCAGGGTGCCGTCGGCGTCGTGCAGCGCCGGCGCATGCGGCGCGTGCTCCAGCGCGACGAAGCGGCAGTGGTCGAAATCGAAACGCATGCGGGTGCCTCCTGCAGGGGGGGATGGCTCAGCGCTGGTGCGCGGCCACGTAATCGGCGAGCACCTGCACCGAGTCGACCAGCGCATCGATCTCATCGACCGGCAACGTCACGCCGAGGCGGTCTTTCACTTCGACCATCAGCTGCACCTTGGACATCGAGTCGAACAGCGACTCCATGTATTCGTCCGGCTGCACGCGGGTGCCGATCACTGCTTCGACGATGTCGATCAACTGGGCCTGGAGGGTCTGGATATCCATCGGGTTCACCTTGTCAGAACTGGAAGTAGAGGAAACGGGATTCTTTGTGCAGGCTCAGCAGCGACAGCCCCAGCATCAGCAGCATCACCAGCAGCCATTGCCAGTTGGGCTGCCAGCGCATCCACGCACGCGGGGCCGGGCTCGGCTTGGCCAGCGACGGACCGTACACGCCCATGATCTGCTGGGCGTTCGGTGCCAGCCAGACGATGGCCAGCAGCACCACGATGTAGAGTAGCTGCACGTGGTGGCCGGCCAGCAGGCGCCAGCTGTCGGCCAGGCCCATGCCGCCAAGGTAGCCCAGGTTCTCGAGGCTTTCCCAGCCGCGCATGCCGAACATGCCCTGGACCAGCTCCCACGCATCGTGCACGCCGTCGGCGCGGAAGAACGCCTGCGCCACCAGCACCGCGGCGAAGGTAAGCAGCACGTAGCCGGCGTGCTGGTACCAGCGCAGCTGGCGCAGCGCGGCCGGCTTGCGGCCGACGACGAACACGCGCCAGGCATGGTTGATGGACAGGTAGCCGGCATGCAGCAGGCCGAAGATCAGGAACTGCAGGCCCGCGCCGTGCCAGATGCCGGCCAGGCCCATCGCCCACACCGTGGGCAGCACGATCATCGAGGCGAAGCCGCCGGCCGACGCCACCGCGGTCGGTCCGGTGGCACGCCCGTGGCGGGTGCGCCAGCGTGTCACCGCCATCGCCACCGGGTAGTACAGGTAGGCGGTGATGTAGCGGGTCAGGGTCATGTGCCAGCGCGCCCAGAAGTCGATCACGCTGCTCGCCTTGTACGGCGAATTGAAGTTCAGCGGGAAACGGATGCCGAACATCCGGGCCAGGCCCAGCGCCATGTCCGAGTAGCCGGAGAAGTCGAAGTACAGCTGCAGCGCATAGCTGAGCGCGGTGGCCCAGGCGCCCCAGAACTGGACCTCGCCGGTAGCCGCGAAGCCCGCATCCGCATACGGGGCGATGCTGTCGGCCAGCAACACCTTCTTGGCCAGCCCGATCACGAACAGCATGCCCCCCACCGACAGGTTGTCGGCATGGAAGCGGTAGGTTTCGCGCTTGCTGAACTGCGGCATCATCTCCTTGTGGTGGAGGATGGGGCCGGCGATCAGGTGCGGGAAGAAGGTCACGAACAGCACGTAGCTGAGCGGGCTGCGGTCGTTGACCACGCCGGCGCGGCAGTCGAGCAGGTAGCCAATCTGGGTGAAGGTGAAGAAGGAAATGCCCAGCGGCAGGATCAGCGCATCCATCGGGCCGACGTTCAAGCCCATCTCGCCGACGAAGTTCACCATCGCCGCGAAGTACTTGTAGTGCACCAGCAACAGCAGGTCGGCGGCCACGCCGAGTGCGGTGGCCAGCAACTGCAGCTTCGGCCGTTTGGCCAGCGACAGGATCACCAGGCTGACCAGGTAATTGAAGACGATCGAGCCGGACAGCAGGATCACGAACTGCGGGTTCCACCAACCGTAGAACACGATCGAGGCCACGCACAGCCACAGCGCGGCCAGGCGTGGCCGCACCGCACCCAGGGCGTAATGCACGCCCAGTGCGATCGGCAGGAAAACCAGCAGGAACAGGAAGGAGTTGAAAAGCATCGTCCGTAGCGCTCAGTCGATCTCGGCCAGCGTTGCCTGCTCACCGTCGGTCAACGGCAAGGACAGGGCCATTTCAGAAAATTCCCAGACCACCAGCTTCAGCGTCGGTGGCCATTGCGCGCGCTGCGGCCAGGCGGCCAGCAACGCGCCGGAGAACTGCCCGCCATCCAGGCTCTGGTTCCACACTTCGCGCCCGAGCGCATGGCCCAGGCGTTCGGCGAACAGGCTGCGGCGGCCGTTGGAGCTGCCCAGCAGCAGCACCTCCACCGGCGGGGTGTCATCGAGCAGGCCGCCGCTGCGCACCGGCGCAATCACCTGTTCCGGCTCCTGGTCGAGCGTCGGGCGCCAGGCCGGCGGCGCCTTTTCCAGCCCGGCCAGCACGATCAGATCGCCCATCCGCGGCTTGGCCGGCCCGGGTGCGCCGACCTCGAAGGCCTGCCCGCCCGGGCCACCCAGCAGCGGCAGCGCGGAGGCCGCCACGGCATCGGCGGCACGCTGCGCGCCGAGCCGGTTCATGTGCACGTCGGTGCGGAAGAACATCGGCGCGTCGGCGCCCTGCAGCACCGGCAGCAGGTCGGTCGAAGACACCTGCGCGGCGTGCAGCGCCTGCTGCCACTGGCCGAGCCGCGCACGCATGCTCGCCGAATGGCGCAGCCCGCAGGTGTGTGCCTGTTCGACCCGCGACTTGTCCGGCACCACCACCACCAGCACCTGTACACCCTGCGCTTTGAGCTGGGCCGACCAGTGCTGCATCAGCCGTACGCGCTGGGCCAGCACCTGCGCGCCGGCACCGGGCTGCGGGCGCAGGCCATCGCGGTAGAACAGCCAGTCCGGGCAGCCGAGCGCGACCTGCGGGCCGAGATCGCCCAGCAGGCGATAGCGCAGCGCCGCCGTGGCGAGGTCGGCCTGGGCCTGTACCGGCAGCTTGAGCGCTTCGTTGATCGCGCGGCCGGCTTCGCCGTCGGCCCAGCGCGCCGGGGCCAGCGACGCGGCGGGGATCTTCGCCTTGCCCAGCATCCAGCCACCGGCGAGCAGGCCGATGACCAGCAGCACGATCACCACCACGGTGGTGGGAAGATGGGCACGGGCCGGCGCGGCCGGTGGCAGGGGCGCGGGCGCGCCGGGACGTGCACTCATCGGGTTACTGCCCCAGTGCCTTGTTCAAGCGCGCGGTCCATTGCTGCGGCGTCATGATCGAGGCGTTGTCCCACTGGCCCTGGGCCTGCGGGCCGAATCCGTATACCGGTTCGAACATCTGCCAGACCAGCACCTGCGGGGGATTGGTGCGGAAGTCATCGGACTCCAGGTACTCCAGCAGCATGATCCACGGCCCGACGTTGCCGGCCTTCCAGTTGACCGTCACCGGACGGTCCAGCGCATTGGAGAGCTTCTGCGGGAAACCGAAATAGGGCTGCACCATGCTGTGCCCGGTCACGTGCACCGGAGCCTTGCCGCTGTCGAGCAGACCCTGCGATTCCGCGACGCGGCGGACGGTGAAGGTCTCGCGGCCGACCGCGGCACGCTGTTCCGGCGGCAGGAACAGCTCCGCCAGATCGCCATAGCGGCGTTCACGGGTTTCCTTGCCCAGCGGCGTGCCCGAGCCCGGTTCACCCGCGAGGTTCGGGACGGCCTGCTTGATCCGTGCCGCCAGCGCATCGGCGGTGGCATCGGCGGCAGCCTGGGTCCAGTGCTGGTCGCTGCGATAGAAGACATCGCTGCCCGCGGCGTGGACGCCGGCCAGTACCTTGCGCGCATCCAGCGCTTCGACGCCGGCCTTCTGCAGCGAACCCAGCAGCGTGTCGTAGCGCTTTTCAACCGAGGCGCTCACCACCTTGCCCTCGGGCAGGCGATCTTCGTAGAACAGCACCTTGTCCGGCAGCAACAACAGTTCCAGGCGGATGCCGCGTGCGGCAAGGCGGGCCTTGGCCTCGGCGATCAGGCGGGTCGACGCGTCGACCGCCTGCATGTCCACGTCGCTGAGGCTGCCCCAGGCCGGAAACAACCAGCCGTCCTTGCCGACCAGCACGATGGCCGAGTCGTCCTTGGCGGCCGCGGCCGGCGGCGTGGGCTTGGCCGGTGCCTGCGCCTGCGCGGCACCCGCACCGGCCAACGCGCACAACACTGCCAGCAGCGGCAGGCGCGCACGCAGGCGACGGCGTGGCGAGGTGGGTTCGAGCGGGGAATGCTTGTCCATGTCGATCATGCCTTTTCCATGTCAGTAGTACAGGGTAGCGGTGGCGAACAGCCCCTTGGCGCGCTGCGTATCGCCGCCGCCGAGGGCGAACCGGTACTGCACGGCCAGGTCCAGGTAGGACCGCGCCGCGTTGTAGTGGTCCTCGCGGAACCAGTAGCGCACGCCCACGCCGGGACCCGCGCCCAGCGACCAGCTGCGATCGGTGTCGGAGAGGTCGAAGGACTGCGCGCCGATCAGCGGATACGCGATGCCCCGCACCTTCGAGCGCTGGTCGATCCAGTCCGCGCCGATCACCAGATACGGGCTGAGTACCCAGCGGGTCTGGTCGGCGCCGAAGCGATAGCTGCGTCCTGCGCGCAGTTCGGCCGCACCGAACCACTGCTGGCGACGCAGGCGCCCCTCGGAGTCCGTCAGCCGCGCGACCGTGTCGCCGTTGCTGTCGATCTGATCGACGCTGAACTGCGCACGGTTGTCATCCCAGGTGAAGCCGGCCTGGGCGTAACCGCTGAGCGTCCACCATTGGTTGACGTCGGTACGCACGCCGGTGCCGTGGTAGAAGCCGTAGGTCAGGTAGGACATCCAGCCGCCGGCGTTGTCCTTCAGCCGGTAGCGGGCCGCGGTGGTCATCTGCAGCGGCTGGCTCGACTCCACCTGGATGCGGCACTGGATGGCCGCAGAATCCGGATAGACGCCGCCGTTGCGGGTCGCCGTGCCAAGGAACTGGCGGCGCTCGAGGCCGGCGCTCAGTCCGGTCTGGCCGAAGGTGTAGCGCGCCCCGAACGAGCCGATGGTGGACGGCCAGCCGGCGATCGAACGCGAGCGGCTGAGTCGCTCCGCGCGCGCGCGCGCATCCTCGCTGGGGATGCCGGTGCACGGGTCGATCGCCTGCAGCGATTCAAAGGTGCCGCCTTCGTCGTACAGGGTGTTGGCCAGGCGCGCATACAGCTCCAGCGTGCCATGGCGGTTGTTGGTTTTCTCGGGTCGCCAGAACGCTTCGAGCGTGCCGAACACCGAATCGCCGGGGGTGCTGATCGCCGCACCGCCCAGATTGGTCGCCGCCTGGCGTGCGCCCCGGTAGCCGGCCGACAAGGTCATGCCCCACTCGCGCGAGTAGTTGGCGATGGAACTGCGCGTGTTGTAGCGCTGCGCGGTGTCCAGCGGCAACGTGCCTGCGTCGGCACTGTCGATCGCACCGCGCAGCAGGGTCACCGCCTCGGTGTGTTGGCCCAGTGCAGCGTTGGCGTAGGCCTGGTCCAGCACCACCGTCGGCGGTGCCTTGCCGGTCGCCTCCGCCGCCTGGAAATCGCCCAGTGCATGGCGTGGATCACCGGCGCGCTGGTTGAGATAGCCACGTTGCATCAGCAGGCCGGCATCCTCCGGCGTGGTGGCCAGTGCGGTATCCAGGCGCTGGCGTGCTTCGGCCTGCTGGCTGCGGTCGCCCGCGGCCAGCGAGGTGGTCAACAAGGCCTGCAGCGGCGCGCTGTCCTGCGCGGCCTGCACGGCCTTGCGCGCCTCCTCGATGGCCTGCTGGTAGTCCTGCCGGCCAAAGGCCGCATAGGCACGCTGGGCTGCGCCGCCCTCGCCCTGCAGGTCGGTCGGGGTCAGCTCGCATTGCGTGCCATAGGGCGTTTCACGGCATTGCTGGATCGGTGCCGGATAGGTCGCCTCGGTGAGCGCCAGGCCCGGCCGCGTCGAGCGCAGCGCGCGGGTGCGCAGGGCCACCGCATCAGCGATGGCGCGGCGGGTATCGGCATCTTCATCTGTCAGCGGATCGGCCTTCAGCGGTGCCAGCAGCTGCTCGGCACGGTCGCGGTCGCCCGCGGCCAGGGCCGCATCCACCGCCAGCAGCCGCACGTTGCGCTGCTGCTGGCCATCCAGCCAATCCTGGGCAAGCACGCGGTCGAAATCCGCATTGGCCTGCGCACTGCGTCCCAGCCGCTGCTGCAGGTAACCGCGCATCACCAGGGCATTGGTGTCGTCGGCGTCCTGCGCGATCGCGTCGGAGGCGGCATCGACCGCCTCGGGCAGCTGGTCGCTGAGCAGCAGCGCGGTCATCAGCAGCAGGCGATGGCTGCCCGACTCCGGGGCCAGTGCCACGGCCCGGCGTGCGGGCGCCACTGCATCCTGCGGACGCAGGGCGATCAGCGCCTGGTAGCCTTCCTGCGCAGGCACCACGGCCTGCTCGCGCTGGATGCGCAGCTGCGCGGCGAGAATATCGGTGCGGTTCGGTGCGCCCAGCGTCAATGCCGTGGCGGCGGCCTGCTGCGCCTCATCGAGCTTTCCGCCCGCCTCCAAAGAGGCCACCCACAGGATCGCCCAGGCGCCCTGCTGCGGCTGCTGGCGGAACGCCTGCTCGGCCTTGCTGGCGGCTTCTTCCATGCGGTCGCTGTTGAACGCCTCATAGGCCTGTGCCGCCAGCGGGAACGCGCGCTGGTAGGCCAGCTCGGCCGCGGTCGGGCGGGCCGCGGCAGCCCCACGCACGCCGGTGCCGGTAGCGGTGCCGCCACGCGGCGCGGCGGCGGCCAGCCCCGGCAGGGCCGGATCGGCGATGCCATCGGCGATCGCGCGCCGTGCCAGCGCACGCACCTCGTCGGCACGGCCCAGCTTCTGCGCCGCATATATCTGCAGCAGCCGCAGCCGCGCCACGTCCGGGCGCAGGCGCACTGCTTCGCTGGCCGTGCGGTAGGCCTGCTGGAAATCGCCGCGGTCGTACGCACCGAATGCCTGCTCGGCGATGCGGTACGCGTTCCCCGACAGCGGAAGCGGTTCCTGCGCGAAGGCAGTGGCGCTGCCCAGGCCGATCAGGCCCAGCGCGATCACGCTGGAAAGCAGGGTGGTTCTCATACCTTCAGCTCTCCGTCGGCGCTGTATTGAGGTTGGCCGGAACGGCGATGCTGCTCGCGCACCGCCTCGGCGATCGCCGCTTCGGTGGCCACGCCGTGCTTGACCAGGTAGTCGCCGATGCGCCCATCGCGCTGCGGCTTGTACTCGTCCAGCACGCGTTCGAACTGGTCCCGGGCGATCAGGCGCATTTCCACCAGCAGATCGCCCAGCAACGGCACCGCGTCGATGCGGTAGGTTTCACCGCTGATCAGACGCAGGCCGGCATTGATCTCGCTCTCGCGCGCGATCGACTGCTCCACGGCAGTCGCGTGCACGTCGTGCAGCAGCTGCGCCTGCTCGGCCTCGCTGAGCGGGTTGGCCACCGCGATCGACAGGGTATCGGCCGTGCTGCCCGGCAGCGGCAACAGGCGCCACTGCACGCACGCTTCCACCGAAAGCGGGAACTGCCCGGCCTGAAGGTAGTCCACGTCGATGACGGCACGCGCCAGGTCGCCCTGGAAGGCGATGGCTTCGGCCAGCGTTTCATCGTCCAGCCAGCCCTGCGAGACCAGGATGCGGCCCAGCGGCTGCTGGCGCCCGCCCTGCTGTTGTTGCAGTGCTTGTTCCAGGCGCTCCGGCTCGACCGCCTGCCAGGTGGTCAGCAGTTCGCCCAGCCGCTTGCGGGTCTGAACCAGCTGCGAAGCACTGGGGAAATCGTGCATGGTCTTGTCCCACACCATGCGCTTGCCGAACAGCAGGTAGAGCAGGAACATGCGCCACGCACGCGCGGTGGCCATGAAGTTGATCATGTTGCCGACCACCATGCGCGGGATCGACATCAACGCGTGTTCCCACCCGTACAGCTTGTTGACGAAGTAGAAGCGCTGCACCACGCGGCTGGCCAGGGCGGCGGTGGTGATCAGGGCGATGTTCATCTGCCAGGTACCGGCCTGGAAGATGGTCGGGAACTGGGTGGTCCACACCCCGGTCACCTTGAGCAGCCAGAACAGCAGCAGCTGCAGGAAGATGATGTAGGCGATGATGCTGACGAACGAGGTGACGATGCCCTTGCGGTCGCGCGCCAGCAGGTACTTGGTCGCCAGCGAGCCGCGCCAGCCCAGCGTTTCCCAGCTCTGCAGGCCGATGCCAAGCACCCAGCGCGCTTTCTGCCGGTAGGAGGCGCGGAAGTTGTCGGGGAAATACTCGCGCACGCACAGCGCCATCGACTGGGTGCTTTCACGCACCGGTCCCCAGCCGAACCACGAGGGTCGGCGCACGCGGAACTGCACCGGGAACCGGGCGAAGATCGAATGCATGCCCATCGCCGCCAGGCGCGCGCCCACGTCGTAGTCCTCGGTAAGGCTGTCGGTGTTGAACGGCTGGTTGTTGGTGGCCGCGCTCAAGGCCAGCAGCGCCTTGCGCGAAAAACAGGTGCCGACGCCGGCCGAGGGCACCATGCCCGACACGCTCTCGCGCACCACCAGATCCTTGGCATGCCATTCGGCGAACTCATCCATGTACACGCCGGCGATCAGCTCGTACCACTCGCGGTCCAGCGAGGTCACCGGCAGCTGGATCATGTCCTTGCGCGGCAGCAGGTAGTTGAAGAAGCGCAGCTCCATCGGATGCAGCACGTCCTCGCTGTCATGCAGGATCACCCCGGCGAACTCGATATCGTGCCGCTTTTCATAATCGAAGATCGACAGGATCAGCCAGTTGAGGCAATCGGCCTTGCTGGTCGGGCCGGCATGCGGCACCTCCACCCGGCGCAGGCGTTTGTAACGCCGGCGCATGCGCTCCACTTCGGCGATGGTCTCGGCATCGTTGGGATAGGTGCCGACGAAGACGATGTACTCGCGGTAGTCGAGCACATCGATCATGTTCTCCACCATCTGCGCGATCACGTCGTACTCGGCCCAGGCCGGCACCATGATCGCCAACGGCTGTTCGGGGCGTTGCAGCAGGTCCTGCTGGGTCAGCGGACGATACTCGCGACGCTTCTTGACGGTCAGGGTGCGCCAGCTTTCGCGGACCCAGTACCAGACATCGATGAACAGGTCATCGAGGCTGGAGATCAGGATCAGCACGGCCACTGCCGCCGCCACCGTTTCCAGGGTGGCGTAGTAGTTGGCCAGCTGGATGTTCCAGGACAGACCGTCCACGGCGGTCAGTGCCCCGTGTTGCCGGACTTGCGGCGGCGGCGGATCTGGGTGACGCGGGCGGCCAGCAGCGCGAACACGACCAACCCGACGAGGACCAGCAACCACACCATGTGCTGCTGCCACCACGGCTGCGGGTTGCCGGCATCGGCCACGCGCGCGCCATACGGATCCTTGCTGTCGAAGTCGGTCACCACACCGCTGCCATCCAGCACGGCCAGATCACCGCGCAGCAGGCGGAACGGCTGGTCCAGCAGCGGTCCCTGCGCGCCCAGGTCGTTGTAGATCACGCCGGTGTGGCCGCCGGCATCCACCACCTGCACCGCAGCGGCGCGGTCCAGTCCGGCCAGATCGAGCAACGGCTGCTTGCCGCCGCCGACCACCAGGCGACCGTCCTTGAGTCCGGCCGGGTCGACGCCGGACGGGGCCAGCGCGAAGGCCAGGTACGGGTGACCCGGGGTGATCGCGGTGCCGGCATCGACCACCTTCAGTTCGGCCGCCTGCGCCGACACGCCAACCGCGCTGGCGATGGCGATGACCTTGGCCAACGACGCCGGGGCGTCCTGCAGCCAGGTGGCCGGCACGAACACTTCGTTGGCATGCGCCAGCTGGCTGGCCGCGCCGACAAAGTCCATATCAAGGGTGCGCTTGGCCAGCGTGAGGTGGCTGCTGGGCAGGATCGACACCGGGAACGCGGTGGCCGGATCGTGGCAATACGGACGCGCCGGCTGGCGCAGGAAACTCACGCGCACTTCGTTGCGGGCCGCCAATGCATAGGCCGGAACCTTGGCGACCAGCCGCTGCGGCTTGCCGTCGGCGGCGAGCACCCTGGCGCCCAGCAGGTAATCGTTGAAATAGATGCTGGCCACCGCGCCCTGCCCGGCCGCGTTGGGTGCGGCCGACACATCGACCACGACCTGGTCGGGCAGGCGGCCATCGGCCGACAATGCGCCCAGCTCGAAGCTGGCGGTGCGGTCGCCGCGGGTCACGATGTCCAGCGTACCGGACATGTTGCCGAGGCGGCTGAGCAGCACCGCGTTCTCGCCCACCGCCGGCGGGGTGGCCTGGGCCACCTGCAGGGTGCGGCCCAGTGCATACGCGCGCCACTGCTCGGTGAGCAGCCCGGCAACCTTCGCCCCGGCCTCGGCGGCGACCACCAGGGTCGGGCGCCCGGCCACCGCCGCAACGCTGACCGATGCGCCGCCGGCGCCCTTCTCCAGCGCGACCATGTCGCTGCCGCGCCACGCGGTGAACGCCGCGGCGGCATCGCCGCCACTGGCCCCCACCTCGACCGCCAGCGCATCCAGCGCGGCCCGTACGGCGGCACGCAGCGGATCGGTGCTGATGGCCACGTCGACGGCCAGCGGACCACTGTCGCGCAGCGACAGCAGGGCGCCGACTTCGGCCAGCGAGGCGATGCGATGCTGGCTGCCGCCGGCGGCCAGCGCCGCGTAGGCCGGAACAGCCTGCAGGCTGGCCGGAATGCTGATCCCGGTCAGATCGACCGTGCCACCCACCACCGGCAGCGCCACCACGTCGACCTGTTTGCCGCCGTTGCGCAGCGCCGCACCTACCCGCCACGCCGCGTCATAGGCCGGCGCCTGCAGCGCCTTGCCATCGACCAGCAGGCGTACCCGTGTGGGCAGTGCGCCCCAGGCCTTGGCCACGGTGTTCACCGCGCGACCATCGAAGCTGTAGCTGAAACGCGACTCCGGCGACAACCGCAATACGTTGGCCGGGGCACTCTGATCGGCGCATCGGTAATCCGATACCACCGACCACCAGCCCACGCCCACGCGGACGAAACCGTTGTCGCGCGGCAGGCCGTCGATGCCGAGCAGCTGGCTGGCATCGCCCTGCGCATCGGTGATCGAGCGCGCGGCGACCGGGTCGCCATCGACCGACCACAACCCCGAGCTGCGGCCGGTATGGCCGCGCACGTAGCGCCCATCGAGCTGCAGCTGCGCGTCGCGGGTCGGCACGCCCGCCGGTACCGGCAGATAGATCTCACGCTGGCTTTCCTGGCCACTGAGGGTCAGCGGCTGACGGAAACCCAACTCACGCAGCGTCATGCTGCGGGTCACCGTGGCATCGGCGGCCCACTCCGTGAACTGACCGGCCGGGGTGTCGGCAGCGTGGACAGGACTGAGTGGAAGGGCCATCACCAGGGCCAGCGGTAATACCTTGCGGAAACGATCGGTACTACGGTTGGTCTGGGTCATGGCGTCACTTCTGAAAGGGAGGAGTGGGAAACGGCAGAGACGTGGGCGGCCACGAACTCATCGAACGGCTCACCGCGCAGCGCGGCGACGATGCGTGCCGAGGCACGGCCATCGCCGTAGGGGCTGGCATCCGGGATGAAGTGGGCGGCCACGGCCGGCCGGTCGCAGGCCGCGTGCACGGCGGCAACGATGCGGTCGGGATCGGTGCCGACCAGGTGTACGACGCCGGCCTGCACCGCTTCGGGACGCTCGGTGACATCGCGCATCACCAGCACCGGGCGGCCCAGCGCGGGGGCTTCTTCCTGCACGCCACCGGAATCGGTCAGCACCACGTGCGCGCGCTGCATCAGGCGGACGAAATTGAGGTAATCCTGTGGCGCGATGAGATGCACGTTGTCCAGGCCGCCCAGGTGCGCATGGACCGGCCCCTGCACGTTCGGATTGAGATGCACCGGGTAGACGATCTGCAGGTCTTCGCGCCGTGCCAGTTCCGCAAGCGCGCGGCAGATGTTCTCGAAACCGCCACCGAAGTTCTCGCGGCGATGGCCGGTGACCAGCAGCAGCTTGCGCTCGGGCTGCAGGAACGGGAACTGCGCATCGATCGATGCGCGCAGCGCTGCATCCTCGTCGATCCGCTTGACTGTCTGCTTGAGTGCATCGATGACGGTGTTGCCCGTGACACTGATGCGCCCGGCCAGGTTTTCCTGTTCCAGGTTGTAGCGTGAGCTGTCGGTCGGCGCGAACAGATGGTCGGCGACCACGTCGATGACGCGGCGGTTCATTTCTTCCGGCCAGGGCTGCTGCAGGTCACCGGTCCGCAACCCGGCTTCCACATGCGCCACCGGAATGCGGCGATGGAAGGCGGCCAACGCGGCGGTCATCGCCGTACTGGTATCGCCGTGCACCAGCACGCGATCCGGCGCTACCGCTTCGTACAACGCGTCGAGCTTGGCGAACAGCCGGGAACACAGGCCGTTGAGCGTCTGGTCGGCGACCATCACATCCAGGTCGTGATCCGGGTGGATCTCGAACAGGGACATGACCTGGTCGAGCATCGCCCGGTGCTGGCCGGTGATGCAGACGATGGACTCGATTCCCGGCGCGGCGTGCAGTGCGCGCACCAGCGGCCCCATCTTGATAGCTTCAGGACGCGTTCCGAAAACAGATAGCACCTTCACTAGACAGCTCCATGTGATGACCAACGAATGTGACTTCCATCACGCAAATCGTAGGCCAAGTTGCCGGAGCTAGCCAGTGCAACGTGATGAAGATCACATTTTCTCGGAAAAGTGACGCTCAAGGTCACTTAGTGACGCGGATGACGTCCCATTGTCGCTTTTTAAGGCGTCTCACTCGGGTGAAAGCTCGAACACCTGCCGCAGATACGCCAGATAGCCCGGATCGTCGCACATGCTCTTGCCCGGCGAATCGCTCAGTTTGGCGACCGGCTGGCCGTTGCAGCGGACCATCTTGATCACGATGTTGAGCGGGGTCGGCCCCAGGTCGTTGGTCAGGTGCGTGCCCACCCCGAACGCCACCTGGCAACGGCCGCGGAAGTAGTCGAACAGCTGCATCACTTTTTCGATGTTCAAGCCATCGCTGAAGACCAGCACCTTGCTGCGCGGATCGACGCGGCGGCTGTGGAAATGCGCCAGCATGCGGTCGCCCCAGGTGAAGGGGTCGCCGGAGTCGTGGCGGACACCATCGAACAGCTTGCAGAAATACATGTCGAAATCGCGCAGGAAGGCCTCCAGTCCGACCACGTCGGACAGCGCGATGCCCAGGTCGCCCCGGTACTCGCGCGCCCACGATTCCAGCGCGGCGACCTGCGAATCGCGCAGCCGCGGGCCCAGCGCCTGGAACGCCTGCAGATATTCGTGGGCCATGGTGCCGTGCGGCGTCATGCCGTACAGGCGGGCGAAATGCACGTTGCTGGTGCCGACGAACTGCGCACCGAGCGCGTCGCGCAGCATCGGCAGCATGCGCGCATGCCACGCGCGCGAGTAGCGGCGGCGGCTGCCGTAATCGGCGATCCGGCACAGCTCGAAACCAGGGGTATCGCGCAGCAGCGCGGTCTTGGCCTGCAGGCGGCGCTCGCCTTCGCTGAAATCGGAGTTGGTGGTGTTGCGGAACCAGACCTCGTTGATGATCGCCAGCAGCGGGACTTCGAACAGGATGGTGTGCAGCCACGGGCCGGTGATGTCCAGCTCGATCTCACCGGGAACGGTGGTCGACGGGCGCAGCGCGATGTACTTGCGGTCCAGGTGGAACAGGCCGAGGAAATCGGCGAAGTCCGGTTTGACGAAGCGCAGGCCGCGCACGTAGTCCAGCTCTTCGGCGCTGAAGCGCAGGCTGCACAGGTGGTCAATCTCGGCGTTGATCTGGTCGATGAACTGCGCCAGGTCGATGCCCGGGGTCCGGCACTTGAACCGGTACTGCACCTGCGCGCCGGGATACTGATGCAGCACCGCCTGCATCATGGTGAATTTGTACAGGTCGGTGTCGAGCAGGGACTGGATGATCATGCTGAAGAGTATGCGCCTGCCACTGTGTACGACCAACGGCCGGGCAGCGGAAGTCTACCGGCGACGCAGCAGGCGCGGCACCTGCACCAGGGCATGCGCCCAGATCGCGCCCCACACCGCGCAGCGCACCGGCCAGGGACGCTGCGGCGCCTCGAACCGGCGGAAGTACCGCCACAGGCCGCGGTGCTTGTGCCACTCCACGAAGAACGGCCGCGAGCGGCTGGAGACACCACGCACATGGGTGACCTGCAGGTCGTTGGCGATGGCGATCACCGCCCCGGCCTCGCGCGCGCGACGGCACAGGTCCAGGTCCTCGGCGTGCAGGCGATAGCCGGCATCCCATCCCCCGATCCGGTCGAACAGCGCGCGCGGCATCAGCAGCAATGCGCCGGACAGGGCCGGCACGATCTGCAGCGGCTGGCTGCGGTCGACAGGGATGGCGAGTTTCCCGCCCTGCCCGGGGTTGCGCAGCATCGCGGCGAAATCCGGGTCGCGACGGCGCACCGCATCGTCCGGGCGACCGTCTTCGTCGACCTGCTCGACACCGAGGACGCAGTCACCCAGCGGCAGCGCGCGTTCGCGCAGCACGGCCAGGGTCTCGGGACCGACCATCAGGTCCGGGTTGATGAAGGCCAGCCACGGCGCCTGGCTGTCGGCCACGCCCTGGTTGTTGGCCGCGGCGAAGCCGGGGTTGTCCGGGTTGGCGATGAAGCGCACCCGCGCATCCGCGCTGGCATGCCGCTGCACGATGTCCAGGGTGCCGTCGGTGGAGTCGTTGTCGACCACGCGGATCTCGGCGATGTCGCGCGCCTCGCGCAGGCGCAGCAGGCAGGCGTCCAAGGTGCTGGCGCTCTGGTAGCTGACGATGATGGCGGCGATGGCAGGGCTCAAACAGGCGACTCCGGGGCGGCAATGACGGGCGGCGCGAACAGATCGCCCTGCGCCTTCGGCATTATCGCCTGCCGGTGATGCTGCTGCAGGTCGTGGCGCGCCTGCTGCAGTGGATCGGCCATCAGAAAGCCGGCCAGCCGCGGCGGCCAGGCCGGCCAGCGCGTTGCCAGCGCCTCCATGTCGCCCTCGCCGGTCACGCCTTCGGCGACCCGGGCGACGAACGCGGTCTCGCACAGTGCATTCCGCCAGCCGAGCCCGGCCATGCGCAGGCTGAGGTCGATCAGGGCGGCATTCCACGAGGCATAGCTGTGCATGTCCAGGCCGCCCGCCTTGCGCCGCGCATTGCCACGCAACAGCACCGCGTGGGTCACCGCGGACGGCAGCTCGGGATGCAGCGGCGGCATCGCCGCGCAGGCCTGCGCCAGCGGGGCCAGATCCAGGTCGTCCGGAAGAGGGTTGATCTCGCCCAGCCGCGGCCAGGCCGCCGTCTCACCGGCGTTGCACCACGGCGTGGCGGAGCCGATCGAGGGATCGCGGGCCAGGCAGGCCTGCAGCTGCTGCAGCCATCCCGGTGCCGGGATCGCATCCGGGGCGAGCACCACGACATCGGCGCCGGTGCACGCGGCCAGCATCTCATCCAGGTGGGCCACTTCACCGATGGCGCGGGCGCGGCGGGTGTACTCGGCCTGCAGGGGCGTCTGCGCGAGCCAGTGTTCGATCACCGCCTGCGCGCGTGGCCCGGCCTGGCCATCGTCGGCGAGCCAGATCGCGGTAGCGCGCGCGGTGCCGGCATCGAGCGCGGCCAGGCAACGGTCCAGCGCGGCATCATCGACCCCGATCGGCAGCAGGATGACCGTGCTCATGCGGACCTCCGCGTGCTGCCGTCTTCGCCGTGTCGCTGTGTCATCGCAGCCTCCCTTGGGCGCGGCCAGCGTAACAAGATCGGCCCCCGCGGTGACAGCGGGGGCCGGGCAACACTCAGCGCTTGGCCTTGGGCTCGGGGAACGGCTCCATCGCGCGGAAGCGGCTGCTGTATTCGTCGGTCAGGTTCCGCGACTCCTGCGCGTTGCGCACGATGGTCGGGGTCAGCAGCACGATCACCTCGGAGCGCTCGGACTTCTTCGTCTTGCTGCCAAACAGCGCGCCGATGACCGGGATCCTGCTCAGCCCCGGGACACCCCTGGCGCCGTCGTCGTCGGAGTTGGTGATCAGGCCGGCCAGCATGATGGTGTCGCCGCTCTGCACCGCCGCTTCGGTAGAGATCTTGCGGGTATTGATCGGCGGATTGCAGGTGGTGCGGGTCGGGTCGCACCCGGCCGGGATCGCACCGGCCGAACTGACCTCCTGCACGATGTCCAGGAACACCACGCCATCGCGGGTGATGCGCGGTCGCACCTTGAGGATCACGCCGGTATCGAGGTACTGGACCTGGCTGTAGGTGTTGTCGCCGCCCACGCCGGTATTGACCGACACCGAGTTGATCGGGATCTGCGTGCCCACGTTGAGGGTGGCTTCGGCGTTGTTGCGCACGAACAGCGACGGGGTCTGCAGCAGGCGCAGGTTGCTGACCTTGTCCAGTGCGCTGACCACGGCGGCCGCGTTCTTGCCGAGGAAGGTCCAGCCCACGCCGTCGTTGCCGACGGTGCCGGAGATGCTGCCCCAGATCGAGCGGCCCAGCGCGCTCGGCAGGTCGATGCCGCTCTCGGTCTTGCCGGTGGCGACGGCCTGCTCGAAGAACCAGTTCACGCCGTAGCTGAGGTCGCCGGTCAGCGCGACTTCGGCCACCTGCGCTTCGATGTGGACCTGCATCGGCATCACGTCGAGCTTTTCGATGACCTCGCGGATCGAGCGCCAGGCCTGCGGGGTGGAGCGCACCAGCAAGGTGTTGGTTTCCTCCACCGCCGAAACACCGACGGTATCGCCCTGCACTTCCAGGCTGAAGCTGGCGTTGCCGGACTGGCGCTGCGGCAGGCTCATCGTGCCTTCGCCCAGTCCGCCGCGGCTGCTGCCGTTGCTGCTGCCGGTGTTGGAGAAGTTGCTGTTGCTGTTGCCATCGCGGCTTCCGATGTCCATCGGCGACGCGCCCGGCGCCAGCGAACTGCTGCCACGACCACCGCGGCCGTTCTCGTTGGCGAACGCCTCGGCCAAGCGCTCGGCCAGGTCCTTGGCCTTGACGTAGCGCAGCTCGTAGGAGAACAGCCGCGCATTGCCGCCGGCGGTATCGATGCGGTCCAGCCACTGCTGGATCTGGTCGAGGTAACGTGCCTGCGGGGTGATCACCAGCACGGCGTTGGCGTTCTCCAGCGGCAGGAAACGGAACATGCCGGCGCTGGGCGTCTTGCTCTCCTCGCCGAACACCTTTTCCAGATCGGCGGCGACCTGCTCGGCCTTGCCCGACTGGATCGGGAACACGCCCACGGACATGCCCGACAGCCAGTCCACGTCAAAGATCTCCACCGTGCGCAGGTAGTTTTCCAGCTCGCTGCGGGTGCCGCCCAAGGTGATCACGTTGCGGCCGTTGTCGACGTTGACGATCGCGTTCGGGCGCGCGTACGGCTCCAGCACTTTCTTCATCTCGGTGGCGGAGATGTACTGCAGCGGCACCACGCGCACTTCGAAGCCACGCGCATTGGCCGGCGAGGCGGTGCTCGGCGAGACCGTCCCGGCCAGCGCCTGGTCGGCGGCCACGATGTTGTAACGGCCCGCGCTGTAGACCATGCGGGCGTTGTTCCAGCCCAGCACCATTTCCAGCAGGTTCAACGCCTGTGCGGAGGACACCGGCTTGGGCGTGGCGAGCGTCACGGTGCCCTGCACGCCCGGCGCGATCACGTAGTTCTGGCCGAGGAAGTCGCCGAGGATCGCCTTGACCACCGCATGCACCGATTCGCCTTCGAAGTTGAACGTGGCGTTGCCGGTGGAGGCATTGCCCAGCGAGGGTTGCGGTGCGGCCGCGGCGCTGCGGTTGATCATGGTGCCGGTGCCGCGGCGGATCACCGCCTGCGGGGCGCCATGGTTGCCCAGCGGTTCGGCCTCGATGCCCGCGCCGGAGCCGTCGCCGGCAACCACCTGGTGACTGTCGAGCACCGCATCGCGGCGTACCTCCGGCGCGGGCACGGTGGTGCAGCCCACCAACAGGGCGACGAGGAAAGACACGGGGAAAAGGCGCAGGGTCATGCTGTCACTCTAAGGGTTGTGGCCGGAGCCGCCCGCGGGCGGTTGCTGCGACTGCTGTTGCTGTTGCTGCTGCAGTTGCTGGCGGCGCGCCTGGATGCGCTCGCGGATCGCCTTCATCTGCTCTTCGCTGGGCCCCTGCGGATTCTGCGCGGTGGGCGCTGCATTCGAGGGTGCGGCGGCGGCCTGGGGCGCAGGCGCGGGAGCCGGCGGTGGCGGCATCGGTGCTGCCACGCTGTTGATCGGACGCGCGCCGGTGCCGGCCGGCGGTACCGAGGTGAGTGGCGTGGCGCCCAGCACGGTCGGTGGTTCGCCGCCCTGCCCGTTGAACACGGGCAGCTCCAGCGTCTGCGTGCCGCCCGGGCCGCTGACGGTGGCGCGGCGCGGTTCCAGCGCCAGCAGCTGCCAGCCGTTGACCGCTTCACCGTTCAAGCGCAGCCGCAGCGACTGGCGCTGGTCGGTGGTCAGGATCGCCATGCCGAAGCCGGGCGTCAGCAGCACGCCGGTCAGCGATACGCTGCTGGCCGTGCCCTGCTCGGTGCCACCGAGCAGGTACGGGCGCGGCTGACGGTCTTCGGCGAACAAGGGGCGCGCGCCGATCTGTGCATAGGTACTGGCCGAGGCCATGCGTTCGGGCGCAGCGGGCCCGAGTCGCGGCAACGGCGCGGCCCCGGCATCGCCATCGGTGGCCGGGGCGATGCGGCTGCCCATCCCGAACAGCGTCGCCCCCCAGATCGCCAGCGCCCACAGTGCGATGCCACCCAGCCACCAGGTGCGCAGGCCGGCTGCTTCAAGCTTCATGCTCGACCTCCTCGGCAGCGGCCGGTGCAGGCGCTGGGTCGGCCGCATCACCCGACGGGGGTTCTGCCGCATCGGCGGGCGGTGCCGCGCCCGGGTCGGCGGCCGGCCCGGCCGGCAACGGCGATGGCGGCGGTGGTGGCGCCGCACCGGGCTCCAGCGCGGCGCCCGGGCGCAGATACCCGACCAGTTCGAACGACACGTCCAGGCCCGTACCGGTTTCGCTGGGGGATTGCTGGAAGCGCTGCGCGAGCAGATTGAGGTTGTCCACGAACAGGCGCGGCGTGCCCGTCTCCAGCGTATGCAGGACCGCGGCCATCTCCGGCACGCCACAGCGCAGGCGCACCTGCAGCGCCACGCGCGGGAACGCCGGCTCACGGCTGGCATCCGGCAGCGGCGTGCGGTTGCTGATGGTGCAGCTGCGGTTGCCCGGGCTGGCCGAGGCCACGGCATCCTGCAGGCGGCTGGAGAGCGCGGCCGCGGCGGATTCAGCGGTGGCCTCGCGCAGGAAGCCGGGGCGGCCTTCGAGCGCCGCCTGCACCTCACGCAGCTGGGTGGCGATCTGCCCACGCTGCGCCAACTGCGTGTCCACGCGTTGCTGGCGCTCCTGCACGGCGGCGATATCGGCGTTGATCGCCAGCAGCGGGCGGGTCAACCACGGATGCACCAGCAGCAGGTAGGCCACGGCAATCACCGCCAGCAGCAGACCCAGCGCCAGCCAGCGATCACGGCGCGTCGGTTGTGCTGCCATCGGCAACCTCCTTCGCAGGTGGCGTGGCGCCGGGCAGCGGCTGCAGCTCGGCCGTCAGCGTGAAGCGGTCGCGGCCGCTGGTCGCGCCATCGGCCTGCAGCACGCCGGTCAGGTTGACCTTGCGCCACAGCGGCGAATCCTGCAGCAGCGGCACCAGCTGCGAGGCTTCGCGGCTGAGCCCGATCAGCTGCAGCGTCGTGCCTTCGATCGACATTTTTTCCAGATAGGTGCCGTCCGGCAGCAGGCGGGTGAGTTCATTCCAGATCTCCACCGTGCTGGCATGTTCGGCGCGCTTGCCCTCCAGGAACGCAGCGCCTTCGACCAGGCTCTGCACCTGCTGCCGCTCGGCGGCGACCCGGCGTGCATCGCGTGCGGCGTCATCGACCTGCGCGCGCAGCGCATCCGCCGCCGCCTGGCGATTCTCGAGCAGCTGATGACCGGCCAGCGCGATCAGTACGATCGCGCTGATCGCCAGGATCGCGTTCCAGCGCGCCATCGGGTCCCGATACGGCTGCCGCTGCGCGACCGGCAATAGATTGACGTCCAGTGGACGGCCCTCGGCGTCGACCGCATCCACGCCGGCCACGGCCTGTGCCCAGGGCCCGGCCTGCTGTGCCCACTGTTCCAGCTGCGGACGCGGGATAACCACCAGCTCCACCTGCAGCTGGCCATCCGGCAACGCCCCCAGCTCGCGTACGTCGTAGCTGACCTGGCTGGCATCGAATGGCGTCTGCCGATCAATCTCGAAACCGACCACGTCGCGCAGCCGCTCGGCGGCCGCCGCCGGCAAGCGCAGTGGGCGGCGCAGCACCGTGTCGGCAGGCAGCAGCCAATGCCGCGGCAGGCCGCGCAGGCGCGCATCCAGAACGCCATCGACCGCGCCGGGCGAGACCGGCCACGGCAGGTCGGCGATCGCCTCGATCTGTTCGCCGGTCTGGCGCTGCAGGCGCAGGACGTCACCGTCGCGCTGCAGCAGCAGGCGCGAGCGCGACCAGCCCATCGCCCATTGCCAGCGCACCGGCAGCCAGGCCAGCAATGATTGCCGCCACCAGCGCAGGCTGCTGCCCACGCCAGGCGACACGCGCCCCCGGGCCCGCACCAGACTGTCACGCCATGCCGTCATCTTGCTGCCATTCCCTGTTCCCAGCGAAGTACTGTGTATGCCGTTCCCGGCGTGCCTGCCGACCCCATCCTCACCACGGCGCGCAGTACCGATATCCGGCCGCGTTCGTCCGTGGCGCGACTCTCGATACTATAGGTGCCGCTGCCACCTGCAAGCGGTGCGACCGGCAATCCGGCGTCATCCGCGGCCGCGGCGCGCTCGCGTTCGGCCAGCAGGCGTTCTGCATCCAGCCCCAGCGCGGTCAACACCGGGCCGGCCGCGAACCGCGGGTCCGGCCGTGCCTGGCGGCTGTACAGGGTCAGCATCGGTTCGATCCGCGCATACAGGTCCGCATCCATGCCGAGCACGCGCTGCAGCTCCCCCACGGTCTCAAAGCGCGCATTGCGCGCGCCATAGGGCAGGCCGGCCGCGACGTAATCCGGCGTCTCCGCGCCCCCGCCAGGCTGCTTGAGGCTGTCGGCATCGCGCCAGTCGACGATGGCCCCGGCCAGCAGCTGCGCCCGGTCCGGCGCTTCACCCATCGCGCGCAGGAAGGCGCTGAGGAGGCTGGCATCGGCCAGATTCAGGTTCACTTTGCCGTTCTCATCGAGGATCGCCAGATCGATCCGGCGCGCATCGAAGGTCCACCGGTAGCGGCGGCCATCGGCCACCCACGCCGGCTGGCTGGCGCGCGGCTGCAGGCGATGCAGGGCGTATTCCAGCCCGGCACGCGCATATTCCTGGCCGATGGCGTCATCGCCGATCACCCGCTGCTGCATGTGCTCCACGCGCGCGCTCAGCGCGAATGCGCCGATCACCGCCGTGAGCAGGGCGATCAACCACAGCACCAGCACCAGCGCCGCACCGCGCGCCGGCCTCATGGGCGATCCGTCCGTGGTGGCGGCAATGCGGCGATCATCGGCGGCCACGCCGGCCCCTGCAGCGGCACGATCTCGATCGAGACCAGCAAGGGCAGGCGCCGGGTGTCCTCCCAGCGGTCCAGCCACTCGGTGAGCTGGCCGGTGCGCGGATCCGTGCCGCGATAGCGGAAGCGCACCTCGCGCAGCTGATCGGCCAACATCTCCGGCGGGCGCGGCGGAGCTTCTTCGATCGCTTCGCCGTTCTGCAGCAGGGTCAACCCGACCTCCAGCTGCTGCTGCGCGCCCGCGCGCCGGACCTGCAGTTCATGCGCATACGGCCCACCCCGCCCGAGATACCCGGGCAGATCGGAGACGAACAACATCCGCTGCGGCTCGCCCAGGAAATACACCGGGTCGCGGGTGGGATCCGGCGGCGACGTCGCGATCACCAACGCGGTCGACAGGCGGCGGCGCAGGAAGCCTTCGACCGCGCGCATGCGCTCGTTCTGCGCGGCCATGCGCTCGCCGCGCTGGCTGATCATCATCGCCGAGCGCACGGTGGCAAAGGCCAGTGCCAGGCCGCCCACCAGCAGCGCGGTGGCCAGCAGGATTTCGATCAGGGTGAAACCGCGGACACGGCGCGCGCGCAGCGTCATCGCGGTGTGCCCGGTACGGGGGACAGCAGGCGCAGGCTGCGCCACTGCAGCTGCTCGCCGTTGCCTTCGCCCCAGCGCACCTGCAGGGTGATCTGGGCCAGGGTGGGGCCGCCGACGTCGGTCGTCACCGGCGCGGTGGTCGTGCGCGGCTCCGCATACGGCTCGACCTGCAGCCGCCAACGGTACTTGCCCTGCTCCCACTCGCCCTGCGTGCTGCCCTCCTGCAGCGGCGCCTCCACGCCCGTGCTGGCCAGCAACGACTGCGCGTACAACGTGGCGCGACTGCGCACCTCGGCCTGCCCAACCTGGCGCGCCGCGCCGGACAGGCTGCCCAGCAGCAGGGTCAGCGCCAACGCCAGCAGGGCGAACGCGATGATCACCTCGAGCAGCGAGTAGCCGCGCTGGTGCTTCTTCATCGGCCCTCCCGACGCGGGCCCGCACGGACTTCGCCGGTGATCCACCCCACCTGGATGTCCCACACCGCACCGCGCGTGCTCAGCGCGATGCTGCCGCCACTGGCGGCACCGTCGGCGAAGAAGGCGATGCTGCCCTGCCCCGGCGCGGTGCTGAGCTGGCCCGCGCCGCGGAACTGCACGTCCAGCGCGGCGGGAATCTGCCCATGGCGACCGTTCGCGGCCTGCCAGCTGCGCGCGCGCGGATCGATCACGAAGCGCTGGGTCTGCCCGGTGGCGATCGCCTGGGTGCGTGTGTAGCGCAGCTGGGTGGCGATCTCCTTGCCCGCATTGCGCAGGCGCAGGCCCTCGATGCCACCGTTCATCGCGGTGGCGGTGACCACGCCGATGATCGCGATCAGGGCGACCACCAGCAGCATCTCCAGCAGCGACAGACCGCGTGCATGGCTGCCCGTGGACACGCGATGCGGCGGTCTGCTCGACACGGGCCACGGTGCTCCCAAGGCCGGTTACTCGTACCGGATGTCCACGTCGTAACTGCTGCCGCCCACCTTGCCGTCCTTGCCCAGGCTGATCAGATCGTAGGGCTGGCCCTCGCCCGGCACGCGGTACTCCAGCGCATGACCCCACGGATCATTGAGGTCGGCCGGCTTGGCATACGGGCCGAGCCAGCCGGCGCTGCCGCCCGGCTGGGTGACCAGATCATCCAGCTTGGCCGGCAGCTTGCCGGTGTCCAGCTGGTAGTTGTCGATCTTGCCGGCCATGGTCTGCACCTGTGCCTTGGCGATGTTGGCCTTGCCACGATCGGCACCGCCGAGCACGCGGCTGCCGACCAGGGTCAGCACCGCACCGATCAGCACGATCACGATGATGATTTCCAGCAGGCTCATGCCGGACTGGTGGCGCGCGGAAGTGAAGCGGGTCAGGCGACGACGTTGCATATGGCAGGCTCCTTGCATCGAATCACGGGGGTATTCTCCAGCGGCCGGTCAGCCGATGGCATTGGTCAGGTCGTACAGCGGTACCAGCACGGCCACGATCACCAGGCCGACCACCGAGGCCAGCACGAGAGTGATCACCGGCACCAGTGCCGACAGCAGACGGTCGATCGCACGCGCGCTTTCCTGCTCGAACGTATCGGCGGTCTTGAGCAGCATCGTATCCAGCGCACCGGATTCCTCGCCGACCTGGATCATCTGCAGCGCCAGGCGCGGAAAACGCTTGCCGCGCGACAACGACGCCGACAGGCCGTTGCCGTTCTTGACCTCGTCGCTGGCGGTGTCGACATCGGCGGCCAGCGCGCGGTTGCCCAGCACGTTGCGCGCGATCCCCAGGCCGGACAGCAGCGGCACGCCGTTGCGCAGCAACGTGCCCAGAGTGCGGGCCAGGCGCGCGGTCTCCAGCTTGGCCAGCAGCGGGCCGATGCCTTTGCGCTGCAGCAGCCAGCCATCCACGGCCAGGCGCGCGGCCGGTTGCCGCAGGCGGCGCTCCACCACCAGCGCGATCACCGCGGGCACCACGATCATGATGATCCAGCCTTCGCGCACGACCAGGCCGGCGGTGAGGACCCACTGGGTGAACCACGGCAGGGCGACGTCCAGGCTTTCGTACATCAGCGCGAACTGCGGCACCACGTAGCCGAGCAGGAACAACAGCGCGCCGCCGACCACCGCCAGCAGGATCGCCGGGTAGATCAGCGCATTGATGACGCGGCCTTTCAGCTCGGCACTGCGCTCCAGGTAATCCGACAGCCGCTGCAGCGTGTCGTGCAGGCTGCCCCCGGCTTCACCGGCGCGCACCATGTTGATGTACAGCCGCGAGAACACCCCGTGCTGGCGTTCCAGCGCGGTCGACAGCGGCGCACCGCCGCGCACGATGTCGCGGATGTCGGTGACCACCCGGCGTGTACGCTCGTCTTCGGGCAGCTCCAGCAGGATGCTCAGCGCGCGGTCCAGCGGCTGCCCCGCACCGAGCAGGGTGGCCAGCTGCTGGGTGAACTGCACCAGCCCGCCGCCGTCGAACGGCTTCCGGCGCAGCAGCGCCGCCCAGGATGAGGCACCAGCCACGCCCTCGCTGGCCAGCCGTGCTTCCATCGGCATGTGGCCCTGGTCCTGCAGGCGCGCGGCCACCTCGGCTTCGCTGGCCGCCTCCATCTGGCCATCGAACAGTTCGCCATGGGCGTTGAGCGCCTTGTAGCGGTACTGGGCCATGCTCAGCCGTGCTCCCGCTTTCGGTCGCGCACGCGCATCAGGATTCCTCCGTCATGCGCAGCACTTCTTCCAGCGTGGTATGGCCCTGCAGCGCCTTGGACAGGCCATCTTCGTACATCGTGCGCATGCCGGCGGCGCGGGCGATCTGCTCGATCTCGCCCATCCCGGCGCGACGCATCACCGCACTGCGCAGCGCATCGTTCATCACCAGGAATTCGACGATGGTGGTCCGGCCGAGATAGCCGGTCGGCGCGATCGCCGAGGGCTGCGCGCGGTACAGGAAGATCTCGCCGTCCGGCTGCAGCCGGCGCAGGCCGAACTTCTCGATCTCCTCCGGCGAGGCGGCATAGCGCTGCGCGTGCTGCGGCTCCAGCCGGCGCACCAGGCGCTGGGCCAGGATACCGTTGATGGTGGACGTGAGCAGGTAATCCTCCACGCCCATGTCGAGCAGGCGGGTGATGCCGCCGGCCGCGTTGTTGGTGTGCAGCGTGGAGAGCACCAGATGGCCGGTCAGCGCGGACTGGATCGCGATGCGCGCGGTTTCCAGATCGCGCATTTCGCCGATCATGATGATGTCCGGATCCTGGCGCACGATGCTGCGCAGCGCATTGGCGAAATCCAGCCCGATCTGCGGCTTGGCCTGGATCTGGTTGATGCCTTCGATCTGGTACTCGACCGGGTCTTCGACGGTGATGATCTTGACGTCGGCGGTATTGAGCTGGCTCAGCGCGGTGTACAGCGTGGTGGTCTTGCCCGAGCCGGTCGGGCCGGTGACCAGCAGGATCCCGTGCGGCTGTTCGAGCACCTTGCGGAACTGCGGCAGGAAGGCGTCGGTGAACCCCAGGCGATGGAAATCGAACACCACCGTATCGCGGTCGAGCAGGCGCATCACCACGCTTTCGCCGTGCGCGGTCGGCACGCTGCTCACGCGCAGGTCGAGCTCCTTGCCCTGCACGCGCAGCATGATGCGGCCGTCCTGCGGCAGGCGGCGCTCGGCGATGTTCAGCCGCGCCATGATCTTGATGCGGCTGATCACCGCGGCGGTCAGGTTGACCGGCGGGCTTTCGCCCTCGATCAGCACGCCGTCCACGCGGTAACGCACTTTCAGGCGATTCTCGAACGGCTCGATGTGGATATCCGAGGCGCGCAGTTCCACCGCGCGCTGGATGACGAGATTGACCAGGCGGATGACCGGCGCTTCGGAGGCCAGGTCGCGCAGGTGTTCGATGTCGTCGACCGCGGCGCCCTCGCCGTCGGCAGTCTCGATGATCGCGCCCATCGCACTGCGGCCCTGGCCGAACCAGCGCTCGATCAGGTCATCGATCTCCGAGCGCAGGCCGACGTGCAGGCGCACCGGCAGCCCGATCGCCAGCTGGACCGCATCGGCCGCATACGGGTCCTGCGGATCGGACACCCACAGATCGATCGCGTCGTCGTGCAGCGCCAGCGGACAGACATGGAATTGTTTGAGGAACCGCAGCGTCAGCGGCAGCCCATCGAGCAGGGCTTCGGGCGGCGATTCCGGCACCGCCTTGGCGTCGAGCAGGGGCAGGCCAAGCACCTCGGCGCTGGTCTGTGCATGGTCGCGCTCGGAGACCAGCCCCAGCCGGACCAGCAAGCCCAGCAGGCTGCCGCCGGATTCACGGTGCAGCGGGCGCGCACGGGCCAGGTCGCCGTCCTTGAGCCGACCTTTCTCCAGCAATACCGCAACGATGCGGGATTCGGCCGGGGATGCTGCAGTGGAATCCTGGGCAACCGCGTTCAAGAACATTCTCCTGGCAACCGCTGCGACTTTAGCAGTTCACCGCGATCCTACGCGGTATTGCACACCGTCCAGATGCAAAAACGGGAGCCCGTCACATGACGGACTCCCGTTCGGGGTGCTGCGGTATTACTGGTTGGCCAGAATGCTCACGCCGCTGAACGCGGACTCGCCGACCACCTTGATGTAATACGTGCCGGCCACCGGCGCGGTGAAGCGCACCGTTTCACTGTTGCCCGGGCGCGTGGACTTGGCGTCGAACGCGGTGGCGGTCGGCTCCTTGCCCTGGCTCACGTACACCGACACGTTGCCACTGCCACCGTAGGTGAGCAGGCTCAGCACCTTGCCGGCCTGTGCCTCGAAGCTGTACAGCGCTTCGCTGCCACCGGCGCCGCTCAGGCCACCGACGGCAACCTTGTTGGTCAGCGGCGTGGCGACCGGGCCGCAGTTCTCGGTGCACTCTTCTTCCAGCGCCTTGTCGAGCGCGGCCTTGGCATCGACGATGCCGGAGCCGATCGGCGTGGCGGTCGGGATGGTCACCGGGAAGGCGCGCGCGGTCTGCTTGAGCAGCGTTTCCAGCGCGGCCGGGCTGAGCGGGTCCTTGCCGGCCGCGGTGACCGCGCCCTGCACCAGGGCTGCTACCGCCGCCACGTGCGGCGACGCCATCGAGGTGCCGGCCATGCCCATGTAGCTGTAGGCACCGGAGGTCGGCGTGGTCGCGCCGTCATAGCCCGCCTGCCATACATAACCGCCCGGATTGCCGTCCACGCTGCCGCCGCCGCCCGGGCCGGACAGGTCCACCACCGTGCCGAAGTTGGAGTAGTAGGCGATGCCACCGGTGATCCGGGCCGCACCGACCGCCACCACGTTGGCGCAGCTGGCCGGACGGAAGTTGGCCGCGTTGGAGGCCGAGTTGCCGGCCGCGACCACCACGGTCGTGCCCCGCGAGACGGCACCGTTGATCGCATCCTGGTACAGCGCATCGCACGCGCCGCCGCCACCCAGGCTCATGTTGATGACCTCGGCCGGATTGGCATTGGCCGGCACGCCGGCGACGGTGCCACCGGAGGCCCAGGTGATCGCGTCGGCGATGTCGGACAGGTAGCCGCCGCACTTGCCGAGCACGCGCACCGGCAACACACGCGCCTTGTACGCGACACCGGCCATGCCCACGCCGTTGTTGGTGGACTCGGCGATCGTGCCGGCCACGTGGGTACCGTGCCAGGAGCTGTCCTCGGCCAGCGAGCCGGCGTAGCACTCGTTGTCATTCTCGACCCAGTCGCCGTAATCCAGCGCACCCGGGACGCGGTCATCGGTGGCGCGGCGGGAGGTTTCCGCGTCGCTGATGAAGTCGTAACCCGCCAGCAGGTTGCCGGAGAAATCCGGATGCTGCGGCAGGATGCCGGTGTCGAGCACCGCCACCACCACGCCCTCGCCCTGGGCGACGTCCCACGCAGCTGGCGCATTGATGCCGCCGGTGGCGCTGTTGAGATGCCACTGGTACTGCGCGTAGTACGGATCGTTCGGCACCAGCTGCGGTGTGGCATTCCGCGGGCGCACGTCGGTGCGCTGCAGCTTCACGTCCACTTCGGCGTACTGCACGGAGGGATCGGCCTTGATCTCGGCCAGCACCTTCTGCAGTTCGGCCGGGCTCAGGCGGCCCTGCAGGCGGATCAGGTCGGCACCGACGCCGAGTTTGCGCACGATCTGCGGGTTCACCGCACTGGCACGCCCGGCGGCGGAACCACCGACGCTGGCGCGGGCGACCGCCGACTGCACGGCCGTCAGTTTGGCCGAACGATCCGTGGCCGCCGCGGTCCCCGTGCGGTACTTGACGATGATGCGCTCTGCGCCTTGGGCGGCCGCCGGCTGGCGCACCGACTCCTTGGCCGGCAGGCCCGCGGCATAGGCGCTGGCGCCTGCGGACAACGACAGCACGGCGGCTGCCAGCACATTGATGCGAAGGTTCTGCTTACTGGTCACGTTGACGTCCTCTTCAAGGTCATGGATCAAACGACTGTTCAGGCCAACACTCCATGCGAGCTCCCTGGCCGGCCCTGGCCAGGGTTCCCGTGACCCGCCCCCTCAGGCCTTGCATTACGTTGCAGCGGGGCCGCGCACGGCCCCGCGTTGAAACGGCTTACCAGCCAAAGCCGGCACCCACGCCGACCGAGCTGTCATCACTGCTGAAGGCACCGCCCAGGGTCACCGTGGCGCGCTCGCTGAGCGCGCGCTGGTAGCCCAGCGACAACGCCGATTCGCCACCCTGGAAACCGACGCCGACACCGACGCGGTTCTGGGTGCGCACGCCGGCGGCGCTGGTGGCCATGTTGAGCATGGCCGCGCTCATCGCACCCTGGCGATCAATGCGACGGTCCTGGTGACGCAGGCGCTGGTCGATCTCCCCCTTGTAGATATCGAAGCTGTCGGCCATCGAGGTGAAGCGCTGGTCGGTGTAGCTGTTGGCGGTCGCGATGCCACCGTCCAGCTGGCCCTTGTTGACCGCATCGGTGGCCTGCGTACCGGCCGCCACGTTGGCGACCTGACGCTCGTTGCCGACGCTGCCGACCGAGACCGTATCGGCACGATCCGCGACCGAGCCCTGGCCCAGTGCCACGGAGTTGGCGGCCGAGGCGGTCGCGCCCTGGCCGATCGCCGTGGCCGACGCCCCGCTGGCCACGGCACCGTCGCCCATCACCACCGCATTGACCGCGGCCGGTGCGGCGGCGGGCGCGCTGAGCGGCTGACTGCTGCCCACGCTCGCCGCGGTCGGCGTGCCCTGTACCGTCGCAATCGCGTCCTCGCTGGCAGCACTCATGACACTGGCGTCCGGTGCGACGCTGGCGGTGGCCACTGCGGCGGTGCGTGCACGTGCACCGCCACTGCCGCCACCGGCCACGCGCTGGTCCAGGTCGCTGACCTTGCGGTCCAGCGCACCCAGTGCGTCGCCCACGTTGCTGTACGTCGCCCCCTGGATCACATAGTTCGGCGCGACGAACACACCCTGCATGCCCACGCTGGCGCCGCCGCCGAGGAAGGTGGCGACATCGGTCAGCGACTGGAACAACTGTCCGCCGTTGATCGCCTGGCGGCTGCCGGACGCGATCGAACCGCTGCCGACGTTGTCCAGCGTGGTGCCCTGCAGACCCGACAGGGTCAGTGTGTCGCGGCTGCTGTCGTCATAGGTCAGCGCATTGGCGGTGACGTTCTCGACCGAGCCGATCCGGGTGTCGATATCACCGACCCGGGTTTCCACCGCACCGACACGCTGGTTGGTGGTGTTGAGCTGGCCACCGGTCACCGCGTCGGTACTGCCTGCCGCGATGCGGCCGGCGCCGACGTTGACGATGCGGCGCGTGGCCGGGCCGTCGGTGCCGTTGCCGCCACCCACCGAGACCACGTTGGCCTCCACTGCGCGCGACCCCGAACCCAGCGCCACAGCGTTGGCACCGGAGACGCCCGCTGCCGAACCGATCGCGATGCTGTTGGCCCCGTTGCTGGCGAACGCGCCGTTGCCGATCGCCACACCGTTGGTCGCATTGGTCGAGGCCTGGCGGCCGAGCACGGTGCTGTTGGCACCGCGTGCCGAGGCATCGGCGCCGACCGCGGTGGCACCGGTCGCCGAGGCGACGGCGGCGGTACCCAGCGCACTGCTGCGGGTCGCGCTGGCGGTCGCGCCGGAACCGGCGGCGAGCGCATCGCTGCCGCTGGCCGTGGCCACACCGCTGCCGCTGGCCTGGAAGTGCTTGCCGACCGCATCGGCGGTGGCAGCCACGGTATCCAGTTGCGACTTGGTCACCGCGTCACTGGCGTTGACCGCATCCCCGACATTGGTGATGCGGCGCGTGGCCGGGCCGGTGGTGCCGTTGCCGCCGCCGACCGAGACCACGTTGGCCTCGCTGGTGCGGGCACCGGCGCCGAGTGCGACGCTGCCTGCGCCACTGGCCGACGAACTGGTGCCCAGCGCCGTGGCATTGATGCCGCTGTACGCGTAGCTGTCCTGGCCGATCGCGGTGGCGCCCTGCGAGGTGGCCCAAGCCAGCTGCCCGACCGCCGTGGTGCGTGCCGCGGTGGCCCAGGCGTTGGAACCGGCAGCCACACTGTTGTCGCCGCTGGCCTGCGACGCGTAGCCCAGTGCATTGGCGTAGCTGCCCGAGGCGGCGCTGCCCCAGCCCAGTGCGGACGCGTAATCCCCACTGGCTTCGGCGCCGTAGCCCAACGCCGTGGTGCGCACGCCGCTGGCGGCGCTGAAGGTACCGACCGCAGTGCTGTAGTCGCTGCCGGCTTCGGCGCTGTAGCCGAAGGCCGAGGACTGCAACCCTGCTGCCGTGGCGCCGGCACCGGTGGCGGTACTGAAGCTGCCGTCCGCCTGCGCCCCCGCACCGAGTGCGGTGGCACCGACGGCGCTGGCACTGGTGGCCTTGTCCAGCAGCACGTTGCCATTGTCATCTTCGTAATACAGCGCACCACCGATGGCGGTCGCCGAATCGGCCGTGGCCGAGGCGTTGAAGCCCGACGCCGAGGCGTTGCGCCCGGAGGCCAGGGCGCCGCTGCCATAGGCCGAGGCCCCGGTGCCGAACGCATTGGCCGCTTCGCCCGCCGCGGTGGCATACGCCCCGTCGACATAGCTGCCGACGTCATCGCCATTGCCGCTGCCTGACGCCTGGAAGTACCGGCTGGTGGTTTCCGCGACATCGGCGACCGCATTGAGCTGGTCGACGTTCACCGCGTCGGTGCCTTCAGTACCGGCAGCGACGTTGGTGATCTGCCGCTGCGCGGTGGCCGTACCGACCGAGACCGAGTTGTCGCGATCCGCGGTGGAACCGGCGCCGAGCGCGACGCTGTTCACGCCCTCCGCGCTGGCACTGGCGCCCAGTGCGGTGGCATTGCCCGCATCGGCCCACGAGTTCCAGCCGATCGCGGTGGCGTAATCATCGGTTGCCCACGCACCTGCACCGAAGGCGGAAGCACCGGTGCCCGAGGCGCGCGACGGCAGCAGACCGTAGAAGGTCGTGCCACCGATTGCCACGCTCTCATCGCCGGTGGCTTCAGACGATTCACCCACCGCCACCGCACCCGCGCCGGAGGCGGTCGAGGCGGCACCCACCGCTACGGCATAGGCGTTGGAGGCAACCGCCCCGTAGCCCAGCGCGGAAGAGAGCTGCCCGGTCGCTTCGCTGTAGCTGCCGAAGGCCGATGCACCGGCTTCGGAGGCATTCGCGCGGAAGCCGTTGGCGGTGGCCTGCTGGCCCGCCGCCGTGGACTGGCTGCCGGTCGCCGTGGCGTAAGCACCGCCCGCCTGCGCACCGGCGCCCGTGGCACTGGCACCGATCTCGCTGGCACTGGCGCCGTTGCCGACCGCGACACTGTCTTCGCCGGTCGCCTGCGCGTCACTGCCCAGGGCCACGGCGCCTTCGGCGCTTGCCAAGGCGTTGAAGCCGACCGCGGTGGCGTTGTCGGCGACGGCCGTTGCCCCGCTGCCGAGCGCGCTGGCGCCGTTGCCGATGGCGTTGGACGCCTCACCGGCGGCCAGCGCGTTGTCGCCTTCCACGTACGCACCGGCGTCGCTGTCAGCGCTGCCGCTGGCCTGGAAGTACTTGCTGGTGGCTTCAGCCGTTGCTGCCACCTCCTTCAGCTGCGCGACATTGACCGCATCGGTGTCTTCCGTACCGGCACCGACATTGGTGATCTGCCGATCAATGGCCTCATGCACCACGCCCGCCGCGTCGGTCCATGCCTGCGCGGCACCCACCGAGACGGCGTTGGCACGATCAGCCAGCGAACCGGCACCGAGCGCGACGCTGTTGTCGGCGTCCTTGGTGGTCCAGGTGTTGCTGCCCACCACGGTGGAATTCACCGCCTGCGCGTAGCTGTTGTAGCCGACGACGGTGGCACCGTCTTCGGTCGCCCAAGCTTCACTGCCGATCGCGGTGGTCTGGATGCCCTGCGTGACACTGCCCGCATCCGCACCGGCCAGCGCGTTGAAGCCGACGGCCACGCCGTCTTCCCCGGTGACGGCGTTGTTGCCCACCGCCACGCCATACAGGCCTGCATTGGCCTGCACGCCGAAGGCGGCACCGGCGATATCCGCACGCGTGCCCTGGCCTACCGCGGTCGCCACGTCGGCCGCCTGCGTATTGCTGCCCAGTGCAGTGCCGAAGAAGCCTGCGGTGGCATTCGCGCCGAACGCACTGGCCTGCCAGCCGTCCGCGGTAGCGAAGTTGCCGATCGCGGTGGATTCACGCCCCAGCGCCCAGGCGCCGTAACCGACGGCCGTGGCGGCAAGGCCCGCAGCCTCGGAGCCGGCACCGATCGCCACCGCGCCGAAGCCCTGCGACAACGAACCGCCGCCGATGGCGACGCTGGCCGCGCCGGAGGCCGCGCTCAGATCGCCGAGGGCCACCGCGCCTGCGGCGCTGCTGCTCGCATTGCTGCCAATCGCCACCGCGTTGTCTCCGGTGACCGTGGCGTTGAAGCCCAGCGCGGTGGATTCGGTGCCGATCACGGTGCTGCCGCTGCCCAGCGCGGTGGCACCGTTGCCGATGGCGTTGGAGGCCTCACCGGCGGCCAGCGCGTTGTCACCCTCCACGTAGGCACCGGCATCGCTGTCGGCGCTGCCACTGGCCTGGAAGTACTTGCTGGTGGAGGCGGCCGCATCGGCCACTGCATTCAACTGGTTCACGTTGACCGCATCGGTGCCGTCGGTGCCCGCCGCGACGTTGGTGATCTGCCGCTGCGCATCGGCACTGCCGACCGAGACGCTGTCATCGCGGTCGGCAATCGAGTCGGCGCCGAGGGCGACGCTGTTCGCCCCGCTCGAAGTGGCCGCATTGCCGAGCGCGGTGCTGTTGACGCCCGGCGACCATGCACCACCGCCGACGGCCGTGGAGTAGTTGCCGGAGGCCTCGGTGGGCAGCAGGCCGAACAGCGCACCACCGACGGCCACGCTGTTGATGCCGCTGGCCAGGCTGCCCTGGCCGGTGGCGGTGCTGTACGCACCGGAGGCTTCGGCATCGCCACCGAGTGCCACGCTGTTGGAGCCGGTCGCCTGCGCGAAACTGCCCAGTGCGGTCGCGTTGAAGGCCGACGCCACCGCGTAGCCACCGATCGCGGTGGTGTAGTTGGCGGTCGCTTCGGAGGCGAACCCGTAACCGGCCGACAGCGTCCCACTGACCACGCTTTCCGCACCGACCGCGGTCGCACCCTCGCCGCTGGCGCTGCTGAAGTACCCCAGGGCCACCGATTCTTCACCGGCGGCCTCCGACAGCGCGCCGCCGGCCAGGCTGCCGGCGCCGGAGGCGACACTCGCCGCACCGGTCGCCGTGCTCTGCTCGCCGGAGGCCAGGCTTTCGGCACCGGTCGCCGTCGCGTATTCGGCAGTGGACTGCGCATTGGCGCCGACCGCGATCGCATTGGCACCGCTGGCGACGGCATTGAAGCCGACGGCACTGGCGTTGTCGGCCAGGGCGAAGGCGCCACTGCCCAACGCCGACGCGCCCGTGCCGGCCGCGAAGCTGCTTGAACCGACCGCGGTGGCGTAATCGCCATCGGTGGCCGCGTTAGCACCGGCGGCCACGCTTTCCTGGCCACCGGCGACGGCAACACCCTCGCCACTGGCCTGGAACTGGTCGGTCGCCGCAGTCAGCTGATCCAGATTGACCGCATCGCTGCCCTCGGTACCGGCGGCCACCTGGGTGATCTGGCGCTGCCGATCATCGTTGCCGACCGAGACGGTGTAGGCACGGTCGGCGACCGCACCCGCGCCGAGCGCGACCGCATTGGACGCCGTCGCGCTGCTGCCGGCACCGATGCCGATCGCGCTCTCCCCGCCGGCGACCACGTTGGTGCCGATGGCGATGCTGTTGATGCTGTTGCCCAATGCCTGGAAACCGACGGCCACGCTGTTGTCGCCGTAGCCGAAAGCACCGCGGCCGAGCGCGGTGGAACTGCTGCCGCGCGCCCAGCTGTTGTAGCCGATCGAGGTCGAGCCGGTGCCGCTGGCCCAGGCCGACTGACCCACCGCCGTGGCGTTGGCTTCGGTCGCCCACGCACTGGAGCCGAAGGCGGTGGCGCCATCCGCGGTGGCCCACGCATATGCGCCGGTCGCGGTGGTTTCCTCGCCGCTGGCGAAGGCGTTGTCACCCTGCGCCACGCTGTAATCGCCGGTGGCGCGGGCCTTGTAGCCGCTGGCCAGGCTGTTGCTGCCGGTGGCCTGTGCACCGCTGCCGAATGCATTGCTGGTGGTGCCGGTGGCCTGTGCACCGGCACCGACCGCGACGCTGTCCGGCGCCGCGGTGGCACCGATCAGGATCGCATTGCCCTGGTCATCCACCAGCGGCTGGTTGTACTCGTCATACGCCTGGCCGAGGCCACCAATGGCCACGCTGCCGTTGCCGGTCGCGCTGCTGTTGCGGCCCAGCGCGACGGTGTCATCGCCGACGGCGGTCGCACCACCGCCCACGGCAGTGGCACCGGCACCCAGCGCATTGCTGGCCTCACCGGCCGCCAGTGCATCCTCGCCATCGGCAAAGGCGCCGACCGCACCACTGGCAGCGCCGTTGGCCTTGAACTGCGTCGAGGTCGCCGAGGCCGAGCTTGCCACTGCATCAAGCTGCGCCTTGTTGACCGCATCGGTCGCTTCGCTGCCCGCGGCGACGTGGGTGATCTGGCGCTCGTTGCCGACATCACCGACCGAGACCGTGTTGTCGCGGGTAGCGGTGGAGTTGGCGCCCAGCGCAACGCTGTTCGCGCCGCGCGCAGTGCTGTAGAAGCCCACCGCCGTGCTCAGTTCACCGCTGGCCCAGGTTTCCGCGCCGAGCGCCGTGGCGCCCTCGCCCGGGGCGTAGGCGAAGTAGCCCACGGCGGTAGCCTCGGTGCCCGAGGCTTCGCTCAGGGTGCCGTTGGCCACCGCGTAATCGCCACTGGCAATCGCGCCCGCACCCACCGCGGTGGCCGCTTCGCCACTGGCCTGGGTCTGCACGAAGAAGCCCAGGCCCGGCAGCAGATCCGCCGGCCCGCCGATGGCGGTGCTGCTGTTGCCGGTCGCCACGCTCTGCGTACCGACGGCGGTGGAATAGTCGCCGGTGGCATTGGCCACTGCACCGAACGCCGAGGCCTGCGCACCGGCCGCGTATGCGCCGACGCCGTACGACGAAGCGGCGAAACCCGAGGCGTCCGCGCTCGCACCGACGGCCGTGCCGCCGACGCCGGCGCTGGTCGCCCCGGTATCCACCGGCACGCCGCCGTTGGTGATCAGCGGGTTGCCATCGGCATCCACCGCTGCACCGCCGACCGCCACACTGCCTGGACCATTGGCCTGCGCATTGGTGCCGAACGCCGCGCTGTTCTGACCGGTGGCACTGGCGTTGTAGCCGACGGCCGTCGCGTTCTGCGCGGTGACCGTGGCACCGCTGCCGAGCGCGGTCGCGCCGTTGGCCAGCGCGTTGGCGGCTTCACCGATCGCGGTCGCGTTGTCGCCTGCTGCGAGGGCACCGGCATCGCTGTCGCTGCTGCCGGTGGCCTGGAAGCGCTTGTCGGTGTTGGCTGCGACCGCACCCACCTGATCCAGCTGCGCCTTGTTCACCGCGTCGCTGTCTTCGGTGCCATCGGCAAGATTGGTGATCTGGCGACGCAGGCCGTTTTCCGCATTGCCGACCGATACCGTATCGACGCGATCGGCGTACGAACCGGCGCCGAGCGCCACGCTTCCCACCGCCACCGCAGCCGAGTTCGCGCCGAGGGTCGCGCTGAAATCCGCGACCGCGACGCTGAACGCGCCGACCGCGACCGAGGCTTCACCGGCACTGGCCGCACCGCGGCCGAGCGAGGTGCTGCCCGGGCCGATGGCCAAGGCACCCCCACCGATCGCGGTCGCGCCATCGGCACTGGCTTCCGCCAGGCCGCCGATCGCGGTGGCCGCACCATTTTCACTGGCCGCCACGGCCGATGCACCGAGGGCGACATCGCCCAGACCGAAGGCCGCGGCACTCTGGCCGAGCGCGATGCTGGCATCCCCGAAGGCCATGCTGCCCTGGCCGAACGAACTCGCCCCGAGGCCGATCGCGAGCGCTTCGCTGCCCACTGCCGTGGTGGCATTGCCGACCGCCTGGCTGCTGCGACCCAGCGCGGTTGCGCCGTCGCCATCGGCGTTGGCGCTGGCGCCTGCGGCCAGTGCACCCTCGCCATCGATCTTCGCTGCATCGGCGTCGCTGCCGTCACCGTCGGCCTTGAAATAGCGGGTCGCGCCTTCGGCGGCGACCGCCACCTTGTCCAGCTGTGCCTTGTTCACCGCGTCCGTCGCGGCCGTACCGGCGGCGACGTTGGTGACCTGGCGTTCCTTGCCGGCATCCCCCACCGAAACGGTGTTGGCCCGGTTGGCCTTCGAGCCGGCGCCGAGCGCCACGCTGTTGGCCGCCGACGCCGTGCTGTTGCTGCCGATGGCGACCGCGTTGGTGCCCGAAGCCGTGGCGTTGCCGTCGACCACGCAGCTGTCGACGATGCCGCTGTTGAGCACCAGGCAGTTCGCATTGCCCCCCACTTCCACCGATTGCGCGTGCGCCGTCTGCACGGCGCCTGCCGCGCCCCATCCAAGCGTCAACGCGATGGCGGCCGAGAGCAGTGCGGTGTTGCGTCCGCCAGAGGTTCGGCGCTGATCGATGACGACACCCGAGGACTGGCTGCTGGCCAATTCCGAGGCAACGACCATCTGCCCCAGTGCTTTGTTCCAGACCTTGCGATAAATCCGATTCATCGATGCGGCTCCTGATTAGGCTGGTTTTAGGCAAAGCGACGCCAACGCCGGACCGCGTGGTCCAACGTCCCCTGGGGGCGTTTTTTCGCTTGATTTACTGCGTTGTGCGCAATGGCTGGCAGATACCTACAGCGTGCACGCCATCCATGCGCTTACTGCGGAACTGAACGCTGTCGAAATGAGCATGCAGTGTTAACGTACAGTTTGAACAACGTCAAGACTTTGACATTGAAATTCATATGACCGCGAATTGCGTCACAGAAACGACGTGTTATTGCGTGATTTTGTTAGCTGTATGTGAGCAATCGCCATAACGCGTTTTCACGCTGTAACGCGATGTAACTCATTGCTGTCGATCAGTTTGTCGGCCATGCAAAAGAAAACCGCCGGACAGGCCGGCGGTTTCTTCACGCGACTTTCACCGCATCGAAAGCGATGCGGTGCGCAGTATCAGCCGCACCATACTCTTGCGTTGCGGAACATCCGCAGCCACGGCGAATCGCCGTTCCAATCGACCGGATGCCAGCTGAGGTTGATCGCACGCGGGGTGCGTTCCGGATGCGGCATCATGATCGTGGTGCGGCCATCGGTGGTGGTCAGGCCGGTGATGCCGTCGGGCGAGCCGTTCGGATTCAGCGGGTACTGCGTGGCCACGTTGCCATCGCCATCGATATAACGCAGCGACACGCGTGCCGCGGCCTGATCGACCGCATTGGCGAAGACGGCCTGGCCTTCGCCATGCGCTACCACGACCGGCAGGCGCGAGCCGGCCATGCCGCGCAGCAGGATCGACGGCGACTCCACCACTTCGATCAAGGCGGTGCGTGCTTCGAACTGCTCGCTGCGATTGCGGTGGAACTGGGGCCAGTGTTCGGCACCGGGGATGATGTCCTTGAGCTGGCTCATCATCTGGCAGCCGTTGCAGACGCCCAGGGCGAAGCTGTCCTCGCGGGCGAAGAACGCCGCGAAAGCATCGCGCAGCGCGCTGCGCTCCAGCACCGAGGTCGCCCAGCCGCGGCCGGCACCGAGCACATCGCCGTAGCTGAAGCCGCCACAGGCCACCAGGCCGGTGAAATCGGACAGCGCGACGCGGCCTTCGATCAGGTCGCTCATGTGCACATCGAACGAACTGAAGCCGGCACGTTCGAAGACGTTCGCCATTTCGATCTGGCCATTGACGCCCTGCTCGCGCAGCACCGCCACGCGCGGACGCGCGCCGGTGTTGATGAAGGGCATCGCCACGTCTTCGTTGATGTCGAAGCTGAGCTTGGGCTTCAGGCCCGGCGCGTTGAAGTTGCGCGCGATCGCACGCTCCTGGTCGGCGTTGTCCGGGTTGTCGCGCAGCTTCTGCATGGCGTGGGTGACCGACCACCAGGCATCGAACAGCGCTTCCCAGCGCCACTCGACCAGGCTGTCACCCTGCAGCGAGACGCGCACCACCGGGGCGGTGGTCGGGCGCGCGATGCGCTGCGCGCATTCGGTCAGGGCATGACGCTCGACCAGATCGGCGAACGCCGCGCGGTCTTCCTTGGCGATCTGCACCACCGCACCCAGCTCTTCATTGAACAGGCTGCGGAACGGATCATCACCCCAGGCATCCAGGGTGATGTCCAGGCCGAGACGCGACGCGAAGGCCATCTCGCACAGCGCGGCGAACGCGCCGCCGTCGCTGCGGTCGTGGTAGGCCAGCAGCAGGCCGGCCTGGCGCGCGTCGCGGATCAGCTCGAAGAAGGCACGCAGGCGCTGCGCATCGTCCAGGTCAGGCACGGCACCGGCGAAGGCCGGCAGTGCGGAATGGTCGGCGTGCACCTGGGCCAGGATCGAACCGCCCAGGCGCTGTTTGCCAGCCCCCAGGCCGATCAGCCACAGCTCGCTGTCGGCATCGCGGTCGAGCAGCGGGGTCAGCTGGCCGGTCGCATCGGCGACGGGCGCGAACGCGGAGATCACCAGCGACACCGGCGACACCGACTTGTGCGCCTGGCCGTCGGCCTGCCACTGCGCCTGCATGGACAGGGAGTCCTTGCCGACCGGAATGCTCAGGTCCAGCTGCGGGCACAGCTCCATGCCGACCGCACGCACCGCGTCATACAGCAGCGCGTCTTCGCCGTGGTGGCCGGCCGCGGCCATCCAGTTAGCCGACAGCTTCACCGTTTCCAGCGCGTCGACCGGGGCCGCGCACAGGTTGGTGATCGCTTCACCGACCGCCATGCGCGCCGAGGCGGCCGCATCCAGCAGGGCCAGCGGGGTGCGCTCACCGATCGCCATCGCTTCACCGGCGACGGTATCGAAACCAGCCAGGGTGATGGCGACGTTGGCCAGCGGCAGCTGCCACGGGCCGATCATCTGCTCACGTGCGGTCAGGCCGCCGACGCTGCGGTCACCGATGGTGACCAGGAAGTTCTTCGAGGCCACCGACGGATGCGCCAGCACGCGCAGACCGGCCTCGTGCAGGTCCAGCCCGGCGGTCTTCAGCGCCGGCCAGCGCGGTGCAGCCGGGTGCACGGTGTCGCGGTGCATCTTCGGCGCCTTGCCGAACAGCACGTCCATCGGCAGATCGATCGGGGCATCGGCCGGGGTGTTGCCCACGGTCGCGCCATAGGCCACGACCAGACGCTCCTCGGCGGTGGCGACACCGACCGCGGCGAACGGGCACCGCTCGCGCGCGCACAGCGCAGCGAACTCGGCCAGGCGCGCCTGCGGCACCCCGAGCACGTAACGTTCCTGCGATTCGTTGCACCACAGCTGCATCGGCGACAGCGACGGGTCATCGGCCGGCACCTTGCCCAGATCGATCACGCCACCCACGCCGGAGTCGTGCAGCAACTCGGGAATCGCGTTGGACAGGCCACCGGCGCCGACGTCATGGAACCAGCGGATCGGGTTGTCCAGGCCGAGCGCGACGCAGCGGTCGATCACTTCCTGGCAGCGACGCTCCATTTCCGGGTTGTCGCGCTGGACGCTGGCGAAATCGAGGTCTTCGGCGCTTTCACCGGAGGCCACCGAACTGGCCGCACCACCGCCGAGACCGATCAGCATCGCCGGACCGCCGAGCACGATCACCGCATCGCCGGGCTGCAGGCGCAGCTTCTCGACCTGGTTCTGGTCGATCGCGCCCAGCCCACCGGCCAGCATGATCGGCTTGTCGTAGGCGCGGGTCAGGCCCTCGCCCTCGGCCAGCTCGAAGCTGCGGAAGTAACCGAGCAGGTTCGGGCGGCCGAACTCGTTGTTGAAGGCGGCGCCGCCGAGCGGGCCGTCCAGCATGATGTCCAGCGCCGGTGCCATGCGCGGGTTGAGCGCGCGCGGCGCTTCCCACGGCTGCGGCAGGGTCGGGATGCGCAGGTGCGAGACCGAGAACCCGGTCAGGCCGGCCTTGGGCTTGCCGCCGCGGCCGGTCGCGCCTTCGTCGCGGATCTCACCGCCCGCGCCGGTGGCCGCGCCCGGGAACGGGGCGATCGCAGTCGGGTGGTTATGCGTTTCCACCTTGATGCAGAACGCCGAATCAACCACGGCCTCGCTGCGGTACTGGCCGGTGGCCGGATCCGGGCGATAGCGCGCGGCCGGGAAACCGGCGACCACCGCGGCGTTGTCGCTGTAGGCGCTCAACGTGTGCTGCGGGGTCTGCTGGTGGGTGTTCTTGATCATCCGGAACAGCGAGTGCGACTGGTCGGCGCCGTCGATGGTCCAGCTGGCGTTGAAGATCTTGTGGCGGCAGTGCTCGGAGTTGGCCTGCGCGAACATCATCAGTTCCACGTCCGACGGCTTGCGGCCCAGGTCGCCGAAGCGCTGGCGCAGGTAGTCGATCTCGTCCTGGGCCATGGCCAGGCCGAGGCGGCTGTTGGCCGCTTCCAGGTCATCCAGTGCGATCCGCTCCAGCTCGCCGCGCGCCGGGGCGCTGAACAGCGCCTGGGCCTGCGCGGTCTCGGCCAGCACGGATTGGGTCATCGGGTCGTGCAGCGCGCGGATCACCGCTTCCTGCGCGGCCGCATCGGCCGGCCAGCCGGCCAGGTCGATGCGCAGGCCACGTTCGACCCGGCGGATCGGCTGCCCGGCGCCACGGACCAGCTCGGTGGCCTTGCTCGACCAGGGCGACAGGGTGCCCAACCGCGGCACCACGAAGCACGATACCGCCCCGTCCTCACGCTCGGCCAGCGCCGGCTGGGCCTCCAGGATCCGGCTCAGGATCGCCGGGTCCGGGGCCGCATCGCCCTCGGTCTGGATGAAGTAGACATGCCAGGCACCGGTGATGCGCAGATCGGCGGCCAGGGACTGCAGGCGGGATTCAAGACGTTCGCGGCGGAACGGCGAAAGGGCGGATGCGCCCTCGAGGACCATCATGTCCGGGGAACCGTGGTTGGGAACGGGGCCCACTATTGTACCCAAGTCGGCCGCCGCGGCCCGGCCCGGGGGATCGACCGGCCAGAGCCGGGGCCAAGCTCGTTCACACCAGAACCATGCACTGGTTCACGGATTGCACCCGGATTACATGACAACGTTATCACGACCTGGCCTGCGGCCAGGTGCCGTCCGTCCCCCATGTCGTTGCCGGCCTCTCTCACCGGCGTCCGGAACTGCTGCACGCATGCCGCCATCCCGGCGGCATGCGCCCACCTGATCGGAGACCGACCATGCCAGACCCGATTGCGCGCCGTGCAGTGACATCGTTTTCCTCCCCCGCCGCCACCCTCCGCCGACCCCGTTGGCTGCTCGCCCTGGCCCTGGCCGCGGCCGTCGGCTCGCCCACGCTGGTCCAGGCGGCGAACTGTACCGGGGCCCCCGAATGGAACGGCGCGGCCATCTATCTGGCCGGCCAGACCCTGCAGAAGGGGGGCGTGCTGTACCGCGCCAACCAGGACATCTGGAACGCCCCGCCGGATCACCCGGCCGGTGCGCCCTACTACACCAACCTCGGCGCCTGCGATGGCAGCGGCAGCAACCAGCCGCCGAGCGTCGCGCTGACCTCCCCGGCCGCCGGGGCCAGCTTCAGCGCCGGCAGCAGCATCACGGTCAGCGCCAATGCCAGCGACGCCGACGGCAGCGTCAGCAAGGTCGAGTTCTTCCGCGGCGGCAGCTCGCTGGGCATCGACACCAGCGCGCCCTACAGCGTGGTCTGGAGCAACGCCGCGGCCGGCAGCCACACGCTCAAGGCGGTGGCCACCGACAACAACAACGCGGTGACGTCCTCGGCCACGGTCAACGTGACCGTCACCGCCGCCAGCAACGACACCACGCCACCCAGCGTCCCGGGCGGGCTGGCTTCTCCGTCCAAGACCGCGACGACGGTGAACCTGGCCTGGAACGCGGCCACCGACAACAGCGGCGGCAGCGGCGTGGCCGGCTACGACGTGTACCGCAACGGCAGCCTGGTCGGCTCGCCCGGTGCGACCCAGTACACCGATGGCGGACTCAGCGCGAGCACGGCCTATACCTACACCGTGCGGGCACGCGACAACGCGGGCAACGCCTCGGCGCAGAGCGGTTCGATCAGCGTGACCACGGCCGCCAGCGGTGGTGGTGGCGGCACCAAACGGGTGATCGGCTACTTCACCCAGTGGGGCATCTACGGCCGCAACTACCAGGTGAAGAACATCGACACCAGTGGATCGGCGGCGAAACTGACCCACATCAACTACGCCTTCGGCAACGTGCGCAACAACCGCTGCGAAGTGGGCGTGACCCAGGCCTCCGACCCGAACACCGGCGTGGGCGGCGATGCGTATGCCGACTACGGCAAGTCGTTCGCCGCCGGCACCAGCGTGAGCGGGGTCGGCGATACCTGGGACCAGCCGCTGCGCGGCAACTGGAACCAGCTCAAGCAGCTCAAGGCCAAGCACCCGAACATCAAGGTGCTGATCTCGCTCGGCGGCTGGACCTGGTCGCGCGGCTTCTCCAGCGCGGCGCAGCCGGCCAACCGGCAGGCGTTCGTGGCCTCGTGCATCGATGCCTACATCAAGGGCAACCTGCCGCTCGCCGATGGTGCGGGCGGCGCGGGCGCGGCGCTTGGGGTATTCGATGGCATCGACATCGACTGGGAGTACCCGGTGGCCTGCGGGCTCAGCTGTGGCACGCCGGCCGACAACGCCAACTTCACCGCGCTGCTGGCCGAGTTCCGCCGCCAGCTTGATGCGGTGCGGCCCGGTCTGCTGCTGACGGTGGCCGTGGGCGCAGGCGTGGACAAGATCCGCGTGACCGATCCGGCCAGCTACCACCCGTACCTGGATTTCATCAACGTGATGACCTACGACTTCCACGGCGCGTGGGATCCGCAGACCAATCACCACTCGGCCCTGTTCGATTCACCGGCCGATCCCTCCACCGGCGACCAGAAGTTCTACAACAGCAATGATGCGATGGAGGCCTTCCTCAGCCGCGGGGTGCCGGCCAGCAAGTTGAACCTGGGCATCGGCTACTACGGCCGTGGCTGGACCGGTGTGGCCGCCGGCAACAACGGGCTCTACAAGAGCGCCAGCGGCGCGGCACCGGGCACGTACGAGGCCGGCATCGAAGACTGGAAGGTGCTCAAGACCCTCAACTGGCCGGTCTACACCGACAGCGTCGCCAAGGCCACGTGGATATCCAACGGCACCACCTTCTGGAGCGTGGACACGCCGGCCATGGTCACCGAGAAGATGGGCTACGTGAAAACGCAGGGCCTCGGCGGTGCGTTCTTCTGGGAGTTCAGCGGCGATGATGCGCAGGGCACGCTGACCAAGGCGATCAGTGATGGCTTGAAGTAACACCGTAGCGCGGGACGGCGCCTGACTGATCGAGCAGGGCGCGGCCCGGCTGATCGAGCGAAGCATCACCCCGCTCAGTGAAGAACACGCCCCGGCCTGGCCGGGGCGTGTTGTTTTCAGCGGCTGCCGCCTGCCGAGACGCGCTCCAGCGCCGCCTTGAGCTGGGCCGGCGGCAGGTAGCCACCGAGCTGGGTGCCGTCGGCGGCAAAGATCGCCGGGGTACCGTTGACGCCCATCTGCTGGCCGAGCTTGTACTGCATCGCCACCGGGTTGGTGCAGTTCTTCGGGGTGACGGCCTTGCCGGTCTTGGCCGCGGTCAGGGCCTGCTTGCGGTCGGCCGCGCACCAGACCGAGATCATGTCGGTGTAGTCCTGGCTGCCCAGGCCCATGCGCGGGAACGCCAGGTATTCCACGGTGATGCCGTTGCGGTTGAGCTCGGCGATGTCCTGGTGCAGCTTGCGGCAGTACCCGCACTCGATGTCGGTGAAGACGCTGACGGTGTACTTGGCGTTCGGCGCGGCGAACACGATGCGCTCGTTGGTGGGCACGCCGTCGAGCAGCTTGCGCCGGTAGGTGAGCAGGCCCTGGCTGCTGACCGGCCCCTTGTTCTGGATGTCGTACGGCTGGGACTGCATCAGATAGCGGCCGTCATCGGAGACGTACAGCACCTGGCCGCCGACCAGCACTTCGCGGAACCCGGCAAATGGCGCCGCACCGATGAAATCGGGCTTGAAGGTCGGGTCCAGCTGCTGGAGCGCGGTGCGCACGCGCTGGTCGGCATCGCCGGCAGCGGCCGGAGCAGCGGCCGTGGTCTTGGCCGCCGGAGCGGACGGTTGCTGCGCGCAGGCAGTCAGGCTGAGCGCGCCGAAGAGCGCCGCAATGGCAACACGGAGCATCGAGCATTCCGGTGTAGGGAGTCAGACTGGATTCTCGCACAGCTGCCCGCCCCCGCAGCTGGACCGCAGTGGAACGGCGGCGCGCGCCCCGGTCCGGCGCGGCATCAGCCGCGCGGGTGGTGCTTGGCGTGCAGTTTCTGCAGGTGCTCGCGCGCGACCAGCGTGTAGATCTGGGTGGTGGACAGGGAGCTGTGGCCCAGCAGCATCTGCAGGGCCCGCAGATCGGCGCCCCGATTGAGCAGGTGCGTGGCGAAGCTGTGGCGCAGACCGTGCGGGCTGATCCGCGCCGGGTCGATCCCGGCCAGCACCGCATATTTCTTCACCAGGCCCCAGAACTGCTGGCGGCTGACCGGATGCAGGGAGGGCTCGAGGAACATCGGCACGGCGCCGTCCTGCGGGGTGGGCACGTTGCGTTTGCCGGTGAGCCGGGGGCGCGATTCGGCCAGGTAGCGCTCGAGCCAGTGCTGGGATTCTTCGCCGAGCGGGACCAGGCGTTCCTTGCTGCCCTTGCCGGTGACGCGCAGCACACCCTGGCGCAGGTTGACCGCATTGGCCGGCAGGTTGACCAGCTCACTGACGCGCAGGCCGGCGGCATACATGAGCTCGAGCATGGCGCGGTCGCGCAGGCCGAGCGGCGTGTCGATGTCGGGGCTGTCCAACAGCGCGTCGATCTGGCTTTCGGCGAGCGCCTTGGGCAGCAGGCGGGGCAGCTTGGGCGGATCGAGCAGCGCGCTGGGGTCGTCGCTGCGTTCGCCGCGGCGGACGGCATCGGCGAAGAACGCCCGCAGGGCGGAGAGCAGGCGGGCATTGCTGCGCGGCGACCAGCCATGACGGGAGCGCCAGGCGAGGTAGTCGAACAGCCCGGCACGGTCGAGGCCGGCCAGGCCCCCTGCGGCGCCATCACGCCAGCGCGCGAGGCCTTCGAGATCGCGGCGATAGCTGTCCAGGCTGGCACGCGCAAGGCCGTGTTCGGCCCAGGCGGTGTCGAGGAAGCGCTGGATGCGGACGTTGTCGTCGTCGCGCAGCTCCGGCAGGTGCTGCACGAGCTGGCGGCGCAGTGCGGGGGTGGTGGCGTCGGACATGCGGACAGCATACGGAGGCGAATGATCGGGGGCCATCGAACGTGGGCGGCGGGCCGGGTATGCTCCGGGACATGACCGATGCCCCGCTGTCGTCCACTGCTGCTGATCGTCCTGCGTCGTTGCTGCTGTGGCGCCTGCTGTCGCTGCTGTACGACGTCTTCCCGGCGCTGGCCCTGTGGATGCTGCTGGGCGCGCTGTTCGTGGCGGTCTATACGTTGAGCGGCCATGCGGAGCGCGAGAACATCGCGCCATTCAGTGCGTGGCAGTGGGCGCTGTGGGCGTGCTGCTGGGGCGTGACGGGGGTATACGCGACGATGAGTTGGCGTCGCGGTGGGCAGACACTGGGGATGCGGCCGTGGCGATTGCAGGTGGTGTCGCTGGACGGCACGGTGCCGACGCGCAGGCAGTTGTGGCTGCGGTATGCGGTGGGCTCGCTGTCGGTGTTGGCGGCCGGCCTGGGGTTCTGGTGGGCGCTGGTGGATCGACAGCGCCTGACCTGGCATGACCGGGCCAGCGGGACGCGGGTTGTCCGGTTGTCCAAGCGCTGAAGCTTTGAAGCTTTGAAGCTCTGATGCCTTACAGAACAACGCGAATAGCAGCGTTTCCACTTTCCGTGCGTTTGCGGAGAGGCGCAACCCATTTCTGGGCCCGCCGCAAGTACGTCCATGTAGGCTCGTAGTGCGCCATCCATGGCGCACTACGGCCCTGAAATGGGCTGCGCCTCTCCGCATTGATAGATCGCGAAGTGCGGTTGGTGAAAGCGGTTTTTTTTTGCGTGGCTGACGTTTTGCACTGAATACCAGCTCTCGCGATCGAGACGCCTTAAGAAGCGCAATCTTCATCGCGAAGTCGAACCTTCGCTCAGTCGCTCAGTCGCTCAGTCGCTCAGTCGCCAAGATTCAATGCGAACAGCGGCACTTCGCCAACCCATCAGAATGGTAGAGCCGGGCCATGTCCGGCTGCTCTCCCTCCCCCACCAGCACACTGTCGGAGGTGCGGCGGGATTGCCAGGCCGGGACCGTGTGCGGCCAGGGCTGGCGGCACACCAGCCTACATGGACGTACTTGCGGCGGGTGCCGGGAAGGCAAGCCCGTCGCGCCGAGCCGGAGAGAACATGGTGGCCGCTCTGGCTTCGGCCTTTGGCCTTTGGCTGTTTCAGCGTTTGGCGTTTGGCGTTTGGCGGTTGGCGGTTGATGCCTGGTGATGCCTGGCGCTCGAGCAGAGGAATCAGCCCGACTTCCGCCGGAACAACAACCCGGATACCACCATCATCACGATCGGCGGCAACGCATACGCAATCCGGTAATCGAACTTCAGCGCACCGGCCATGCGGCCGAAGAACAACTGCAGCAACCAGAAGCCCAGCGCGAACAGAATGCCCAGGAACAAGCGCTTGCCCATCCCACCGCTGCGCAGCGAACCGAACGCGAACGGCACCGCCGCCAGGCACAGCGCCAGCACATTGATCGGATAGAACCAGCGGCTCCAGTAAACATCCTCGTAATCGCGCGCATCCAGCCCATTGCGCTTGCGGTACTCGATACTGGTGCGCAGATCCATCGCCGTCAGGTTGCGCGGCTTGGAAATGCCGCTCGCCAATGCCGCCGCGTCCAAGCGTGAATTCCACGGCTCGGACTCGACCGTCTGGCGGGTGGCGGAACGCTCACCGAACGTATCGCGGCGCACCTTGTTCAACACCCAGCCGTCGGCACCATGCTCGGCGGTGGTCGCATACGTCAACGAGGCCAGGCGACCGTCCTCGGCGATCTTGTACAGACGCACATCGTGCAGGATCAGGCGCGTACCGCCGCCGGCCTGCAACTGCTCGTCGCCGCTCTGGGCATTGAGGAACGTGTCGCCTTCGCGCGCCCACACGCCCGAATAGCGGGCCGCGCTGAGGCTGCTGCCCCACTTCGCGCTGGCCTTGATCTCGTCCGCCTTGCTCTGACCCCAGGGGCCCAGCGTTTCGCCGCTGAACACCATCACCGCGGTCATCAGCGACAGCGCGATCGCCACAGAGACGCTCAGGCGCTTGCGCGACAGGCCCAGCGCGCGCAGTGCGGTGAGCTCGGAGGTGGCGGCCAGCTGGCCCAGGCCCATCAGCGCGCCGATCACGGCGGCGGTCGGGAAGAAGGTGTAGGCGCGGCGCGGCACGGTGTAGAGCACCCAGGCAGCGGCGTGGCCGAGCGTGTAGCTGCCCTTGCCGACGTCCTTGAACTCGCCGGAGAAGGCCATCACCACGTCCAGGCCGACCAGGACGGCCCAGGTCAAGAGGACGGTGCCGAACACGGCACGGCCCAGATACAGATCGAACCGCATGGGGCGCAACACGTTCATGCGGTCCTCCGGGGACGCGACAGTTTGCCGTCGCGGAAATACATCCACAGTGCGAGTGCCAGCAATGGCAGGGTCAGCCACCACAGGCCCGCAATGCCGGGAATCTTGCCATCGGCGATCCAGCGGGTGCCGATGAACATCATGTTCATGCCCACCATGTAGGCCAGGAAGGCCAGCATCATCCGGCCGTAGCGCTGCTGGCGCGGCGAACTGCGGGCCAGCGGCAGGGTCATCAGGGCGAAGGCCAGGGCGATCAGCGGCGGGGCGATGCGCGAGTGCAGCTGGGCCTGCGCCTCGGGGCGCTCATCGCCGAACAGCTGCGTGGTGGGCAGCAGCTCCGGATCGTCGTCTTTGCGCGTTTCGGCACCGTCGGGCATGGCCACGTCGTTGCGGGCGAAGGTCATCAGCTTGTAGTCCAGGGCGCCATGGACCGGGCCCTGGACCTGATGACCGTCATCGAGTTCGAGGTAGCGCTGCTTGGCCCCTTCAAAGTACATCCGCCCACGGTCGGCCGAGATCACTTCCAGGCTGTCCTCCTTCTGGCGCTGCATGAAGACCTTGCCCAGCTGGGTGCCGTCCGGGGAGACCGAAGACAGGTAGACCACGCCGCCATTGGGCAGGGAGGTGAACTTGCCCGCCTCCAGCCCGGCCATGACCACGCTGCGGTTGGCCTCGTCGATCATGGTCTCGCCGGTGCGGTCGGCCCAGGGGCCCAGCCACAGCGAGCACAGGGCGATCAGCCCGACCACCGGCACCACCAGCATCAGCAGCGGGCGCAGCAGGCGCCTGGGGCCGACGCCGATGGCGGTGATGACCGCCATTTCCGAGTCCCGGTAGAGCCGGGCCGTGGCCAGCAGCAGGCCCAGCATCAGCGCCAGCGGCAGGATCAGCGGCATATAGACGATGAACTGCAGGCCCAGCTGTGAGAACAGCAGGCGGGCAGGCAGGCGGCCGTCGGCGATGTTGCCGAGGATGTCCACCAGGACACCACCGACGCTCACCACCAGCAACACGATCAGGGTGGCCAGGAAACTCTGGACGAAATCACGCAGGAGATAGCGATCGAGCTTCGACATGGGGCGGTGGTTTAAACTCTCGGATTCGTTCGCGGTGCTGCCCAGTCTACTGACGGGACGTAAACAGCTCGCGATTGTACGGATTTGCCAACGGAATCTGATCAATGGCCCTGGAATTCACCCTGAACCACGCAGCGCCGGCCTCGGCCGAGTGCGATTGCGTCATCGTCGGCGCCTATGCCGACCAGACCCTGAGCCCGGCGGCACAGGCCCTGGACACCGCGTCCGGTGGCCGCCTGTCGGCCCTGATCGCCCGCGGCGACGTGGGCGGCAAGACCGGCAACACGACCCTGCTGCACGATCTGCCCGGCGTCACCGCAGCGCGCGTGCTGGTGGTCGGGCTGGGCGAGCCGGCCAAATTCGGCGTGCCGCAGTACCTCAAGGCGGTCGGCGATGCCAGCCGCGCCCTGAAGAGCGGGGTCAACCACCACGCGCTGTTGACCCTGACCGAGATCGAGGTCAAGGGCCGCGATGCCGCCTGGAACATCCGCCAGGCCATCATCACCGCCGACCATGCCGCCTACCGCTACAGCGCCACGCTGGGCAAGAAGAAGGCCGACGAGCCCGGCCTGACCACGCTGGCCATCGCCGGCACCGACACCCAGGCGCTGGCCCAGGGCCAGGCCATCGCCGCCGGCGTGCAGTACGCCCGCGAGCTGGGCAACCTGCCGCCGAACGTCTGCACCCCGGCCTACCTGGCCGAGTCCTCGGTCGCGTTCGCCCAGGCCCATGACGGCGCCGAGGCGGAGATCCTGGACGAGCAGCAGATGGAAGCGCTGGGCATGGGCTCGCTGCTGGCCGTGGCCCGTGGTTCGGCCAACCGCCCGCGCCTGGTCGTGCTGAAGTGGAGCAACGGCGGCGACGCCAAGCCCTACGTGCTGGTCGGCAAGGGCATCACCTTCGATACCGGTGGCGTCAACCTGAAGACCCAGGGCGGCATCGAAGAGATGAAGTACGACATGTGCGGTGGCGCCAACGTCATCGGCACCTTCGTCGCGGCCGTGACGGCCAAGCTGCCGCTCAACCTGGTGGTGGTGGTGCCGGCGGTCGAGAACGCGATCGACGGCAACGCCTACCGCCCGTCGGACGTGATCACCTCGATGTCGGGCAAGACCATCGAAGTGGGCAACACCGACGCCGAAGGCCGCCTGATCCTGTGCGACGCCCTGACCTACGCGCAGCGCTTCGAGCCGGCCGCGCTGATCGATGTGGCCACCCTGACCGGTGCCTGCCTGGTCGCCCTGGGCCACCAGACCGCCGGCCTGATGACCAAGCACGACGACCTGGCCCACGAGCTGCTGGCCGCCGGCGAGCACGTGTTCGACCGCGCCTGGCGCCTGCCGCTGTGGGACGAGTACCAGCCGATGCTGGACTCCAGCTTCGCCGACATCTACAACATCGGCGGCCGCTGGGCCGGTGCGATCACCGCGGGCTGCTTCCTGTCGCGCTTCGCCGAAGGCCAGCGCTGGGCCCATCTGGACATCGCCGGCGTGGCCAGCGACGAAGGCAAGCGCGGCATGGCCACCGGTCGCCCGGTCGGCCTGCTGAGCCAGTGGCTGCTGGACCAGGTCGCCCGCGCCTGATGCCCTGCCCGATCGCGGCCGCCCTGCGGTGGCCGCGATCCCGCCCGGCCTGGCGCCGGGTTCCCCCTCCGCTCCAGGCCCTGCCATGTCCCGTGCTGATTTCTACCTGATCGCCAAGCCCCGCTTCCTGACCGAGCCGTTGCGCCTGGTCTGCGAACTGGCCCGCAAGGCCAACGACGCCGGGCTGTTCACCCTCGTGCTGGCGCGCGACCAGGCCCAGGCCGAGGAGCTCGACGAGCTGCTGTGGGCATTCGACAACGATGCCTATATCCCGCACCAGATCGCCGGCGAAGACATGGACGAGGAAGAGGCGCTGGTGCTGATCGCCGTTCCCGGCACCGAGGCCCCGGCCCGGCCGCTGGTGATCAACCTGCGCGACGACCCCTACCTGGCCGCCTGCGACCGCGTGCTGGAAGTGGTCCCGGCCGATCCGGAAGCGCGCGAACCGCTGCGCGAGCGCTGGCGCCAGTACAAGGCGCTGGGCTTTGACCTGAACAAGTACGACATGTAACCCGCGCGGCGCCCGTCCGGTCGCCGCCGACCCCGGAGACCCTTGATGCGCGTGTTGATCGCCCTGATCTTTCCCTGGTTCGCCTTCTTCACCCTCGGCCGCCCGATCACAGGCATCCTCAACGTCTCGAAGGTAGAGCCGACTGTCAGTCGGCTGTCCTTGTCTGGTTGGCCGCCCGCCGCGATCTGGGCCGCCTACGCGGTCTCACAGTTCCCTACCGACCAGAAGATCCGTCGCGCCTTAGGGCGCTGAGCTTCCGGCACCCCCACCTTCCGTATTCGATCCTGGTTCCCGCATGACCCAACTCGCCTCCAGCTACGACCCGAAAACCTTTGAAACCGCGTTGTACGACGCGTGGGAGAAGGCCGGCCATTTCAAGCCGTCCGGCAAGGGCGAGCCGTACACCATCCTGCTGCCGCCGCCGAACGTGACCGGCACGCTGCACATGGGCCATGCCTTCCAGCAGACCCTGATGGATGCGCTGGTGCGCTACCACCGCATGCGCGGCTACGACACGTTGTGGCAGGTGGGTACCGACCACGCCGGCATCGCCACCGAGATGGTGGTGTCGCGCAACCTGGCCCTGGCCAACACCGGCGAGACCCGCGATTCGCTGGGCCGCGACGGCTTCATCGAGAAGGTGTGGGAGTGGAAGGCGCAGTCCGGTGACACCATCGAGCGCCAGATGCGCCGCCTGGGCACCTCCAGCGACTGGTCGCGCAGCACCTTCACCATGGACCCGCAGCCGTCCGAAGCGGTGGTCGAGGCCTTCGTGCGCTGGCACGAGCAGGGCCTGATCTACCGTGGCCAGCGCCTGGTCAACTGGGATCCGGTGCTGAAGACCGCCATCTCCGATCTGGAAGTGGAGAGCGTGGAGGAAGACGGCTTCCTGTGGTCGATCAGCTACCCGCTGGCCGACGGCAGCGGCACCCTGACCGTGGCTACCACCCGCCCGGAAACCATGCTGGGCGACACCGCGGTGATGGTCCACCCGGAGGATGAGCGTTACGCGCACCTGATCGGCAAAATGGTCAAGCTGCCGCTGACCGACCGCGAGATCCCGGTGATCGCCGATGATTACGTCGACCGCGAGTTCGGTACCGGCGTGGTCAAGGTCACCCCCGCGCACGATTTCAACGATTACCAGGTCGGCCTGCGCCACGACCTGCCGATGATCAACCTGTTCACCCCGGAAGCGGCGATCAACGACAACGCCCCGGAGAAGTACCGCGGGCTGGACCGTTACGAAGCGCGCAAGGTGATCCTGGCCGAGCTGGAAGACCTCGGCATCCTGGTCGAGACCAAGGCGCACAAGCTGCAGGTACCGCGTGGTGATCGCACCCAGCAGGTGATCGAGCCGTACCTCACCGACCAGTGGTTCGTGAAGATGGACGTGCTGGCCAAGCGTGGCCTGGAGCTGGTCGAGAACGGCAGCATCCAGTTCGTGCCGGCCAACTGGATCAACACCTACCGCCACTGGATGGAGAACATCCAGGACTGGTGCATCAGCCGCCAGCTGTGGTGGGGCCACCGTATCCCGGCGTGGTTCGACGACGCGGGCAACTGCTACGTCGGCCGCGACGAAGCCGAGGCACGCGCGAAGAACGACCTTGCCGCCGATGTCGCCCTGCACCAGGACAGCGACGTGCTGGAGACCTGGTTCTCCTCGCAGCTGTGGCCGTTCTCCACCCTGGGCTGGCCGAACGAGCAGGCGATGGACGCGCGCGGTTTCGAGCGCTACCTGCCGTCGTCGGTGCTGATCACCGGGTTCGACATCATCTTCTTCTGGGTGGCCCGCATGATCATGGCCACCGACAGCTTCACCGGGAAGATCCCGTTCAAGGACGTCTACATCACCGGCCTGATCCGCGATGCGCAGGGCCAGAAGATGTCCAAGTCCAAGGGCAACGTGCTGGATCCGCTGGACATCATCGACGGCATCTCCATCGAGGACCTGGTTGCCAAGCGCACCACCGGCCTGATGAAGCCCAAGGACGCGCCGAAGATCGAGAAGGCGACGCGCCGCGAATTCCCCGAGGGCATCATCGCCCACGGTGCCGACGCGCTGCGCTTCACCATCGCCGCGCTGGCCACCCACGGCCGCGACATCAAGTTCGACATGAACCGCGCCGAGGGTTACAAGAACTTCTGCAACAAGCTGTGGAACGCCAGCCGCTTCACCCTGATGAACACCGAGGGCAGCAGCTTCACCGGGGTGCCGCAGCCGCGCACCGATGCCGAGCGCTGGATCCTCGCGCGCCTGGCCGCGGTCTCGGCCGAAGCGCAGACGCATTACGCCAACTACCGCTTCGACCTGCTGGCGCAGTGCCTGTACGAATTCGCCTGGAACGAGTTCTGCGACTGGTTCCTGGAACTGACCAAGCCGGCCCTCAACGGTGCCGACGCGGACGATGCCGACAGCACCCGCCACACCCTGCTGTACGTGCTGGAAGCGCTGCTGCGCCTGCTGCACCCGCTGACCCCGTTCGTCACCGAGCAGCTGTGGCGCCAGGTCGCTCCGCGCCTGGGCATCACCGATGACACCATTTCGCTGCGGCCGTACCCGACCGCCGAGGAGTTCGCCGGTGATTTCGCCCGCGCCGAAGCCGATGTGGAATGGCTGAAGTCGATGGTCAACGCCCTGCGCCGCGTGCGCAGCGAGTTGAACGTGCCGCCGTCCAAGCTGGTGCCGCTGCTGCTGCAGGGTGGCAACGACGATGACCGCGCGCGCATGACCCGCTTCACCTCCTCGCTGTCGTTCCTGCTCAAGCTGGAGCGCATCGAGTGGCTGGCCAACGGCAGCGACACGCCGCCGGCCGCCGCCGCGATCGTGGGCGATCTCACCCTGCTGGTGCCGCTGGAGGGCCTGGTCGATCTGGGCGCCGAACGCGCACGCCTGGACAAGGAAATCACCCGGGTGGAATCGGAAAAGGACAAGAGCGAGACCAAGCTGTCCAAGTTCACCGACAAGGTGCCGGCGGCGGTGGTCGAACAGGAGCGCGTGCGCCTGGTCGAGTGGACCGCCCAGCTGGCGGGTCTGCGTTCGCAGCGCGCGAAGCTGTAAGCGCATGGGCGGCCGACCTGTCGGTCGGCCGCCTTTCAAAATGCCTGCCCATCTGCGGCATGATGCGGGTTCGTCCACGGATTGAATGACCGCCGACACGATGTCGCTGCCCCTCTTCTGCATCGTGCTGTTCGCCGCCCTGCTGCATGCCAGCTGGAACGCGATCGTCAAACGCGGCACCGACACGCTGCTGACCACGATCCTGGTCACCGGTTCGGCGGCGGTGATCGCCGCGATCGGCCTGCCCTTCCTGCCCGCGCCTGCGGCGCAGAGCTGGCCCTGGCTGGCCGCCTCGACCCTGCTCCAGGTGGGGTATTACGTGCTGGTGGCACGCACCTACCAGCTCACCGACATGAGCGCGTCGTACCCGCTGATGCGCGGCTGCGCGCCGATCCTGGTCGCCCTGGTCAGCACGCTGTTCCTTGGCGAGCGCCTGGCGTGGATCGCTTGGGCCGGCATCGCGCTGATCTGCCTGGGCATCCTGTGCATGACGCGCGGCCTCCCGCGGCAGCACGCGTGGCTGCCACTGCTCAATGCCGGGGTCATCGCCACCTATACGCTGGTCGATGCCTGGGGCGCGCGCCACTCGGGCGCCGCGGTGAGTTACACCCTGTGGCTGTTCCTGCTCTCCGGCCTGCCCCTGCCCCTGTGGGCGCTGTGCACCCGCGCCGGCGCGCTGCGCGACTATGCGCGCCGCAACTGGGGCTACGGCATCGTGGGCGGGTTCGGGACATTGATCTCCTACGGCCTGGCGCTGTGGGCCATGACCGTCGCGCCGGTTGCGATGATCTCCGCGCTGCGCGAAACCTCGATCCTGTTCGGCATCCTGATCTCGGCCTGGATCCTGCACGAACGGGTCACCCGCCAGCGCTGGATCGCCGCCGGCCTGATCGTGCTCGGCGCAGTGGTGCTGCGGATCACGTAGAGCCACCCATGGGTGGCTGCTGTTCGATCCGGCCCATACCGGGTGTGGCTGTCGGAGACAGGCGCAGCCACCCATGGGGTGGCTCTACACCACGCTGTCAGAGCGGGGGCATCACCTGGATGTCGTCGTCGACCAGCTCGATGGCCATCACCAGCGCATCCTCGCGACCCTCGCGGGCCGGGTAATAACGCGGCCGGCGGCCGATCTCGTTGAACCCCTCGCTGTGGTACAGCGCCACCGCCGAGGTATTCGACGGCCGCACTTCCAGGAACACGCGGTGCGCACCGTGGTCGCGTGCCAGTTTCACCAGCGCGCGCAACAGGTGACGGCCATGACCGCGCGACTGGCACAGCGGGTCCACGCAGATGTTGAGGATATGCGCTTCATCGGCGGCGATGCTGAGCAGGCCGTAGCCCATCAGCAGGCCATCCTCTTCCATCGCCAGGCCCGGATAGCCGGCACGCAGGCAATCCTGGAAGATGCCGCGGGTCCACGGGTACGGGTAACCACGTACCTCGATGGCCATCACCGCATTGAGGTCGCTTTCGCGCAGCGCGCGCAGCGACAACGGCCGCGGCGAGCTCACCGCGCTCACGGCCGGCCCCGCTTGCGCAGCGCACGCAGCTGCGGCCACAACGCACGCTTGGCGGCGGCATTGCGGCGCAGTTCGTCCAGGTTCCAGCTGGCCATCAGGGCCTGGGTATCCGGCTCGGCCGGGTTGCAGCCGGAGGCGCGCAGCAGGGCGATCTGCAGGCGATCGGGCATCCGCACCGCGGCACGGCGGCCGCTGCCGGCGCGCGCTGGAGCGGCGGCCGACGCACCGGTCGGGGCCTGTTCTTCTACCGTACGCGGGGCATTGCACCGCACCGGTGGCGGCGCGTCCGCCGGCGGCGCCGGGCGCGGCGAACGCACCGGCGCCGGCGGCTCGGCAACCGGGGCCGCACGCAACTCGATCTCCGGCACAACCAGGGCTTCCGGCTCGACGCTGCCGTCGACGAACACCGTATAGCCCATCGCCTGCAGCCAGGACTGCTGCGCCGGCGACCACAATGGCGGCAGCGCCTGCCCGCTCACGCGTTCGGCTCGACCGTCTTGCGGGTGCGCTGCCACACCCAGTAACACGGGCCGGACAAGGCATACACCACGCCCACCGCGAACAGCACGCGCGGCATATCGATGACCATGATCGCGATGGCGATCGGTACCAGGGCCAGCGCCAGGAACGGCACACGATCCGCGCGCGGTCCCTTTTCGCCACTGCCCTTGAAGCTCCAGAAGCGGATCCGGCTGACCATCAGCAGGGCCGACACCAGGGTCACGCCGAGGGCGACATAGCGCAGCTGGTTGCCGTCCCAGCCGAGGTTCCCATCGGCGAAGGCCCAGACGAAGGACATCATCAGCCCGGCGGCGGCCGGGCTGGCCAGGCCGATGAACCAGCGCTTGTCGACCACGGTGACCTGGGTGTTGAAGCGGGCCAGGCGCAGTGCGGCGCAGGCGGCGTACAGGAAGGCGACCGCCCAGCCGACACGGCCGAGGACCGGGTCGTCGAACTTCAGCCACGACAGCGACCAGTGGTACATCACCAGGGCCGGGGCCATGCCGAAGCTGACCAGGTCGGCCAGCGAGTCGTACTGCACGCCGAATTCGCTGCTGGTGCCGGTCAGCCGGGCCACGCGGCCGTCCAGGCCGTCCATGACCGCGGCGACGAACACCGCGATGGCGGCATTGACGAAATCGCCGTTGGCCGCGGCGATGATCGCGTAGAAGCCGGCGAACAGGCCTGCGGTGGTGAACAGGTTGGGCAGCAGGTAAATGCTGCGCGAGCGCGGCGGGGGTTTCAGTTGATCCATGGGGCCAGTTTAGCTTGCCAGCACCGGCCCGGGGTGCTGCAATCGCGGCTCTGTCCCGTTCCCGGAGTTGCCATGCGTGCCCTGTCCCGTCTGAGCGCCCTGCTGCTGCTCGCCAGCGCCACGGCCGGCGCCGGCAACGTCTATAAGTGGAAAGACGCCAACGGCGTCACCCAGTATTCGGAGAAGCCGCCAACCGGGCAGAAATACGAGGCCCGCCAGGTCGAGAGCCGGGACCCGCCCCCGCGCGCGACCGCCGCCGCCCCGGCCGAGAACAAAGCCTGCACCGACGCCCGCGGCAACCTCGCCCTGCTCGACGGGCCGGGCAAGGTCCTGCAGGACACCGATGGCGACGGCAAGGCCGATACCGCGCTGACCGACGCGCAGCGCAGCGCCCAGAAGACCCTGGCCGAGACCGCCATCCAGGCCTACTGCACGCCCAAGGCCTGAGCCGCCGGCCCCGCCGCGCGGGGCCAAAAACCACCGGCAACCCCCATCGTGGCGGCCGGACTGGCAGAATATCGGCTTCTGCCGTTCAGCGAAGCCGACGATGCGCCTCTCCCAGTTCCACCTGCACACCACCAAGGAAACCCCCAGCGACGCGGAGCTGACCAGCCACCGCTTGATGCTGCGCGCGGGCATGATCCGCAAGCTGGCCTCGGGGCTGTACACCTGGTCGCCGCTGGGCCTGCGCGTGCTGCGCAAGGTCGAGCGTATCGTGCGTGAGGAAATGGAGCGTGCCGGTGCGGTGGAATTCCAGATTCCGACCATCCAGCCGAAGGAACTCTGGGAAGCCACCGGCCGCTGGGAAAAGTTCGGGCCGCAGCTGCTGAAGATCAAGGATCGCAAGGAGCAGGTGTTCTGCTACAGCCCGACCGCCGAAGAGGCCGCCGCCGATTTCGCGCGCCAGGAGCTGTCCAGCTACAAGCAGCTGCCGGTCAATTTCTTCCAGATCCAGACCAAGTTCCGCGATGAGATCCGCCCGCGCTTCGGCGTGATGCGCTCGCGCGAATTCCTGATGAAGGATGCGTATTCCTTCCACCTGCACGATGAGTGCCTGGTGCGCGAATACGAAAACATGAAGGCGGCCTACAGCCGCATCTTCACCCGCCTGGGCCTGGACTTCCGCATGGTGCAGGCCGACTCCGGCGCGATCGGTGGCGATGCCTCGCAGGAATTCCACGTGATCGCCGAGTCGGGCGAAGACGCGCTGGTGTTTTCCACCGGCTCGGAGTATGCGGCCAACATGGAAGCGGCCATCGCCGCCACGCCCGGCGAGCGTCCGGCCGCCAGCGAAACGCTGCGCAAGGTCGAGACGCCCACGCAGAAGACCTGCGAGGCCGTGGCCGCCCTGCTCGGGCTGGGCCTGGAACGCACGGTCAAATCGATCGCGATCATGAGCGAGGCCGGTTTCGTGCTGGCGCTGGTGCGCGGCGATCACGACGTCAATGAAATCAAACTGGGCAAGGTCGAAGGCCTGCAGGGCTACCGCATGGCCAGCGAGGCGGAAATCGCCACGCACCTGGGCAGCCAGCCCGGCTTCCTCGGCCCGCTCAACCCGGCCCAGCCGATCCGCATCGTGGCCGACCGCGAGGTCGCCGCACTGGCCGATTTCGTCGTCGGTGCCAATGAAGCCGGTTTCCATATCGCCGGCGTCAACTGGGGCCGTGACCTGTCCGAACCGGAAGTGGCGGACATCCGCAACGCCAAGGCCGGCGATCGCGCCGCCGATGGCGGTGAATTGAAGATCGCGCGCGGCATCGAAGTCGGCCACGTGTTCCAGCTCGGCCGCCAGTATGCGCAGGCGTTGAATGCAACCGTGCTCGACGAAAACGGCAAGGCCGCGGTATTGGCGATGGGCTGCTACGGCATCGGCATTTCGCGCATCGTCGCGGCGGCGATCGAGCAGAATCATGACGACGCCGGCATTATCTGGCCGGACGCGATGGCGCCGTGGCAGGTCGTGGTCTGCATGATCAACCCCAAGCAGGACGAGACCGTGTCGGCCACCGCCGCCGAACTGCTGGCGCAGCTGCAGGCCGCCGGCCTGGACGTGGCGCTGGATGACCGTGGCCTGCGCCCGGGCGCGATGTTCGCCGACATGGAACTGATCGGCGTGCCGCACCGGATCGTGGTCTCCGAACGCGGCGTCGCCGCCGGCACCTTCGAGTACCGCGCGCGCAGCGCGGCCGAAGCGGAGGTCCTCGACAAGGACGCACTGCTGGCGAAATTGACGAAGTAATGACAAAAGGCCGGGTGAGTAACCCGGCCTTTTTCAATGGAGGACCCGGTTTCAATATCTCCGGTTTGTTTGTGTATTTCGCAAAAGAGAATGTATGCTGTTTCCGATGCCAAGGACCGGCTCACCCTGTCCTTAATATATTGCGGAGTAGTAGATGAGCATTGACCTGAGCGGCCTGTCCGCCAAAGAGCTGGGCGCGCTGATCAAGAACGCCAAGAAGCAGCAGACCATCGTCGCCAAGCGTCCGGCGATCAGCAAGGTCCGCGCACAGCTGACCAAGCTGGCCAAGGCCCAGGGCTATTCGGTGGAAGAACTGTTCGGCGGCGCCGCACCGGCCGCACGTGGCCGCGCCGCGGGCAAGGCCACCAAGGCCCCGGCCAAGGCCGTGCGCAAGCTCGGCAAGGTTGCCCCGAAGTACCGCAACCCGGCCAACCCGAAGGAAACCTGGACCGGCCGCGGCAAGCAGCCGCGTTGGCTGGCCGCGCATACCGCCAAGGGCAAGAAGGTCGAAGAGTTCCTGATCAAGAAGTAAGCCGGTCAGTCACTGCTGCAGATGGGAACGCCGGCCTCGCGCCGGCGTTTTCGTCTCCGCCGTCCGGGCGTGCGCCGACCGGGACGGTCAGAGATTCTTGCGCGCCGGAATCAGCAGATTGCCGAACAGCAGGCCGGCCACCAGCGCCATCACCACGTTGAGCACTGTCATCAGCACGGTCTGGCCGGCACTCATGTCCTGCTGCTGGACCAGGGTCAGCACGCCGCGCAGGCTGGTGCTGCCGGGCACCAGCATGATGATGCCGGGCAGCCGGATGATCGCGCCGGGGCGCTGCGCCAGACGACCGAACAGATTGCCGGCCGCGGTCAGCAGCATCGCCGACATGAAAATGCCGGCCGGTATGCCCCAGGCCTGGCCCGCGAATTTGGAGATTGCATAGCCGGCGACCGCGGCGGCCATCACCCACGGGAAATCGCGACGGTTGGCCTTGAACAACATCGCGAAGGCGAACGCGGCCAGCAGCAGCGCGCCCCATTCGACCCAGTCGGCCTGCGGCCGCGAGGCCCGGACCAGCGGTTCCAGCCCGACGATGCCCGACAGCGTCACCGCGATCACCGCGCCCACCGTCAGTTTCAGGATCGTGGTCACCGCACCGGCAAACCGCGCCGTGCCCGAGACCCAGTGCTGGCTGGCCAGCTCGTTGACCGCATTGGTCAGCGACATCCCGGGCAGCAGCACCACCAGCGAAGCGATGATCACCGTATTGAGATTGAGCGCCCCGATGAACGAGGCCACCAGCGTCGCCACCGAGCCGGCCAGCAGCGCCGCCAAGGCCTCATTGGCTTCGCGCGTGGCCGGGCGGCGGTCGGTGTACATGCCCATGACGCCGATCAGCAGGCCGATCACCCCGGCGGTGGCGATATCCAGCCACGGCAGTTTCCACAGGCCGGCCACGCCCGCCGCGCCCAGGCTGTAGGAAAGAATGGTGCGGATCTTGCCCCAGCGGCCTGGATCCTTGTCCAGCTGGCGCAGCGCGGTATGGCCCTGCGCGATGCTCATGGTGCCGTTGGCGACCGCGTCGGTGATCTGGTCGGCGATGCTGAGTTTGTGCAGATCATTCTCGCCCGGTGCCAGCCGGATCACGCGGGTGATATCGGAGGAACCGATCGCCTTGGTCGGGTCACTGAAACTCAGGATCAGCCCGGTCGGGTTCGACCACGGCTCGCAATCCAGGTCCAGGCGTTGCGCCAGCGCGACCACCGCCGCTTCCAGCCGCTGCGCGGTGGTGCCATAGCTGTGCAGGCGCCCGGCCATTTCCGAAACGAACGCCACGCGCTGTGCGTAGGTGGCGGGTGGTGCAACGATGGTGGGGGCGTCGGCAGACATGCGCCGTAGTATTACCCGAACACGCCCCGGCCTGAAGAATCCCGGTGTCATCGTGCCGCGGCGTGCAGGCCCCGGCCTTGCCGACCGACGCGTTCAGCCCGGTCGGCGCATACGCGAGCCATGCACCCGGACAGGTTATGCTGCGCGCAGGACGCCTACATGACCTCAGACCAAGCCCCCCATCTCGAGCAGGATGCCCAGGAACCCGGCCTGATCCGGTTGTCTGGCCATTGGACATTGCGCACCGCGCTGGACGCGGCCGAAGTGCTGCGCGGCCTTCCGGAAAAAGTGACCGGTCTGGATGCCAGCGGGATCACCCTGCTCGACTCGGCCGGCGTACTGCAGCTGCTGCGTGTCGCGCACCGCGCCGACCTGGGCGAAGACGCCGTGACGTTCCGCGAGGAGCATCGCGCGCTGGTCTCGACCATCGAGGAAGTCGCCGATGACCGGCCCAAGGCCAAGCGCGACTTCGGCGTGCTGGCCGCATTGGAGCGGCTCGGTGTCAGCGTGCACGGCATGGGCCACAACATCGTGGCGCTGGCCAGTTTCCTTGGCGAGAACCTGGTCAAGGGCGCGCGCCTGATCAAGGAGCCGCGCCGCTTCCGCCTGACCGCCACGGTCGCGCAGATGGAGCAGGTCGGCCTGGATGCGGTACCGCTGGTGGCGCTGCTGTCGTATCTGGTGGGTGCGGTGATCGCGTTCCTCGGCTCGACGATCCTGCGCGACTTCGGCGCGGAGATCTACGTGGTCGAACTGGTCAGCATCGCCTTCCTGCGTGAGTTCGCGGTGCTGCTGACCGCGATCGTGCTCGCCGGCCGTACCGCCAGTGCGTTCACCGCGCAGATCGGTGCGATGAAGGCCCGCGAAGAAATCGACGCGATGAAGACACTGGGTCTGGATCCGGTCGACCTGCTGGTGTTGCCACGCTTGATCGCCCTGCTGATCACCCTGCCGCTGCTGACCTTCATCGCGATGGTCGCCGGCCTGGCCGGTGGCATCACCGTGGGCGCGTTCGATCTGGATATCCCGCCGCAGATGTACATCGCGCGGATGCACGACACCATGGAAGTGCGCAACATGCTGGTCGGTCTGTCCAAGGCGCCGGTGTTCGCGCTGGTGATCGGCCTGATCGGCTGCCTGGAAGGCCTCAAGGTCGAAGGTACCGCGCAGTCGGTCGGCGAGCGCACGACCTCCAGCGTGGTGCAGGCCATTTCGCTGGTGATCATCCTCGACGCGTTCGCCGCGCTGTGGTTCATGAAGATGGGCTGGTAACCGATGAACACCGATACCGCCCCGGCCCCTGACCGCGACGCCGCCACCGACGACGGCGAGCTGCTGATCCGCGTGCGCGGACTGACCAACCGTTTCGGCACGCAGGTCGTGCACGACGGTCTGGACCTGGACGTGCGCCGCGGCGAGATCCTCGGCGTGGTGGGCGGCTCGGGCACCGGCAAGTCGGTGCTGATGCGCAGCATCCTCGGCCTGCGCACGCCGGACGATGGCCAGATCGAGGTGCTCGGCGTCGACGCCCGCTCCAGTGATCCGGCCAACCGGCTGCATATCGAACGCAACACGGGCGTCCTGTTCCAGGATGGCGCGCTGTTCTCCTCGCTGACCGTGGGCGAGAACGTGCAGGTGCCGCTGAAGGAACATCACGGCGAACTGCCCGAGCGCTGGCATTACGAGCTGGCCCTGCTCAAGGTGAAGCTGGCCGGCCTGCCCGCCGATGCGATCAACAAGCTGCCCTCGCAGCTGTCCGGCGGCATGCGCAAACGCGCCGGCCTGGCCCGGGCGCTGGCGCTGGACCCGCCCCTGCTGTTCCTGGACGAGCCCACGGCCGGGCTGGACCCGATCGGCGCGGCCGCGTTCGACCGCCTCATCAAGACCCTGCAGGAAGCGCTGGGCCTCACTGTCTTCCTGATCACACACGATCTGGACACCCTGTATGCGATCTGTGACCGGGTGGCGGTGCTGGCCGACAAGAAGGTCATCGCCAACGCCCCGCTGCACGAGATCGAACAACTGGACCACCCGTGGATCCAGGAGTACTTCCACGGACCGCGCGCGCGTGCTGCGCGCGATGCAAAGCACGAGAGCGAGTAAGCCATGGAAACCAAAGCCAATTACGTCCTGATCGGCGCCTTCACCCTGATAGTGGGCCTGGCGCTGCTGGCCTTCGGGCTGTGGGCCGCCAAGTACTCCTCCGACCGCACCTGGACGGAATACCGCGTGGTGTTCCGCGAGGCCGTCACCGGCCTGTCGGTCGGCAGCCCGGTGCAGTACAACGGCATCGCGGTCGGCTCGATCACCGAGTTGAACCTAGTCCCGGATGATCCGCGCCAGGTGGTCGCGCGGATCCGGCTGAACTCCAATACGCCGGTCAAGACCGACACCCGCGCCAAGCTGGCGATCACCAGCCTGACCGGCCCGTCGATCATCCAGCTCAGTGGCGGCACGCCGCAGTCCGCCGCGCTGACCGCGGTCAACAAGGACCCGGCCCCGATCATCCCGACCACGCCGTCGGCGCTGCAGAACATCACCGACGTGGCCAACCGCATCGTCGAGCGCATGGACCAGGTGCTCAGCGACCGCAACGTGGCCAGCATCAATGCGACCCTGGCCAACCTGGAAACGATCAGCGGCGGCCTCGCCGACCGTGACCAGGGCACCCAGGCGCTGCTGCTCAGCGCGCGCGACGCCGCGCGCAGCCTGGATGTCACCCTCAAGAGCACCAACGGCACCATCCAGCGCCTGGACAAGAACCTCGTGCAGCAGCTGCCGCCGATCCTGGACAAGCTGGAGACCACGCTGAGCAAGCTGGATTCGGCCGCCGGCAATGCCGACTCGATCCTTGGCGAGAACCGCGCCGCGATCAACAGCTTCGCCAACGATGGCCTGGCCCAGCTCGGCCCGACCCTGACCGAACTGCGCGGCCTGATCCGCGACCTGCGCCGGGTCAGTGACCGCCTGGACAACAACCCGGCACGTTACCTGCTCGGCCGCGACGCACCCAAGGAGTTCGAACCCAAATGAGCCGCCCGACCTTCTTCCGGCCCCTGCTGCCGATCGCCCTGATCGCCGCGCTTGGCGGCTGCTCGCTGCTGGGCAGCAATGAACGCAGCGCGGTGACGATCTATTCGCCCGTGGTCCGCATCCAGGCTGATCCGGGCTGGCCGACCGTCGAGTGGCAGCTGGTGCTGGTCAAGCCCAGCGCCGCGCGCGTGGTCGACAGCCCGCGTATCAACGTGCGCCCGACCCCCTCTGAACTGGAGGTCTACAAGGGCGTCAGCTGGGCCCAGCCGGCCACCGACATGCTCGACGACGCGCTGGTGCGCGGCTTCGAGGATTCCGGCCGCATCAACGGCGTGGCCCGGGTCACCACCGGCATCCGCGCCGACTACAAGCTGGCCATGGACGTGCGCCGCTTCGAAGCCGATTACCGTGGCCAGGCCACGCCGACCGCGCTGATCGAAGTCAACGCGAAGCTGATCCACGTGATCGACCAGCGCGTCGTCGCCGATCGTACGTTCCGCCAGGAAAACCCGGTCGGCAGCACCGACGTCGCCCAGGTGACCGCCGCGCTGGAACAGGGGCTGCAGACGCTGACCACGAACGTGGTGGGCTGGACGCTGGTGACCGGCGAGCAGGATCACGCCCGCAGCGCGGTCATCCCTGCCCGGGTGCGGTAATCCAGCGGAACGTGAGATTCAGGCGCTCGGCCAGCAGCCGCGCGCTCTTCGGCAGGGAATGCTGATAATGGCGCTGGGTCTGCCCGCCCATCACCAGCAGATCGCCGTGGTCGAGCAGCACCTCGGCCTTCTTCGCATGGTCGTCCCGACGGCGCAGCAGGAACCGCCGCGGCGCGCCCAGGCTCACTGACGCGATCACCGGCGCCGGTCCCAGCTCGGGTTCGTTGTCGCTGTGCCAGCCCATGCCGTCATCGCCATCGCGGTAGCGGTTGAGCAGCACGCTGTTGAACGCATGGCCGCAGAAAGCGGTCAACTGATCGCGCAGCGGCAGCAGCGCCGGATGCCAGGGCTGCGGCACGAACTCGGTACCGGAATAGCGGTAGCGCGCGGCCGGGTCGCCCATCCAGCAGCTCAGGCGCGGGGAGTCGACCTGGCGGCCGAACATCCGGATCCTGTGCACCTCCCACGGGACGTCGTCGCGGAGCGTGCGCTGGAGGCTGTCCGCAGCGTCGCGGGGCAGCCAGTGGCGGTGCCAACGTACTTCAGCGTCGCGCAGGTGCAGGTCCATGGAATCCTCGGCAGCCCGCGTGGTGCCCGTCCGACGGACACCACGGTGGCACCAGCGATCAGGCCTGGCCGAAGGCCACGCCGGTTTTTTCCTTCAGCTCATCGATGCCCACGCCCGGGGCCGCCTCGACCAGCACCAGCCCCTTGTCGGTGACATCGAACACGGCCAGCTCGGTGATGATCCGATCGACCACGCCCACCCCGGTCAGCGGCAGCGTGCACTCGGGCAGGATCTTGTGCTCACCGCTCTTGGCGGTGTGCTCCATCAGCACCACCACGCGCTGCACGCCGGCGACCAGGTCCATCGCCCCGCCCATGCCCTTGACCATCTTGCCCGGCACCATCCAGTTCGCGAGATCGCCCTTGTCGGTGACCTGCATCGCGCCGAGGATGGCCAGGTTGATGTGGCCGCCGCGGATCATCGCGAAGCTGTCGTGACTGCCGAAGTAGCTGGCGCCCGCGCGTGCGGTCACCGTCTGCTTGCCGGCATTGATCAGGTCGGCATCCACTTCGGCCTCGGTCGGGAACGGGCCGATGCCGAGCAGGCCATTCTCGGACTGCAGCCACACATCCACGCCGTCGGGAATGTGGTTGGCGACCAGGGTCGGCAGGCCGATGCCCAGGTTCACGTAGGCGCCGTCGGTCAGTTCGCGCGCGGCGCGCTGTGCCATTTCATCGCGGGTCCAGGCCATCTCAGTTCGCCTCCTGGCGCACGGTACGCTGTTCGATACGCTTCTCGGGATGCGGGTTGTGCACGATGCGGTGCACGTAGATGCCCGGCAGGTGGACCTGGTCCGGATCGATACTGCCCACCGGCACCACCTCTTCCACTTCCACGATGGACAGTTTGCCGGCCATCGCGCAGGCCGGGTTGAAGTTGCGCGCGGTCTTGCGGAACACCAGGTTGCCGGCCTCGTCGGCCTTCCACGCCTTGACCAGCGCTACGTCGGCGCGCAGCGCGGTCTCCATCACGTAGTGCTTGCCATCGAATTCGCGGGTTTCCTTGCCGTCGGCCACCACCGTACCGTAGCCGGTCGCGGTGAAGAAGGCTGGAATGCCCGCACCACCGGCACGCAGGCGCTCGGCCAGGGTGCCCTGCGGGTTGAATTCCAGCTCCAGCTCGCCGGCCAGGTACTGGCGTTCGAATTCCTTGTTCTCGCCCACGTAGGACGAGATCATTTTCCGGATCTGCCGGGTCGCCAGCAGCTGGCCTAGACCGAAGCCATCCACGCCGGCATTGTTGGAAATCACGGTCAGATCCTTGGCACCGGTATCGCGCAGCGCGGCGATCAGGGCCTCGGGAATACCGCACAGGCCGAACCCGCCAACCGCCAGGGTCTGGCCATCGGCGATGGCACCTTGCAGCGCCTCGGCCGCACTGGCGTACTGCTTGCCACGTCGCCCGGCGTTGTCTGGGGACTTGCTCATCTACGCCCTCACCTCGTTGATGGAAGCGGGCATTGTAGCCATTGCACGGGGGTTTCCCCGGTTTAAGGCAGACGGTTCAGGCCGGGATCCGGCTGAAAACGATTCCCATACACGGCAGCGGCTAGACTACTGCGCTGACTGTCAGAAGGACTGAATAGATGACGCTCCCCGCATTCAAGGCGTACGACATCCGCGGCCGGGTTCCGGATGAACTGAACGAAGATCTGGCCCGCCGTATCGGCGTGGCACTCGCCGCGCAGCTGTCGCCCGGCACGGTGGTGGTCGGCCACGATGTCCGCCTGACCAGCGGTGCCCTCCAGGACGCCCTGGCCGCCGGCCTGCGCGGCGCCGGCCGTGAAGTGCTCGATATCGGCCTGTGCGGGACCGAGGAAGTCTATTTCCAGGTGGATCACCTGAAGGCCGCCGGTGGCGTGATGGTCACCGCCAGCCATAATCCGATGGATTACAACGGCATGAAGCTGGTCAAGGAGCAGGCGCGTCCGATCAGCTCCGATACCGGCCTGTTCGCGATCTCCGATGCGGTCGAAGCCGACCAGGCACCCGCCGCCGCGCCGACCGCCGGCCTGCAGTCGCATCCGGACAAGAGCGCCTACATCGCGCATCTGCTGAGCTACATCGAACCGAAGGCGCTGAAGCCGCTGAAACTGGTGGTCAATGCCGGCAACGGCGGCGCCGGCACGATCGTGGATCTGCTCGCCCCGCACCTGCCGCTGGAGTTCATCCGCATCTGCCATGAGCCCGATGGCAGCTTCCCCAACGGCATCCCCAATCCGCTGTTGCCCGAAAACCGCGAGCTCACCGCGCAGGCCGTGCGCGAGCATGGCGCGGACTTCGGCATCGCCTGGGATGGCGATTTCGACCGCTGCTTCTTCTTCGACCACAACGGCCGCTTCATCGAGGGCTATTACCTGGTCGGCCTGCTCGCCCAGGCGATCCTGGCCCGCCAGCCGGGCGGCAAGATCGTGCACGACCCGCGCCTGACCTGGAACACGGTGGAAATGGTCGAGGACGCCGGTGGCCTGCCGGTGCTGTGCAAGAGCGGCCACGCCTTCATCAAGGAAAAGATGCGCTCGGAAAATGCCGTCTACGGCGGCGAGATGAGTGCGCACCATTATTTCCGCGAGTTCGCCTACGCCGATTCCGGGATGATCCCGTGGCTGCTGATCGCTGCGCTGGTGTCCGAATCCGGCCGCTCGCTGGCCGATCTGGTCGAAGCCCGCATGCAGAAGTTCCCGTGCAGTGGCGAGATCAACTTCAAGGTCGCCGATGCCAAGCGTTCCGTCGCCCGCGTAATGGAGCACTACGCCGCGCAGGCGCCCGCGCTGGACCACACCGATGGCATCAGTGCTGATTTCGGCGACTGGCGCTTCAACCTGCGCAGCTCCAACACCGAGCCGCTGCTGCGCCTGAATGTTGAAACCCGGGGTGACGCGGCGCTGCTGCGCGCGCGCACCGACGAAATTTCCCAGTTGCTCAAGGACGCCTGAGGCGAGGCCCCCACCATGCAGAACCTTCTTCCCGTCATCCTGTCCGGTGGCTCCGGCACCCGCCTGTGGCCGCTGTCGCGCGAGTCCTATCCCAAGCAGTTCCTGGCCCTGGCCGGTGAGCAGACCATGCTGCAGGCCACCTGGCAGCGCGTGGCACCGATCGCCGGCCGCGCGCCGCTGATCGTCGCCAACGAGGAGCACCGCTTCGTCGCCGCCGAGCAGCTGCAGCAGCTCGGTGTGGAGCCGCAGGCGATCCTGCTGGAGCCGATCGGCCGCAACACCGCCCCGGCGATCGCGGTGGCCGCGCTGGAAGCGACCCGCGATGGCGATGACGCCCTGCTGCTGGTGCTGCCCTCGGACCATGTGATCGCCGATGAAGATGCCTTCCGCGCTGCGGTGCTGCGGGCGGTGCCGGCCGCGGAGTCGGGCAAGCTGGTGACGTTCGGTATCGTGCCGACCGGCCCGGAAACGGGTTACGGCTATATCAAGGCAGCCTCCGGCGGTGACGTCCGTGCCGTCGATCGTTTCGTCGAGAAGCCGGATGCAGACACCGCGAGCGCCTACGTGCAGTCGGGCGAGTACTTCTGGAACAGCGGCATGTTCCTGTTCAAGGCGTCGCGCTTCCTGGCCGAGCTGGAGAGGTTCAATCCCGCCATGCTGGCCGGCAGCCGCACTGCCTGGCAGCAGGCGCGCCGCGACAGTGATTTCACCCGCCTGGACAAGGACGCCTTCGCCGCCGTGCCATCGGACTCGATCGATTACGCGGTGATGGAAAAAACCGCCGACGCCGTGGTCGTGCCGCTGGATGCCGGCTGGAACGACGTGGGCTCGTGGACGGCGCTGCGTGATGTGTCCGAACAGGATGGGGACGGCAACGCGCACCACGGCGACGTAATCGCGATCGACTGCCGCAACACCTTCGCCTACGGCCAGCGCCTGATCGCACTGGTCGGCCTGGACGATGTGATCGTGGTCGAAACCGATGACGCGGTCATGGTCGGCAAGAGCGACCGCATGCAGGAGATCAAGCAGGTCGTCGCGCGGATCAAGGCCGAGGGTCGTCCCGAAGCGACGTGGCACCGCAAGGTGTACCGGCCGTGGGGCGCCTACGACTCGATCGACAACGGCGCCCGCTTCCAGGTCAAGCGCATCACGGTCAAGCCGGGCGCGACGCTGAGCCTGCAGATGCACCACCACCGCGCAGAGCACTGGATCGTGGTCAGCGGTACCGCTGAAGTGACCCGCGGCGAAGAAGTGCTGCTGCTCACCGAGAATCAGAGCACCTACATCCCGCTGGGCGTGACCCATCGGTTGAAGAATCCGGGCAAGCTGCCGCTGGAGCTGATCGAAGTGCAGTCCGGCAGCTATCTGGGCGAGGACGATATCGTGCGGTTCGAGGATACGTACGGACGTACCTGAGCGCGCGGATGAACCATGAAAAAACCCGGCCAAGGCCGGGTTTTTTGTTGCCGGTAGAGCCACGCCATGCGTGGCTGACCTGCCTGTGATCCTGCACCGCGTCAGCCACGCATGGCGTGGCTCTACGCCTCGGTCAGCATTCCGCGATGACCTGCTTCAGCCCGTCCTGCCAGCGTGGCAGGGTCACGCCGAAATCCTGCTCCAGCTTCGCCACATCCAGGTGCGAATACGCAGGACGCCTGGCCGGCGTCGGGTACTCGGCGGTGGTGATCGCCTCGACGGTCGGCGCGCGGGGCAGCACGCCGGCAGCGACGGCCTCGGTGAAGATGGCCTCGGCAAAGCCGTGCCAGCTTGTCTCGCCGGTAGCCGTCAGATGCCAGGTCCCCGACAGAGCGCCATCGTGCTGCAGCGCCTGTGCGGTCACGTCGGCGATCAACGCTGCCGGCGTAGGCGTGCCCACCTGGTCGGCGACCACGCGCAGCACATCACGATCGGCGCCCACCCGCAGCATGGTGCGCAGGAAGTTGGCGCTGTGCGGGGCATATACCCATGCCGTACGGAAGATCAGGTGGCGCCCACCGGCCGCACGGATGGCGTCCTCACCGGCCAGCTTGCTGGCGCCATACACGCCGAGCGGTGCCGTCGCGTCGTCCTCGCGATACGGGCGCGTGCCCTGCCCATCGAAGACGTAATCGGTGGAGTAATGCACCAGCGGGACGCCGGCCTGTGCGCACCAGCGCGCCAGCACACCCGGTGCCTCGGCGTTCGCACGGAAGGCGGCATCGCGGTCTTCCTCGGCGCGGTCCACGGCGGTATAGGCCGCTGCGTTGACCACCACGCTCGGACGGAGGCGGTCCAGCAGTGCGGTCAGCGAGCCGGGCTGATCGAAGTCGGCCACCTCGCACGCGCTGCCATCGGGCAGCACGCCGCTGCGCGTGGTCGCCACGATCGCGCCCAGCGGGGCCAGCGCGCGTTGCAGCTCCTGACCGAGCTGGCCGTTGGCACCCAGCAGCAGGATCGTCACGGCTGATAGACCGGCAGGCGGTCCTCGGCGATGTCCTTCAGGAACGGCGCGGCGTCATCCTTGCCCGAGAGCGTCGGGGCGCTGATCGGCCAGTCGACGGCGATGTCGGCGTCGTTCCAGCGGATGCCGGCATCGAAGTCCTTCAGGTACACCTCGGTGCAGAGGTAGCTGAAAATCGCCCGTTCGGACAGCACGGCAAAACCATGCGCGAACCCTTCCGGAATCCAGAACTGCTTCTTGTTCTCGGCGCTCAGCACCACGGCAGCCCACTGGCCGAAGGTCGGCGAGCCACGACGGATATCCACCGCCACGTCGTAGACCTCGCCCTCGAGCACGCTGACCAGCTTGCCCTGCGGCCGCGGCCACTGGTAATGCAGGCCGCGCAGCACGCCCTTGGCCGAACTGGAGACGTTGCTCTGAACGAACTTCGTGGGCAGGCCATGCTGACCGAAACGCTCGGCGTTCCAGGTCTCAAAGAAGAACCCGCGCTCGTCACCGAACACGGCCGGCTCGATCACGACGCAACCGGGCAGCTTGGTCTCGACAATTTTCACGGCACCACTCCTCGCACAGCCAGCGTGTGCAGATACTGGCCGTAGCCGTTCTTGATCAACGGCGCCGCCAACGCCTCCAGCTGCTCGGCGTTGATCCAGCCCTGGCCGAAGGCGATCTCTTCGGGGCAGCAGACCTGCAGGCCCTGGCGGGTCTGGATGGTCTCGATGAAGTTGGAGGCTTCCAGCAGCGACTGGTGCGTGCCCGTATCCAGCCACGCATAGCCACGGCCCAGCGCTTCCAGATGCAGGTTGCCCTCGCGCAGGTAACGCTGGTTGAGATCGGTGATCTCCAGCTCGCCGCGCGGCGACGGCTTCAGCTCCGCGGCGTAATCGCTGGCGTTGCCATCGTAGAAGTACAGGCCCGTGACGGCATAGTTCGAACGCGGCTTCTCGGGCTTCTCGACCAGGTCGATGACCTTGCCGGCCTTGTCGAACTCGGCCACGCCGTAGCGCTCCGGATCATTGACCCAGTAGCCGAAGACGGTCGCGCCGGTGTCGCGCTGGTCGGCGTTGCGCAGCACTTCGCGCAGGCCGTGGCCGTGGAAGATGTTGTCGCCCAGCACCAGGCAGCTCGGCTTGCCGCCGATGAAATCCTTGCCGATCAGGTAGGCCTGCGCCAGCCCGTCCGGACTCGGCTGCACCGCGTACTCGATGTTCATGCCCCACTGCGAGCCGTCGCCCAGCAGGCTCTGGAACAGCGCCTGCTCGTGCGGCGTGTTGATGATCAGCACGTCGCGGATGCCGGCCAGCATCAACACGCTGAGCGGGTAATAGATCATCGGCTTGTCGTACACGGGCAGCAGCTGCTTGCTGACGCCCTTGGTGATCGGATACAGGCGGGTACCCGAGCCACCTGCGAGGATGATGCCCTTGCGTTGAGTCATGCGGTTGTCCTCTGTCTGGTGATCACCGCGCTCAGGCGGTGGTGCCGATGCGCTGCAGGCGGTAGCTGCCGTCGAGCACGCCGTTGACCCAGTCCTGGTTGTCCAGGTACCAGTCCACGGTGAAGCCGATGCCCTGTTCGAAGGTGTACTTCGGCTCCCAGCCCAGCTGGTCCTTGAGCTTGGAGGCATCGATCGCGTAGCGACGGTCATGGCCCGGGCGATCGGTCACGTAGGTGATCTGGCTGGCGCGCGGCTGGCCATCCTCACGCGGGCGACGGGCATCGAGCAGGGCGCAGATCGCCTGCACCACCTCGATGTTCTGCTTCTCCGAATTGCCGCCCACGTTGTACGTCTCGCCGACCTGGCCCTTGGCCAGCACGGTGCGGATCGCTTCGCAGTGGTCGCTCACGAACAGCCAGTCGCGCACCTGCTTGCCGTCGCCATAGACCGGCAGCGGTTCGCCGGCCAGGGCCTTGGCGATCACCAGCGGGATCAGCTTCTCGGGGAAGTGATACGGGCCGTAGTTGTTGGAGCAGTTGGTGGTCAGCACCGGCAACCCGTAGGTGTGGTGGAACGCGCGCACCAGATGGTCCGAAGCGGCCTTGGACGCCGAGTACGGCGAGTTGGGCGCATACGGGGTGGTCTCGCTGAACTTGCCGGTCTCGCCGAGGGTGCCATAGACCTCATCGGTGGAGACGTGCAGGAAGCGGAACGCCTGGCCCTTGTCGGCCGGCAGTGCCTTCCAGTAATCGCGCACGGCCTCGAGCAGCGCCAGGGTGCCGACCACGTTGGTCTGGATGAACGCGCCGGGGCCGTCGATGGAGCGGTCCACGTGGCTTTCCGCGGCGAAGTTCAGCACGGCATCCGGCTGGTGTTCGGCCAACAGGCGGGCGACGAGCGCCGGGTCGCCGATGTCACCTTCGACGAACACGTGGTCCGGATTGCCGTCCAGTGAGGCCAGCGTCGTGAGGTTGCCCGCGTAGGTCAGCGCATCGAGATTGATGACGCGCACGCCTTTGGCGACCGCTTCGAGGACAAAGTTACCGCCAATGAATCCGGCTCCGCCGGTGACAAGCCATGTGGGCACTACCCGTTCTCCTGTTCGATGTGCGTGCAGGGGGCCTGGTGGCGCCCCGACTCAGCGCAACAGGATACATGGCGGCCGTCTTCACGACTGCCCGCCCAGCGTGAACGGCGGGGGTTTTACCTCAGTTTCATGCGGCACTGCAGCACAACCATACGCATTCGCATGGTGCCCCTGCGCCAGTTAGAATCGCTGTCCCACCCGAGAACCGGTTGCTGTGTACAGAACCGGACGTTCCCCCCGTTATTGAAGGATCGAGCACCAGATGAAAATCCTCGTCGCGTACAAGCGCGTGGTGGACTACAACGTCCGCATTCAGGTCAAGCCGGACGGCTCCGGCGTGGTCACCGACGGCGTCAAACTGTCCCCCAACCCATTCGATGAAATCGCCCTCGAAGAAGCGCTGCGCCTGCGCGACAAGGGCATCGCCACCGAGGTCGTGGTCGCCACGATCGCACCGGCCGATGCCCAGGCGCACCTGCGCAACGGCCTGGCCATGGGCGCCAACCGCGCGATCCATGTGGTGACCGACCAGGCCATCCAGCCGCTGACCGCCGCGCGCACCCTGCTCAAGCTGATCGAGAAGGAACAGCCGGACCTGGTCATCCTCGGCAAGCAGGCCATCGACGACGATGCCAACCAGACCGGCCAGATGCTGGCCACGCTGTGGGGCCGCCCGCAGGCGACCTTCGCCAGCAAGCTGGAGATTGCCGACGGCAAGGCCACGGTCACCCGTGAAGTCGACGCCGGCCTGGAAACGCTGGAAGTGGATCTGCCGGCCGTGGTCACCACCGACCTGCGCCTGAACGAGCCGCGCTTCATCAAGCTGCCGGACATCATGAAGGCCAAGGCCAAGCCGCTGGAGACCCTGCAGCTGGCCGACCTCGGCGTGGACGCCGCCGATACCTTCAAGACCACCCAGTACGCCGCGCCGGTCAAGCGCAGCAAGGGCGTGATGGTCAAGGACGCGGCCGAACTGGTCGCCGCACTCAAGCAGAAGGGGTTGCTGTAATGACCAAGATCCTCGTTGTCGCTGAACACCACGACGGCAAGCTCAACGCCGCCACCGCCAAGACCGTCAGTGCGGCCGCCGCGATCAGCGGCGCCAGCATCGACGTGCTGGTGCTGGCCGCCGATCCGGCCGCCGTGGCCGCCGATGCCGCGCAGCTGGCCGGCGTGGCCAGGGTGCTGACCGTGACCCACGCCGCCAACGCGCAGGCGCTGGCCCAGGTGCTGGCCCCGCAGATCGCGCAGCTGGCCACCGGTTACACCCACGTGTTCGGCCCCTCGACCACCTTCGGCAAGGACCTGATGCCGTGCGTGGCCGCCCTGCTCGGTGTCAACCAGGTCTCCGACCTGATGACCGTGGAAGGCAGCCACAGCTTCAAGCGCCCGATCTACGCGGGCAACGCCATCATCACCGTCGAGGTGCCGGCCGACCAGATCGTGGTCGCCACCGTGCGTGCGGCGTCCTGGCCGGAAGCGGCCAGGGGCGGCAGCGCCAGCGTGGAAGCGGCCAGCGTCGATGCGGCCCTGCCGACCCACACCCGCTTCGTCGGCCTGGCGGCCGGTGCCACCGACCGCCCGGACCTGCAGAGCGCCAAGCGTGTCGTCTCCGGCGGCCGTGGCGTGGGCTCGGAGGAGAACTTCAAGGTGATCTTCCAGCTTGCCGACAAGCTCGGCGCCGCCGTCGGTGCCTCGCGCGCCGCCGTGGACGCCGGCTATGTGCCGAGTGACCTGCAGGTCGGCCAGACCGGCAAGATCATCTCGCCGGAGCTGTACGTGGCCGTGGGCATCAGCGGCGCGATCCAGCACCTGACCGGGATCAAGGACGCCGGGACCATCGTCGCAATCAACAAGGATCCGGACTCCCCGATCTTCGAGATCGCCGATATCGGGCTGGTGGGGGATCTGTTCACCCTGCTGCCGGAGCTGGAAGCGGCGCTGGGCTGAGCCCGCCCCGCAGGGCGTGGTGGCCTCGGCTGTCACGCCCTGCCTCTTTCCGCGAGCCGTCCAGGCCGCGTAAGGTAAGCCCCCCGGGTGGTCGCAGCGCTGCCACCGGCCGCCCAGCATGGACGTGATTCGATATGCCCGTACCTTTCCGCCACTGCCCACAGACCGGGGACCTGCGATGATCGTCGGTTCGGGACTGGTGGCCCGAGCGTTCACGCCCCTGTTCGCAGACGACGCCAGGACCGTCATTTTCGCCTCCGGGGTGTCCAACTCCAGCGAAACAGACCCGGCCGCATTCGCGCGCGAGCGCGTGATGCTGGAGCAGTACCTGGCCGGCGACATCGACCGGCTGGTCTATTTCGGCAGCTGCAATGTGGTCAACCCGCTGCAGGACTCGCCCTACTTCCAGCACAAGCGGGCAATGGAGGCACTGGTCGCCGCGCACCCGGCGGGTACCGTGCTGCGGCTTCCGCAGGTGGTCGGACATACCCGCAATCCGAATACGCTCACCAACTTCCTGCGTGACCGCATCCTGGCCGGCGATCCGTTGACCGTCTGGACGCGCGCCTGCCGCAATCTGATCGATATCGACGACGTCGTCCGCATCGCCGCGCAGCTGCTCTCCGGCACCGGGCCGGTGCCCAAGGTTGCCTCGATCGCTTCCCCCTGGTCGCTGCCGATGACGGAGATCGTCGGCCTGTTCGAATCCGTGCTTGGACGCCGCGCGCAGATCATCGCGGTGGACAGGGGCGAGGAGATGCTGATTGATACCGCGCTGGCCGAGCGCACGGCGCGCGACATCGGGCTGGATTTTGGTCCAGACTACCCTCTCCGCGTGATCCACAAGTACTACGGCCAGCCCCATGAATCCTGAAATCTCCGTCGTCATACCTGTCTATGGCAGCGCCCGCATCCTGCCCGCCCTGGCGGACCGGCTCCAGGCAGCGCTGTCGGCAACAACGCGCGCGGGTGGTTTCGAGGTGGTGCTGGTGCATGACCATGGCCCGGACGATGCCTGGCAGGTGATCCAGGAGCTGGCACGTACGCGCCCATGGCTGAAGGGCGTGAACCTTCGCCGCAACGCCGGCCAGCACAACGCAGTGATGGCAGGGTTCGCGCACGCCAAGGGTGAATTCGTGATCACGATGGACGATGACCTCCAGCATGATCCGGATGATATTCCACGCATCATCGAGACCCTGCGCAACGGCGCGGACCTGTGCTACGTGCAGTTCGAGTCGCGCCGACATGCGCTGTGGAAGCGTGCCGGCAGTGCGTTCAACGACATGGTCGCCAGCATCCTGTTGAACAAGCCCCGCGACCTTTACCTCTCCCCCTTCCGCGGAATGCGGCGGGAAATCTGCGAAGCCGCGCTGACTTACCAGGGGCCCTTCGTCTACGTTGATGGCCTGCTGCTGCAGAGTACCTCGAACTACACGATGATCACCGCGCGTCATCATGACCGCCAGGATGGTCAGTCCGGCTACAGCCTGCGCAAGTCCATTTCGCTGTGGCTGCAGATGGCCACCAGCTTCTCGATCGTTCCGCTTCGCCTGGTGTCGCTGGCGGGACTGATCGCCTCGGCCTTCGCCTTCCTGTTCGCGCTCGGCGTGATCATCCGGAAATTCGCCGTGCCGGACATGGCGGTGGGCTGGCCCTCATTGATCGTGGCGATCCTGTTCATGGGGGGCCTTCAGCTGCTGGCCCTCGGCGCCATTGGTGAATACGTCGGTCGGATCCTGCTCAACGTCAACAACCGCCCGCAGTATGTGGTCGGCGCCACCGTCAATTTGAAGGCCGACGCGCCCACGGACGGTTGACAGGTTTACATCCGGCGTCGCAGCCACATGTACGCCAGGCGCCGGGCGTAGGCCATCCATTTCGCACGGCGGTTGCCACGGCGCAACTCGGCTGCCGAGAGCAGGCCCGGATGCGCGGCGAAGAAATCTTCGTGGAACGCGATCGCCTGGCTGGACTGCTGCTGGACCAGGCGCACACTCCACTGCGTGGCGCTGATGCGGAAGCTCGCCTGTACGGCGTCGATCGCAACCATCCCGCCCTGCATCATCACCCGGCTGTAACTGGCCTGATCGATCAGGTACGGGAAACGCTCATCCCACCCACCGACCTGTTCGAACACATCACGGCGCATCATCACGCAGCCGGGCTCACCAAAAATGTTGGTGCCCGACAGGATCGAAGCGCGCACCGCCTGCGGACCGGGCACATAGCCGCGCAGTCCGGCCAGGCCACGGGCCGCCATGAGCTGCTTGCCTGCGGCATCCACAAGATTGCGCCGACACGCCACCAGCACGGCCTGCGGATGGGCATCGAACGCTGCCACCTGCAGCCGCAGGGCATCGGGTGTGATCAGATCGTCGCCACAGAGAAGCTTGAGAAACTCGCCACGCGCATTCTCTGACACCCGCGTCCAGTTCGCTTTGGCACCACCGCCTACCGGCGTCGGGGTCAGGATCCGGACACGCGGATCCTGCGAGAACCGGGCAATGACGTCAGCGGTACCGTCGGTGGAGGAATGGTCGGCGATGACGACCTCGAAATCGTCGTAGTCCTGCCGGAGCACCGAGTGCAGCGTAGCCTCGATGTCACGCGCATTGTTGTAGGCAGGTATGACAACGGAAACGCGTGGCGAGGCCGGAAGAGGCGTGCTCATCACTCTTTTTTCCTTCGAAACGAAAAGTACTTGTGGCCGAAGTAGTTGAAGACAACCACCGCGAACGTGATCGCGATCTGCGTCGGGATCGCGGGGAAACCAGCAACCTCCACCAGCAGCGTCAGCGCCCCCGCGTTGAGCAGGAAAGAGAGCAGGTTGACGCCGGTGAAGCGGGCGAAGTCCCTGAGTGCGTGTCCCGTCACCCTGAAGACCAGATGGCGGTAAACGTTGAACACGAGGACCAACGAAACCAGCCATGCGATGGACAGGCTGACCGCCGAGGGCACCGAGGGGCCCAGCTTCCAGCTCAGCAACGCGAACAGCGCGGTACTGAATGCGGTATTGGCGCCACCCACGAGCAGGAAAAGAACGCGCTGATCACGGATCAGTCGCTGGAGTGGACCCGGTTTTCCTTCAAAAAGAGGCGTCCCGCCCTGCATTTCGCTGCCCATCCTCAATGCGCTCCGCAACTGACCGAGAAGCCGGTAACCAGCACGCCGAGCTCACGGCTGTCGGTCGCACCCGGCAGGTCCCTGCTGGGCACCGTGATCGGATCGGCGGTCAGCTTCACCCTGCCCTGGCCAAGAAGCGCGCGCACCGACTCTCCCGGGCTCACCGACAGCTGCTGCATCACCCCATCAGTGCCGCCTACCGTGACCTGTCGTGGGGCCATGCCTGCGGGCAGATACAGGTCAGCGCTGTAATCACACCCACACGGCGGCAACTCCAGTACAGCATCGTCCGTCGACCAACGTACCGCGCCTTCTGCCTGGTTCCAACCAGGACCATAGGCTATCGCCGTCGTGGAACACGCATCCGCCGGGGAGGCGTTGAACACCGCCAGGCTTCGCGTCCGCATTATCTCCGAGCCTTGCCTGGCATGGATCAGTGGGGACTGCAGCAGCGCCGCGGCCGAGTCATCCGGCACCGCCCGCAGCGTGACACGGTTCATCTCGGCGAATAGCAGGGCGCGATAGGGACTGATCATCCATTCGTGTCGATAGGTCTGCGCATGGGTGGCCATGACGCCCAGCACCAGCAACCAGACGGCCAACGCCGCGACCGACACCGGTGCCCGCAGACGAACCTCACGCGCGGCAAGCCAAAGCACCCCGATCAAGCCAAGCACGATATCCATGTAATAGCGCGACGCCATCACCGCCAGCGGACCATCGGCACCACGCGCCAGCGTCACCGAGACGGCAACCAGCGCGCCGTACAGCACAAGGTAGAGAGGAACGCGGGAGCCTGGTGCGCCTCGACGCAACCAGCTTGCCGTGGCCGCAAGGCCCACCAGCAGCATCACCAGCCCAGCCCCGGCGATGAGGAGCAATGGGAAGCGACCGACAAGCACGGCCTCTGGATATCCGACGGTCGAGCCCAGCGCATACAGCGCCAACAGCGGCGCGTCCGCATCGATGTTGAGACCTCCGCCCTTCACCGCACCATCGGTGAGGCTGCCCGCGTTGACATAGACGATCATCGAGACGACAAGCAGCAGGGAGGGAAGAACACCGCGGCGCACGCCGCTCGCTCGCCAGGGCGGCAGGAACGCGAGCGCCTGCATGGCCAGCACAGCGGCGACGAACGCGTAGTTCCAGCCCATGCCCACCAGCAGCACGATTACCGGCCCAGCCAGCGACAACCCGATGGTCAAGGCCAGCGGGTGCCGTGAACGACCTCCCAGGAGACCGGCATGGGCACAGATGTAGAGCACGAAGCTGAGGTTCTTCGTCCACAGGGGCAGCCCAAGGTCCAGCGTCAAAAGCTCGAAACCTGCCCAGCTGAAGCACAGGACCGCAAAGGCGATGGAGACCGTCAGCTGCAGCAGGGCGTTGGTCCTGCCTTCCTGCCGGACTGCGTCCCGGCACCACGCGACCACCAGGACCGCTGCCACGAGCCCGATGACGATGCCGGTCAGCCTGTTGGCAAGCAGAACATCCAGATCGAACAGAGTGACATTGGCCAGAAGGAACAGCTGGTTGACGAAACCGCGATGCGATGACCCCTGACCCCAGAAGTCGAGGGTGGACATGTGTCCCGCCTGCCATTGGTCCAGCTGGAACAGCAGTCGCAGCGAGTCCATGTACAACGCGTCAGGGTGGGCGCGCGTGATGAATACCTGATGCACCACGCCGAGCAGCAGAACGGCGCAGAGGCCCAGCGAAATCTGGACCGGCAGGCGCTGCAACTGCAGTGAGACACGTTGGCGAAGAGAAGGCTGCAAGCAATGAACTCCAAAGGTGACGGAACGCAGCAAGGCCACCGGTCCGTAATGGGTGGCCCGCCGTTTCAAACGCCGGCGCGTGCCCACCGGAACGCACACCCGGCAGCACGAACGCCGCAATGGCATGCCCAACCCGTGGCCCATGCGCACCCGCTACACGCGACGATGCTCAGGATGAGAGCGGGCGCGTGCCGATGGCTGCGGAAAGTACACGCCACAACGCATCGTGCGAATAGTACCGCCGAATGAATGCCCTCTCGGCGGAAGACACCTGCGACCAATGAGCGTCGTCGCGCAGCAACGCCAGGATCCGTGCCGCCATCTGCTCCGGCGCATCGGCCACCTGCATGAACGAGGACGCGTCGGCAAGTCCCTGCATGCCCACGGAAGTGGTCACGCACGGCAGGCCATACTGCAGGCTTTCCAGCACCTTCCCCTTCACACCGCCACCGAATCGCAGGGGTGCCACGGCGACCCGCGCGCGTCGGTACCGTTCCTCCAGGGCCGCATCGTTGACGTAGCCGGTGACCTCGATGTCCTCCGACGCCAATGCCAGCACTTCCGGACGTGGATTGGAACCGACCAGACTCAGCCGCACGCCCGGCGCTTCACTGCGAACGAGCGGAAACACCTCGCGGACGAACCAGAGGGCAGCATCGACATTCGGAGCATGCGCGAAACCTGCCACGAAAATGATGTCCTGCCGCTGCTCAGGCCCGAGCATGGCGGCGTCGGGGACGGGTTCGTAGGCATACAGCGGGATGGTCTCCGCGCGGATGTCGACGCCACGCACGTGCGTGTCCAGCCAATGGCGTACATGAGCGGTTTCATCCGCCGAGGGATAGAGGATCACGTCGGCCTGCTTCCACAGCGAATGCTCGAAATCCTGATAGCGCTGGGTTTCCTTCTCGAGTTCATCGTCCGGGTGCAGCGCGAGCTGCTGCTGCATGCGCAGGTGGTGGATGTCATGTCCGTAATAGACCAGCGTGGCGCGGCTGTGCCGACGGACACTGCCAACCAGTTCGGCCGAGATATGCGGCCGGTTCAGCACCACCGCATCGAGGTAGTTGCCGTGCTCGGTCAGCCATGCGTCGAAGCGTCCGACATACTCCGAGCCGCACAGCACCTCCACGCCGAGCTGCTGCAGCGGCGGGGTATAGATCGGATCTTCGTACGCATTGGCTGGCCAGAACGACACCTGGCACCCCTGGCGGACGAGGGTCTCGATCACCTGCCAGGTCGCCCGCGAGCCTGCATCCCGGTCGGGCTGCGGCACATAGTGGTCCACCACCAGCACGTGGCGCCGGTCGCGTGAGCGATCGCGAGCGAGGAACACGTCCTGGGCGTTGGGGAACTGTTCCGCGCGCAACGTACTTTCCCAGCGCGCAAGGAACTTCTCGCGGTTGATCGCCTGGAACGCCTTTACACCGGTCGTCTCATCGGTACCGCTGGACAAGCCTTCGTAATGAACGACCACGGATGCAGGCTGGAGATACACCTTCAAGCCCTGCTCGCGGATACGGAAGGCCAGATCGGTGTCTTCGTAATAGGCCGGAACGTAGCGCTCATCGAAGCCGCCCATGGTCCGGAACAACGTCGCCGGCACCATGATCGATGCACCCGAGATGTAGTCGACTTCCTTCAGATAGGAGTACGCCGACTTGCCGGGAACATCCAGACGACCGAAGTTCCAGGCGCTGCCATCCGCCCACACGATGCCACCGGCCTCCTGCAGCCGCCCGTCCGGATAGACGAGCTTCGAGCCGACCATGCCAGCGTCCGGATGCGTCCTGAAGACCTGCACCAATGCATCCAGCCAGCCCGGGGTGACTTCGGTATCGTTGTTGAGAAGATAGATGAACTCGCCCTTGGCCAGCGTCAAGGACTGATTGCACGACAGCAGGAAACCAAGATTCTTCGGGTTGTCGTGGAACCGCAGGCCCGGAATCCCGGCCAGCTTCTTGATGTCGGGGTCACCGGAGGTATCCTCCAGCACCAGCACTTCGAAGGAAACACGTGCGCCGGCGCGGGCGATGGATGCCACGCAGGCCAGGCTCTGTTCGTAATTCCCATAGGTGGGAATGACGATGCTGACCACCGGGTTGTCCACCGCCGCGAAGCGGAGCTGCGAAAGAATCGTATCGGGGTCGTTGCGCACCTGCTCAAGCGCCAGGCCTTCCACCGGCACGACCACCGCATCACGGCGGCGCATCAGGAACCGCTTGACCGTCGGGACCAGGGGAGCGAGCAGGCGATGCCTGGCAAGGCCGCTGGCACGCAGCGAACTGAAGACGGCAGCGGTGTCCCCCCGGACCACCCGCGAGAAGAAACGCAGTGGCCGGGTCATCTTCCAGGATTTGGACTGCAGCAGGCTGTTGGTGAAGGCCTGCAGCGACGAGAGTTCGCCGCGATAGCGTTGAACGACATCGGCCAGTTCCTGCTCACGCCGCTTCGGTGTGCCGTCGGGCACGTGGGCGACAAGCGCGCTCCCCCCGGCTCTCGCCATCAGTTGTTCGATGTCCAGATGGCGCTGCTGCAGGTCATTCTGGGCGTGGCCCAGCAGCTCGGACAGCTCCGCCTCGAGCTGCAGCTTGGTCTCCCAGAGCATGGCAATCGCGGCCTCGAGACGACGGGCGCGCGCATGCTCTGTAGTCAAAGCAGCTCGGACCTTTGAGACCTCCTCGTCAAGCTCTCGAGTGCGCTGCAGATGCTGCTGCTGACCCTGGTACTCTTGTTCCGCCGCCAGCGCAGTCGAATCTGCCGCGCTGCGAACGATCTCATCCAGTTCGAGAGCCCAGCGCGTCCGCTCGTTGAACTCACTCTCCAATCTCGCGTAATCGGCCCTGGCCCGCGTCAGGTCTTCCTCCAGCGACAACGCCCAACGATACATATCCTGCTTCGCGGTGGTCAGCTCACGTTCTGCTGCCAGAGCTTCGTCGGCCACGACCGTTGCCGTGCAACACGCTCCCAACCGTGAGAAAGCTCCTTGCACCCGCTCTTCAGCGTCGGACATGCGGGCGCACGCGAACAACGCCGACATGGAGTCACCGATGTCCTCACCCACAGCGATCACGCCCAGTCCGTTGCCATGGAGGAACTCGAAGCTCGGGTAGCGCTCGCGCAGCGGTGCGAAGAACGCCTGCACACCGAAACCTTCCGTGTGTACATTGGTATCGTGGAAGATCACCACGCCTCGGCGCGACATCTTCGGGAGCCAAGTGGTGAAATCGTGCTTCACCGCCTCGAACGTATGCAGACCATCGATGTGAAGCAGGTCGACCGACCCGTCGGGAACTTCATCCAACGCCTGGTCGAAGGTCATTCGCAGCAACGTGGAGAAGTCTCCATAACTGCGTTCGTTGCGTTCCACCACACTCTGGTAGATGGAATCGTCATAGAAACCGGCTTGGGAATCCCCCTCCCACGTGTCCACGGCATAGCAACGTGTCTGTCGCTTGAGCGCTTTGACTGCCTGGCAGAAGGCGAAGTAAGAGATACCGCGGTGCGACCCCAGCTCGACGACGGAACGCGGCTGGTGAGCCTCGATCAGCCAGAAGGCGAACGGTACATGTTCCAGCCAGCCGGAAGTCTCCAGGAACTCCGGCACCATGAACATCGCCCCATGCCGGAATACCGGGATGGTGGGATCGATCCCCACGGCCGTATTTTCGTCGCTCACCGAAACCATCAATTCATTCCCTCTAGTATTTTCACGCCGCGCACTGATTGATCTGATCATCCAACCCGGGGTCTCAAGGAGGATTTCAATCGCGTCTGTAGCAGGTATATCGAATCGTGCGCTGAAGCGCGCCGTGCAGTAGCAGTAGCAGTAGCAGTAGCGCTAGTCGACGCCCTCACTTTCCAAAGTAATGGAGAGCATCGGCAGGCCAACCAGGCCGAACCGCATGGTCTCATCTGTCGCGCGGAACTCGAGCGCGTCGTGAATCCAATGCTGCTGGGTGTGATCATGCTGATCGCCCGACGCCACCGCCGCATCGATCATGTATGACCCGGACGGCATGATCGGCATGCGGAACAGGAAGGTTCCCACCACCGTTTCACCGGCCACGCCTGACACCGGCTGATCCTTGCAGGCGAAGTGGCTGTTGTCACCAAACAGACGCTGGCCCAACCGATCCTTGACGTAGAAGCCGACGATCAGGTTCTCCAGCGGCTCCTGCAGTGCCACGCGCAGTTCCAGCCGGACCAACTCCCCGCCTTCAAGCATCGACAGCCGGTTGCCTTCTGTGTCGGTAAGCCGGACGTCGACGATACGCGCGCCCTGTGCACCAAACTCCTGGCCCACATTGTCCGGATCGAATTCGAACAGCGCGATGCGATTCTGTACGCCGGCCTCATGCAGTGCATCGTGGCGGAAGTCGGGGCTGTCAGCCAGCGACACCCGCGTCTTCTTCTTGGCGGCCACGACGATGTCTTCGGCAGCCGCTTCGCGACGGCCGACCACGTGCTGTTCGGTCATGTACGCCTCGACCACCTCCTGCGAGGTGCCGGCCAGGCGCATCTTGCCGTTCTCCAGCCACACCGCGTTCTCGCAGAGGTTGGTGACGGCCGCGGCGTCATGACTGACGAACAGCAGCGTGCCGTGCTTCTGGAATTCACGCAGGAAGCGCATGCACTTCTGCGAGAAGAACGCATCACCGACGGCAAGTGCTTCATCGATGATCAGGATGTCGGCATCGACGTGCGCGATCACTGCGAACGCCAGGCGCACCGACATGCCGCTGGAATAGCTGCGCACGGGCTGATCGATGAACTCACCGATATCGGCGAAGGCCAGGATGCTGTCCATCCGCTGTTCGATCTGATCGCGCCGCAACCCGAGGATGGTGGCATTGAGCAGGACGTTCTCGCGCCCGGTGAATTCCGGATTGAAGCCACTGCCCAGTTCCAGCAGCGCGGCAACCCGCCCTTTCACCGAGATATGGCCTTCGGTGGGGTTCAAGGTACCGGCGATCATCTGCAACAGGGTCGACTTGCCCGAGCCATTGCGGCCGACGATCCCCACGGTCTGGCCACGACGGATCGAGAAGCTGACGCCGCGCAGTGCCCAGAAATCCTTGTAGAACGACTTGCGCTTGCCCGCCAGCGCCTGCCACAGGCGATGCGAGGGCCGCTCGTACATGTGGTACGCCTTGCCGACGCCCTGGACCTCGATGACGGTTTCCGCCGGAGTGATTTCAGAGGACATCGGCGAACCCCACGCGCAGCTTGCTGAAGATGCGATGGCCGATGAACGCGACCACGCAGGCAATGACGGTGTAGATCGCCAGTCCCGTCCAATCCGGCAGGCGACCCCAGATCACCACTTCACGCACCTGGTTGATGATGAAGGTCAGCGGATTGAGCTCGAACACGATCCGATAGCTCTCCGGCACCGATTCCACCGGGATGATGGCCGAGGACAGGAACAGCATGGCGGTGGCGACGACGCCGGCGATCTGCCCGATGTCGCGCAGATACACACCGAGCGCCGATACGGCCCAGCCCACGCCCACGGTCAGGATCACCAGCGGCGCCAGGACGAGCGGCAGCAGCAGCGCGGTCGCGTGGATGTTGCCCTTCAGGCAGAGATACAGGATCAGCAGGACCACCATGTTCATGGCGAGGTGGAACAACGCCGAGAACGTCATGCTCCACACCAGGATGTCGAGCGGGAACACCACGCGTTTCACGTAGCCGGTATTGCCCACGATCAGCTGCGGGGCGCGGATGAAGCACTCGGCGAAAAAGCCATGCACGGTCAGGCCGGCAAACAGGATCAGGGCGAAATCCGTGGTCGAACCACTCGACCCCGGCCAGCGGCCCTTCATCACGAAGCCGAACGCCAGCGTGTACACCAGCAACATCAGGAACGGGCTGATCAGCGACCACAACAGGCCGAAGCTGGCCCCCCGGTACCGGCCCAGCACTTCACGCTGGGTCAGTTCGTAGGCAAGCGAGCGGTTCTTTCCGAATACCGACAGGATTCCCATCTCAAGCGGCCTCGGTACCCAGTGCCCTTTCCAGATCCACCTGCAGATCCCCCAGCTCCTCCACCCCGACACTCAACCGCACCAGCGCGTCGCTGATGCCCAGCGTTTCGCGGCGCTCCACCGGGATCGAGGCATGCGTCATCACCGCAGGATGGTTGACCAGGCTTTCCACGCCGCCGAGCGATTCGGCCAGGGTGAACAGTTCGGTCTTTTCGCAGAAACGCTTGGCCGCGTCGAAACCGCCCTTGAGGACGATCGAGACGATGCCGCCGTAGCCGTTCATCTGGCGCGTCGCCAGCTCATGCTGCGGGTGCGAGGTCAGGCCGGGGTAAATGACCTTCTCGACGGCCGGGTGCTTTTCCAGCCACTGGGCCAGGGCCAGCGCGTTGGCGCAGTGCGCCTTCATGCGCAGCGGCAGGGTCTTCAGGCCGCGCAGGGCCAGGAAGCTGTCGAACGGGCCCTGGACGGCACCGATCGAGTTCTGCAGGAAGGCCATCTGTTCGGCCAGCTCGGCATTGTCGCCGACCACGACCATGCCACCGACCATGTCCGAGTGCCCGTTGAGGTACTTGGTGGCCGAGTGCAGGACCAGGTCCGCGCCCTGCTCCAGCGGACGCTGCAGCATCGGCGAGGCGAAGGTGTTGTCGACCACCACCAGCAGGCCGTGGCGCTTGGCGATGGCGGCCACCGCGGCGATGTCCACGATCTTCAGCATCGGGTTGGTCGGGGTCTCGATCCAGACCATCTTGGTCTGCGGGGTGATCGAGGCCTCGAACGCGGCCAGGTCGGTCAGGTCGACGAAGCTGAACTGCAGGCCGGCGGTGCGCTTACGCACGCGCTCGAACAGGCGGAAGGTGCCGCCGTAGATGTCGTCCATCGCCACCACGTGGCTGCCGGCATCCAGCAGTTCCATCACCGTGGAGCTGGCGGCCATGCCCGAGGCGAACGCGTAGCCGCGGCTGCCGCCTTCCAGGGAGGCCACGCAGCGCTCGTAGGCGAAGCGGGTGGGATTGTGGGTGCGCGAGTACTCGAAGCCCTGGTGTTCGCCGGGGCTGGACTGGGCGTAGGTGGAGGTCGCGTAGATCGGCGGCATCACCGCGCCGGTGCTCGGATCCGGCGATTGGCCGCCGTGGATGGCCAGCGTGGCCAGGGCGAGCGAGCGGTCGCCGTGCCCGGAGGAAGCGTGATCGGACATGTTGTTTCCCGGCAAGGGGAGCCCCGACAGGGGCCCCCGCAAAAGGAGCGGAAGTCTATCAGCGGCGGCTTAATCGGCCGTTGACGCGGATAAACATGGGTTCATTGCGACATTACGGCTTACTGTACGCGCCGGCGCAGGTAGTTCAGCAGGTCGATCCGGGTGATCAGGCCGAGGAAGTTGGCGCCATCCATGACGATGGCGACCTGGCCACGGTCGAACACCGGCAGCAGGGCCTCGATCGGGGATTTCACGTCCAGGCGGTCCAGCTTGCTGACCATCGCGGTGGCGACCGGGTCGCGGAAACGGGCTTCGTCGCCGTAGACGTGCAGCAGCACGTCGCTCTCATCCACGATGCCGACCAGCTGGTCGCCGTCCATCACCGGCAGCTGCGAGACGTCATACAGCTTCATGCGCTGGTAGGCGGTGGTCAGCAGGTCGTTCGGGCCGATCACCACCGTGTCGCGCTGGCCGTACGGGCGCAGGATCAGATCGCGCAGGTCACCCGACTGCGGTCGCTCCAGGAAGCCGTTGTCCAGCATCCAGTAGTCGTTGTACATCTTGGAGAGGTATTTGTTGCCGGTATCGCAGACCAGCACCAGCACCTTCTTCGGGGTGGTCTGCTCTTTGCAGTACTTCAGCGCCGCGGCCAGCAGGGTGCCGGTCGAGGAGCCGCCGAGGATGCCTTCCTTGCCCAGCAGCTCGCGCGCGGTGTGGAAGCTCTCGGCATCGCTGATCGCGTAGGCCTTGGTGACGCGGCTGAAATCGGCGATCGAGGGCAGGAAGTCCTCGCCGATGCCTTCCACCAGCCAGCTGCCCGACTTGTCGTTGAGCACGCCGTCATTGATGTATTCGGCCAGGATCGAGCCGACCGGATCGGCCAGGACCAGCTCGGTCTTCGGCGAGAGGGTGGAGAAGGCGCGCGAGAGGCCAGTCATGGTGCCCGAGCTGCCGCAGCCAAACACGATCGCGTCCAGGTCGCCGTCCATCTGCGCCAGGATTTCCGGGCCGGTGCCGAACTCGTGCGCCGCCGGGTTGTCCGGGTTGCCGAACTGGTTGATGAAGTACGCGCCCGGCGTTTCCTCAGCCACGCGCTTGGCCATGTCCTGGTAGTACTCGGGATGGCCCTTGGCCACGTCCGACCGGGTCAGGCGCACTTCGGCACCCATCGCCTTGAGATTGAAGATCTTCTCGCGGCTCATCTTGTCCGGCACGACCAGGATCAGCTTGTAGCCCTTCTGCTGGGCGACCAGCGCCAGGCCCAGGCCGGTGTTGCCGGCGGTGCCCTCGACCAGGGTCGCGCCCGGCTTGAGGTCGCCCCGCTGCTCGGCGGCTTCGATCATCGACAGGCCGATGCGGTCCTTGATCGATCCTCCGGGATTGGCACTCTCGAGCTTCAGGTAAAGCTCGCAGACGCCGGTATCCAGGCGCTGGGCCTTGACGATCGGGGTCTGGCCAATGAGTTCGAGTACGGAGGAGTGGATTGCCATCGGTTCACATCGATTCGCGCCGCAATGCGGCCGGACCGGTGATTATCCGACGGTTGGCGGCGAAAGTCAGGTTGCCGCGTTCATCGACCTTGCGGCCGCTTTCCCGCTTCGGCGGGAGATCTGGAGCGGCGCGGACGGCACCGGTCGACGAGGTGACCGGAACCGCCCGCGACGTAGGGGCTGACAGACGTAGGGGGTAAAGGCGTCAGTGCACGGGGGAGGCGTACATCCGTTCCAGCTTCTGCTTGGCCAGCAGCTTCTCACGCTTCATCTGTCCCAGGGTGAGGCGGTCTATCGGAAGTACGCCCAGCTCGGCATCCATGCACTTCTTGTTCAACTTCTGGTGCCGTTCGTAGAGCGCCTTGAATTCCGGATCCTGCTTGCGCCGTGCGTCGATGTCGCTCTGGGGCTGACCTTCAAACATGATGAACCTCCTATCGCTTCTGCAGAAACAAGAACGCCCCGGCCTGACGGCACGGGGCGCTGCTTGGGGCGGAGTGCACGGCAACCCTGACCTGCGAACCCGCAGCGGCGTCCAGTTCAACCTGGACCTCGGACTGCTGTGATTCGTGGCGCTGGTGCATTGCCGGCCCTCCAATCGTCCAGGCCGCGGAAGGCGACCCGGACAACTGACCCTACGCTTGCTTCGAAGCCGGTTCAACCCTTTCAGACGATATCGTCGAGCCTGCCTAGGCGGGGTTCAGGCTGAACACGCAGAACAACGGAAATTAAACAAAAACAACCAGTTGCGTCATGCCCGACGGGCATGACGCGCTGCCGGCCGGGCATCACGGCGCGATGATGACCTCGGCCGAACGCGCCTTGGTCGCCGCCGCCTTCTTGCCGCTGACCTGCAGCCGGCTGGCGCTCACGCCGGCGGCCACGAGCGCGTCGCGCAGCGCCTCGGCGCGCTGCTGGCCGACACCGGCCGCGGCGTCGTAGGCCTCGATCCGGACCCGGCCCTTCTTGCCGATGTTCAGGTACTCGGCCAGCGCCTTGGCCTGGCCCTTGGCCCCGCCGGACAGGCTGCCCTTGCCGGCCGCGAAGGCGTCGCCGTTGAAGGTGAACACTTCGCCACGGCTGTCGAATCTGGAGCCCGGCAGCTTGCTGCCCGCCACCAGCTCGGCTTCTTCACGGGCCAGCTTGGCCGCGTTCTGCTGGGCCGCGCTCAGGCGGGCGGTCTGCTTGCCGGCCACGCTGGTGAGCGCGGTTTCGGCGTCCTGGCGGGCCAGGGCTTCCTGTTCGGCCGCCTGGCGCAGGCGTTCGCTTTCCTCGGCCTGGATCTGGGCCTGGACGCGCAGGCGCTCGGCTTCCTGGCGGGCCCGCTGGGCATCGCGGCGGCTGGCTTCGATCAGCAGCTCGCTGCGGGTGCGTTCGAGCTGGTCGACCTCACGCTGGGCCAGGGCGGCGCGGACGCTGGTCTCGGCGATCTCGACCCGGCGCTCGGCCAGGTAACGGGCCTGGTCCAGATCCCGGCGCTTGGCCTTGGCCAGATCGGCCACGGCCTGCTGGGCCTGCAGGCGCTCGAAGGCGGCCAGCTGGGCCGCATCCGGGTTGGCCTGGATTGCCATCAGGCGCTGGGTCAGCTGGGCCACGGCGGGGTCATCGGCGGCCTCGACCAGCAGCGGCAGGCTGAGGCTGACGGCCAGCAGCAGACAGGGCATGCGCATCTTGGTGGACATCATCAGCGGTCTTCCCCGGTGGCGAGCTGGCGCTGCAGCTGGCTGACTTCATTGCGACGCAGCTGCAGCTGGGCGGTGGCGGTGGCTTCCTCGCTGCGGGCGCGGGCCAGGTCCGCATCGACCGTGGCGCGAACGGCCAGCATCGGCGCGTTCTTGCGCTCGCGGCGGTCGCCGGCCGCGCGCTGGGCCTGCTCCAGGCCCTGGCGGGCCACGGCGATCAGGTCCGGGGCGTACTGGTCGGCATCGGCCTGGGTGGCCTTGTCGACCGCCTGCCGGGCCTGCATCAGTTCCAGGGCGCCATCCTGCGCCTGTGCAGCACCAGAGAGCGCGAATGCGCACACCGTCACATACAGGGCCCGTCGTATTTGTGCGAAGCTAGGTTTCATTGGGGGTGCCGTCGCCAGAGTTGTGTGCGCGGCCATTGTCGGAAGCCTGCGGTGCGCTTGCAATGGCAAGCCGCTGATTGTTGGGGAAACATTTCGCATGGATATCGGCTATTTCCTGAAGCTGATGACCGAAAAGAACGCGTCGGACATGTTCTTGACGACCGGAGCACCGGTATACATCAAGATCGAGGGGAAACTCTATCCGCTGGGCAATACCGGGCTGCCGCCCGGGATGGTCAAGAAGATCGCCTACTCGTTGATGGATGAAGGCCAGGCCCCGCAGTTCGAGCGCGAGCTCGAGCTCAACATGGCCATTGCCCTGCCCGATGCGGGGCGCTTCCGCGTCAACGTGTTCAAGCAGCGCGGTGAGGTCGGCATGGTGATCCGTGCGATCCGCAGCAAGATCCCCAGCATCGAAGAGCTCAACCTGCCCCAGGTCCTGAAGGACGTCATCATGACCCCGCGCGGGCTGGTGCTGGTGGTCGGCTCGACCGGCTCGGGCAAGTCGACCTCGCTGGCCTCGATGATCGACCACCGCAACACCACCACGACCGGGCACATCCTCACCATCGAGGACCCGATCGAATACCTGCACAAGCACAAGATGTCGATCGTGAACCAGCGCGAGGTCGGGCTGGACACGCACACCTTCCACGACGCGCTGAAGAACGCGATGCGCGAAGCACCCGACGTGATCCTGATCGGCGAGATCCTGGATGCGGAGACGATGGAGGCGGCGATCGCGTTCGCCGAAACCGGGCACCTGTGCCTGGCCACCCTGCACTCCAACAACGCCGACCAGACCATCGAGCGCATCCTCAACTTCTTCCCCGAGAGCGCGCACCGCAACGTGCTGATGAACCTTTCGCTGAACCTGCGCGCAGTGGTGTCCCAGCGCCTGGTCAAGGGCAAGGACGGGCGCCGCCTGCCGGCCACCGAGGTGTTGATCAACACGCCGATGATCCGCGACCTGCTGCGCCGCGGTCAGGTGCACGAGATCAAGGCGGCAATGGAAGCGTCGCTGGAGGAAGGCATGGAGAGCTTCGACCAGTGCCTGTTCCGGATGGCCAAGAACGGCATCATCGAGCAGGAGGAAGCGCTGCGCGCGGCCGACTCGCGCGATGGCCTGGCGTTGAAGTTCCGGCTGTCCGAAGGCGGCAGCGGCGAGCATGATCCGTACGCGGATTATTCGGCCAGCTCGGCACCGGCGATCACGCACGGGTTCTAACAGGTCTCACCGTTGGTGGGGGCAATTGACACGGCGCATCGACCAACGGTCGATGCCTACCCGTCTGCCTGCGTCGATCGGTCCATGCCCACCGTCACCCTGCGTCGATCTGACGCTCGGGCCGCGCCGCGTCGAAGGCCGGCAGCGCCAGGCACTTCGCCTCGATTCGCTTCAGGGTCGGGTACGGCGCCAGATCCAGGCCGAACCGGTGCGCGTTGTACAGCTGCGGCACCAGGCAGGCATCGGCCAGGCCGGGCTGGTCGCCATGGCAGAACGTGCCCGTCGCGGCATGGCCGGCCAACAGGGTTTCCATCGCCGCCAGCCCCTCCGCCATCCAGTGCAGCGTCCATTGCGTGCGCGTCTCGGCGCTGGCCTGCAGGGTGCGCTCCAGGTACTGCATCACCCGCAGGTTGTTGAGCGGGTGGATGTCACAGGCCACCAGCTGGGCCAGTGCCCGCACGCGCGCCCGGCCCCCGGCATCGCCGGGCAGCAACGGCGTGGCCGGAAACACCTCGTCGAGGTACGCCAGGATCGCCATTGACTGCTGCAGCACGCGCTCGCCATGGCGCAGGGTCGGCACCAGTTCCTGCGGGTTGAGCGCGGCATACGCCGCGCTGTGCTGTTCACCGCCCTCGCGGACCAGGTGCACCGGGGTGATCCGGTGCGGCAGGCCCTTGAGGTTCAGCCCGATCCGCACGCGGTACGCCGCGCTGGACCGCCAGTAACTGAACAGTTCGATCGGGTCCATGACGGTCTCCGCAGCGGCGCTCAGGGCCTGGAGGCCTGCTCGATGCGCTGCTCGATCGCACCGAAGATGCTCTCGCCGGCGCCATCGAACATTTCGATCCGCACCACGTCGCCGAAGGACATGAAGGGCGTGCTCGGCTTGCCGTCGCGCAGGGTTTCCACCGTGCGCTGTTCGGCGAAGCAGGAGGCGCCCTTGCTGGTGTCTTCGTTGGCGATGGTGCCCGAGCCGACGATCGCACCGGCGCCCAGCGGGCGGGTCTTGGCCGCATGCGCGACCAGCTGGGCGAAATTGAACTGCATGTCCACGCCTGCTTCCGGCGCGCCGAACCAGGTGCCGTTGACATGCGTGACCAGCGGCAGGTGGACCTTGCTGTCCTGCCAGGCCTCGCCCAGCTCATCCGGGGTAACGAACACCGGCGACAGCGCCGAACGCGGCTTGGACTGCAGGAAGCCGAAGCCCTTGGCCAGTTCGCCCGGGATCAGGTTGCGCAGCGAGACATCGTTGACCAGGCCGATCAGCTGGATATGGCCGGCGGCCTGCTCGGGCGTCACCGCCATCGGCACGTCGTCGGTGATCACCACCAGCTCGGCCTCCAGGTCGATGCCGTACTCCTCGCTGACCACCTTGACCGCATCGCGCGGGCCGTAGAAGCCGGCGCTGGTGGCCTGGTACATCAGCGGATCGGTGTAGAAGCTCTCCGGCACCTCGGCGCCACGGGCGCGGCGCACGCGGGCCACGTGCGGCAGGTAGGCGCTGCCGTCGACGAACTCATAGGCGCGCGGCAGCGGTGCGGCCAGCGCCTGCAGGTCGATGTCGAACACGCCGTCGGCATCGCCGTCGTTCAGCGACTCGTACAGAGCGTTCAGGCGCGGCGCAAGGTGGCTCCAGTCTTCCAGGGCCTGCTGCAGGGTCGCCGCGATGCCGGTGGCGCGCACGCCCTGGCGCAGATCGCGCGCGACCACGATCAGGGTGCCGTCGCGGCCGCCTTCCTTCAAAGAACCAAGCTTCATGGGTGGGTATCCGGGATCGCGAAAATAGGTTTCAAGTGTAATCAAATGGTTGGTGGGCCGACCAGCTGCACCGCCGCATCGCTTTACCGTAATGCATTGCCGACGCGCAGGAGCAGCCACGCATGGCGTGGCTCTACTGTTCCGTCCCCCTGCTCCCAAGCTGAACAGGGGCATTTGGTATGGGTCTCAAACATCCGTTAGACTATCCGGGTCTGCAGCGGCCGTCCGTTTCCCTTCGGGATCGCCGGCGATATGGATCAAACGATCCGTCGCCCGCCCCCACTCCGACGCCATTCGTCATGCATTCCAGTCTGCGCACCGCGTCGACTGCACCCAATTCTCGCAGCGCGGTTTACGGGAACGCTCCGAGTCAGCCGATCACATTGATCTGCCTCGCGTCCGGCCATTCGGCCTGGCGTTACTTTGTCTTTGGAGCTTCCACCCGATGTCTTTTGAATCCTTGGGCCTTGCCCCGTTCCTGCTGCGCGCGTTGGCCGAGCAGGGCTACGAAACCCCCACCCCGATCCAGGAGCAGGCGATCCCGCTCGCCCTGGAAGGCCGCGACCTGCTGGCCGGCGCACAGACCGGTACCGGCAAGACCGCCGCGTTCGGCCTGCCGCTGCTGCAGCACCTGGGCACCAACCCGCAGGCCGTCGATGGCCCGCGCCGTCCGCGTGCACTGGTGCTGACCCCGACCCGCGAGCTGGCTACCCAGGTGCATGACAGCCTGCGCGGCTACAGCAAGTACCTGCGCATCCCGAGCGCCTGCATCTACGGCGGCGTCGGCATGGGCAACCAGTTCGACGTGCTGCGCCGTGGCGTGGACCTGCTGGTCGCCTGCCCGGGCCGCCTGATCGATCACATCGAGCGTCGCAGCGTCGACCTCTCCGGCATCGAAATCCTGGTGCTGGACGAAGCCGACCGCATGCTCGACATGGGCTTCCTGCCGTCGATCAAGAAGATCCTCGCCAAGCTGCCGCGCCAGAACCGCCAGACCCTGCTGTTCTCGGCGACCTTCGAAGAGAGCATCAAGCAGCTGGCGCTGGAGTTCATGCGCAACCCGGAGCAGATCCAGGTCACGCCGAAGAACACCGTTGCCGAGAACATCAGCCACCGCGTGCACCCGGTCGATGGCCCGCGCAAGCGCGAGCTGCTGCTGCACCTGCTGGCCCAGGACAGCCGTGAGCAGACCCTGGTGTTCGGCCGTACCAAGCACGGCTGCGACAAGCTGGCCATGTTCCTGGACAAGTCCGGCATCAAGACCGCGGCGATCCATGGCAACAAGAGCCAGGGCCAGCGCCTGCGCGCGCTGGGCGACTTCAAGGCCGGCCGCGTGACCGTGCTGGTCGCCACCGACATCGCCGCGCGCGGCATCGACATCAACGAGCTGCCGAAGGTCATCAACTATGACCTGCCGATGGTGGCCGAGGACTACGTGCACCGCATCGGCCGTACCGGCCGTAACGGTTCGACCGGCCAGGCGATCTCGCTGGTGGCGCAGGACGAAGCCAAGCTGCTGCGCCAGATCGTGCGCCTGCTCGACAAGGACATGGACATCCGCGACGTGCCGGGCTTCGAGCCGCAGACCCCGATCCGCTGGGGCAACAGCGCGCCGGGCAAGGCCGAGCTGCCGGGTGGCGATCGCTCGCCGCGCAAACACGCGCGTCGTCCGCATGCCGAGGCTCCGCGCCACGCCCATGCCGGCCCGAAGAAGGCCGGTGGCGGCCAGCGTGATGGCGCCGGCCGCGGTGCACCGCGCGGTGGCCAGCCGCAGGGCCAGCGCCGTGGCGGCGGCAACGCCGGTGGCGGCCGCAGCCAGGGCGGCGGTGGCGGTCGCGCCAGCTGATTCCTTCGGGCATCGCTGAGACGTAGAAAGGGCGACGCATCTGCGTCGCCCTTTTTTTTGTTTTTCTGGAGCCGGCCAGCGGCCGGCACTACAACGGCCGTTGAATGGTGCGTTGCCTCAGAAGCTGTAGGCCACCGTGATCCGCGCATTGCGGCCTGGCTCGCTGTAGCGGCCGATGCCCTCATCGTTGACGTAGCCGTACAGCGTGTTGGTGCCCTTGTTGATGTTGCGCACGCGCTGCCAGAGGTAGTACTCCTCGTTGGTCAGGTTGTAGATGCCAGCGCTGAGCTTCCACTGCGGGGTGACGTTCCAGGTGCCGTACAGATCCAGCACGGTGTGGCCATCGGCCTTGTCGACGAAGGCAGGCGTGGTGACCTTGCCGGTGGCGTCGGTGGTGTAGGCGTCCTTGGCCTTCTTGGCCACGGCATGGGTCACGCTGGCGGTGAGATTCCACACCGGCGAGGGGGCATAGCGCACGCCGAGGACGGCGCTGGCCGGCACGATGCTGTCGAGCGGATCGCCATTGCGCTTCTCGCCTTCGCTGTAGGAGGCGGCCAGGCGCGAGGACCACGCATCGCTGATCTGCCAGCGGCCCTCCAGCTCCACGCCCTTGACCGTCACTTCGCCCGCGTTGGTCGGCATCGTGTAGTTGCGCGAATACAGCACCGGGCCGGTCGCGGTGGTGCGGAAGCCACCCGGTACTGACTGGACCAGGTTGGTGTACTCGATGAAGTTCTCGTAGCGGTCGCGGAACACCGACAGGCCCAGCTGCGCGCGGTCCGTGCTCCAGCGGTAGCCGAACTCGAGGTTCAGGCTCTTTTCCGCCTCCAGATCCGGATTGGACACGGTGTCGTTGAGCAGCAGCGGCTGGCCGTTCTGCGCGTTGATCACCTGGGTGGCGCTGGTCGGCGAGTACATGTCCGCCACGGTGGGCGCACGGAAGCCACGACCCACCTGGGCCCACAGCGCGTGGTCGGGCAGGAAGCGGTATTCGGCGCCCAGCTGCCAGGTCGGCGAAGCGAAGCTCACGTCACGTACGGTGCCGGTGCGGTCCACGAAGGTGGCGTCCACCTGCGGCGAGTAGTCGTAACGGTCGTAGCGTGCACCCGCGCTGAGGGTCAGGCGTTCGTCCAGCAGCTGCACGCTGTCGCGCAGGTACAGGTTCCAGGCGGTGACGTCGGTCTTGGGCACCTGGCGCGGATCGATCTCCACCGAGGCCACGGCCCCGGCCGCGTTCCAGCGCGTGTCGACCGCGGTGAAATCGATGTCGCGCTGCTGCCAGGCCAGCCCGTACACCACGTCATGGCGCGCGCCCGCGGTGGCGAAGACCTTGCTGAAGTCGGCCGCGGCACGGTCCAGGGTCTGCTTGGTGGAGCGGTTCTCGCTGCGCAGGCACGGCGTGGCGCCGCCCGGGCAGCCGCTGCCGGCCACGATGGTGGTGATGCCACGGCTGTCGGTGACCTGGCGATCCACCTGCGCATCCAGGGTATCGAACAGCGCGTTGTCGGCCCGCCACTGGTAGTTCACCCCGTAGCGGTCGCGGTCGTTGGTGTCATGGCCTTTGCGCGACAGGTAGCCCGGTGCATAGACACGCGACAGGTTGTCCACGTCGTTGGTGGCGCGGCCACGCTCGTACAGAAAGCCCAGCGTATTGGCGTCGTCGAGCTGCAGGTCAAGCTTGCCAAGCAGGTTGTCGCGGGTGCTGTCGACCGGATCGGGCGTGCGGCGCCCGACACCGATGCGATCATTCGTGGTGTCGTACCACGATTCGGATTCGTGGCCTTCGCGCCGGGTGTAGACCAGCATCGATTCGACGATGCCGGTGCGGTTGGCAAAGGTCAGCGTGCCCATGGTTTCGTCATTGGCGCCCGAGTAGCCCGCCTTGAAGCCCAGGTGGGTGTCGTTGCCGGTGGGCGTGAGATAGTCCGCTGGATCCTTGGTGGTGAACACCACCGCGCCGCCCAGCGCGCCGCTGCCGGCGCTGATCGCATCGGCGCCCTTGATCACGGCCAGGCTCTTGAGCGTATCGATGTCCACGTCGCCGCGGCCCCCCCGGAAGAACTCATAGGAACGCGCGGTTTCCACCGATTCGCCCAGGCTCAGGCCATCGACGGTGATGGCCACGCGGTCGCTTTCCAGGCCGCGGATGTTGAAGCCGTTGTCGCCGAAGCGGCCCATGTCCACGATGCTGACACCGGGGATGTAGCGGATCGCTTCTTCCATCGTATTGGCCATCTCGTTGTCGAGATCGGCCGCGGTGAGCACGGTGACGTTCTGGTTGGTCGAGCGCGTCTTCTTGGCGCGCTCGGCCTGCACGCGCACGGTATCGAGCGTGCTGGCGTCGTTGAGGGTTTCGGCGTGCACGGTGGCGGACAGGCTGGCGGCAACCGCCAGGGCCAGCAGGGTGAGGGACGACTTCATGATCGGACTCCGCAGGAGGGATGGGAATGGCGGAAACGCCGCGGTGGCGGCGGGCCGTTCCTGGCTGCGGCGATCGGCTGATCGAGCGGGGCTGGGAGGCGCAGGTACGTGTGCAGGGGGCGGCAGGGCCGCCTACAGGCCGCTAGCGGTTGCCGTTGGCCGAGTGCGCGCCGGCGACCGGCTCGGGATCGCGCGCATCGACGACGCCATCACCGTTGCTGTCGGCACGGTCGAACATGCGCTTGCCCGACAGCTGATACTCGGCGAAGGTCATGCGACCATCTTTGTCGTTGTCCAGCGAGGCGAAGCGCACGCGGGCCTGGCGCCCGGCATCGGCGCGGACACGCTGGCGCTGCTGCTCCAGGCGGCCCTCGAACTCGGTGGTGTACTCGGTCAGCGACAACGCGCCGTTGCCGTCGGTATCGGTGGCGGCGAAGCCCGCCGCACGCGCCGCGTCGAACTCCGCGCGATCGACCACGCCGTCCTTGTTGCGGTCGTACAACTCCAGCATGCCGTTGGCGGTATGCGAGGTCGGCATCTTCAACGGATCGCGCGAGGACGCGGCAGCGGTTTCCTGCGTGGCGTCCTGCGATGCCTCGTAACCGGCCCAGGTGCGCTCCCCGGCGGCATCGTATTCGGCGCGGCTGATCGTCCCGTTCCTGTCGCGGTCCAACGCCTTGAAGCGGGTGTCGGTCTGGCGCAGGTGGCCGGCGCGTGCGTCGGCCAGGCGGACATCGAAGCGTTGCAGGTATTCGTCGACGTATTCCTGTTCCTCGACATGGCCGTCGTGGTTGCGGTCGGTCTCGGCGTAGCGCTGTGTGCGGAAGGCCTCGAACTGGGCCCAGCTGACGCTGTCGGCGCCCTCGGTGGCGAACTGCGCCAGGAAGGCCGCCGCGGTCGGCGACACCGTGGCGGTCGTGGTGGCCGGCTGCGCGAGGGCGGCCGGGGCCAGCACCAGTGCCAGCACGGCAGCGGTGAGCGGGTCGATCTTCATGGTGGTTCCCCTGGAGAAAAGGACGGTGGCGGTTCGAGGACGCGGACGCGCAACCGGGCGGGTTTGGCGTGGATCGGCGCGACGTACCGGTGACGCTCGCGTCCAGTGTGAGCGGGCGCCATCCTATTCTTATTGCGAATGATTCGCAATACGGAATTTTCACGGGGGATGTGATGGGTGTCCAACAACCGAAAACAGCCGACGTTGGTCGGCTGTGTCGGACACATAGCGGGGGAGGCCAGCGTGTCACCTCGGGTGCGGTCGGGAGCCGGCCAGCGGCCGGCACTACCTGAAGTGGAGGCGTCAGCCGCGCGGCTTGGCCGGGTTGAGCTGGTTGCCGAAGAAGATCGCGTTCAACAGCAGACGCTCGGTGCCGTGCCAGTACTTGCGGTGGGCCGGGTCATCGGCGAACAGGACCACGTTGCCCTGCCCCTGCGGCGACACCACCAGCCACGCGGCACCGGCGACGCGGCTGCGGTTGCGCTCGGACAGATAGCCGTTGACCTTGGGCGCCTCATCGATGCGCACCACGGTGGAGAACGGGTTGCGGCTGGGCTGGAAGCTCAGGCCGTTCTCCTTGTTCACCGCCAGCTGCCGGCGTGGCACGCCGAAGCCGAGCGGATGGGTGTTGTCCACGTCCGCGCTGAGGATGTTGCCGCTGACGCGCTCGATCGCCGCAATGTCCCGCTGGTCACCGAACGCACGCCGCGCTGCTTCCGGCTCTTTCTCCTCCGGCCCCAGCACTTCATCGCTGAGCTTCTGCTCGATCGCCCAGCGCGCGGCGGTACCGTAGGTGATCAACGAGCCACCGGCGTTGATCCAGCGCTTGAGCGCCGCGACTGCGGTGGCATCCACGCCGGTGTAGGTGCCGCCGGCCAGGACTATCGTGGTGTAGCGGTCCAGCGTGATCTTGCCCAGCTGGGCCGGGTCGATCTTGCTGGCCGGCAGCTGCAGGTGCTGGTCGAGCAGGAACCACGCCGAGCCGATTTCGGTGGCGCTGACGCCCTCGCCCATCACCAGGGCCACTGCCGGCTTGCGCAGCGCTTTGACACTGTCGCTGCCCAGATCGATGCCACCCCGGCTCTGCCCACTCGACACTGCCTGGATGTGCACGCCACTGCTGCGCGCGGCCGCGTCGACCGCGGCGAGCAGCTCGGCGCCTGCCAGCGGCTGCCCTGCGACCGGCACCACGATGCTGCCGTAACCGAACGACTGCTCCCCCTGCGCGGTGGCCGCCGTGAACGGCTGGAACGCGGCACGGGTCAACAGACCCTTGGCCTGCAGCGCATACAGCGCGCGGCTGGCGTTGTAGTCGCGCCAATCGAACACATAGGCGTAGCCCGCCTGGCCACCCGCCACGCCACCGTTCGCGGCCGGCACGCTGGCCACGCGCTCGCCACCGGCGATCCGGCTGCGGCTGGCGGCGAAGGCGATGCCGTAGGCCGGCGCGATCGCGTAGGAGGTGCTGCCGTAGAACACATCGCCCTTGATCGGCGGCGTATCGGCGAAGATCGAATGCACCAGCCGGAACTGCGGTTGCGCGGCCTGGACCACGTAGGCGCTGCCCGGCTCGAAACGCTGGCCGTCCACCGTCACCGGCGCGCTCAGTGCCTGCACGGTGATCTGGTGCTGCAGCAGCAGGTCCAGCAGCCGCTGGGTCAGGCCCGGATCGGCCGCGTCGCCGAACACGAACGACTTCACCGGCTGCTGGTTGGCCTGCTTCAACGCGGACTGGAAGAAGTCCTTCTGCAGCTTCAGCAACCCGTCGCGTTCGGTCACCGCGCCGCGCACCGTGCCCAGGCCGGTCGCCACCTGGTTGCGGATGGTGAAGCCGAAGGTCAACAGGCCGTTGACCGATTCCTGCACCCGGCCACGCGAACTCGCCTGCTCGACCGTCACCCCGACCGCGCCGTGGAAGTCCGGGTAGGTCGAGCCGTACACCGGCGAGAAGTTGTCGAAGTTTTCCCCGGTGTAGTACAGCGAGCCCAGCGCATCCAGAGACTGCGCGTGGTACCTGGCCAGGGTCTTGTTGAAGTCATACGACGATGCCGGAATCAGCGGGCTGTGCATGCTCGCCGGCGACGGTTCGAAGTAGTAGGTGCTGTCCTTGCCCATCTCGTGGAAATCGATCTGGACGTTGGGATACCACTGATGGAAATAGGCGATCTTCGGTCGCGTGTCCTGCTGGGTCAGCGCCAGCCAGTCGCGGTTGAGGTCGGTGAAGTAGTGGTTGGTGCGGCCCTGCGGAAACGGCTCGACGTGTTCCTTGTCGGCCGGATCGGCCGACGCCGGCGACGATGCGTAGGCGTTGTGCCAGCTCGCCGCGCGGTCGCGCCCGTCCGGGTTCTGCGCCGGATCGAACAGCACCACCGCCTGCTGCAGCCACTGCGCGGTCTCCGCGCTGCGGTTGGCGACCAGGTAGTAGGCCGTCAGCATCGCTGCTTCACCGCTGGAGGTCTCGTTGCCGTGCACGCTGTAGCCCAGCCACACCACCACCGGGCTGTTGCCGGCGGCCGAGAGCGGCTGCGCCGGATCGGCCAGGGTGACGTGCTGGCGGCGCAGCGTCTCCAGGTTCTGCAGGTTCTGCGCCGAGGTCACCGTGGCGATCAGCAGCGGGCGGCCCTCGTAGCTGCGGCCGATCTCCTCGACCCTGATCTTGTCCGAGTGCCTGGCCAGTTCGTTGAAATAGGCCACCAGCTGATCGTGCCGCGTGTAGCGGCTGCCGATCTCATGGCCGAGGAACTGCTGGGGAGTGGGCACGGCCGGATCGAAATCACCGCCGGCCGGGAAGAAGTACGCACTCTGCGCGGAGGCAGGCGCAGCGAACAGGCACAGCACCAGCGCCAACCAGGCGATGGGAGACAGCAGATGACGTTGCAAAGACACAGCGATTCCCCGAAATGCGGGCCGGTTCCTTCCGGCCCTGTGTATGCGCACGCTCCGGTGCACTGGATGAGGTCAGAAGCGGTAGTCGAAGCCGACCGTGAGGTAGCGGCCGCGCAGGTCGTACTGGCTGAAGTCATACGGCGCGCGGATACCCGGGAACGAGGCGTCGTACGGCGGCTCTTCGTCGGCCAGGTTCTGGATCTTCGCGTACAGGGTCAGCTTGTCGATGCCGGTGTAACCCAGGTACAGATCGAACTGGTTGTACGCATCGACGCGATCCTGCACGGCGGTGGCCGCGGCGCTGGCCTTCTGGTCGTAGCCGCTGGTGTAGTACCAGGTCAGCGCAGTGCGGAAATCGCCGTAGCTCCAGTCGAAGGTGGTGGTCGCCTTGTTCTTCGGCAGGGTGGCGCCGAGGTTGCTGCCGGCGTAATCCACCAGCGGACCACCGACCACGGTGGGGCGGCTGTAGTCGCGCACATGGGTGAAGGCGGTGCTCAGGCCGAAGTCGCCGGCACGCGCGGTCGGGAAGCGCTGGCGCAGCTCGACGTCGAAGCCGGAGGTCTTCAGCTCGCTCAGGTTCTGGTAGCGGTTGTAGACCGCCAGCAGCTTGCCGCGCTCATCGCGCTGGACCGCACCGGGCACGTCATCGGTGACCAGGGTCTGGGTGTTGTTGGTGCCGACCAGGTTCTCCAGCTCGATCCGGTAGTAGTCCACGCTCAGGCTGGTGTTGGACCACGGCGAGAGCACGATGCCGGCGTTGAAGCTCTTGGTGCGCTCCGGCTTGAGGTCGTTGTTGCCGACGGTGAAGAAGGTCGGGTTCTGCCGCGAACCCGGCACGTCCGGGTCGCGCGGATCGATCACGCTGCCGTAGGCGATGCTGGTGCTGTTGGAGTTCTCCGAGAGCGACGGCGCGCGGAAACCCTTGGAAGCGGCCGCACGCACCAGCAGGATGTCCCACGGCTGCCAGCGCAGGCTCAGCTTGGGCGAGAACGCATCACCGAAATCGCTGTAGTGATCGGCACGCGCCGCGGCTTGCAGTTCAAGGCGCTCGGCCAGCGGCACGTTCACTTCGGCATAGGCGGCGGTGACCTTGCGCTCGCCATGCACTTCGGCGATCGCCGGACGGATCTGCAGGCCGGCATCGATCTGCCAGGGATTGTTGGAATCGAGCTTCTCGCGGCGCCACTCGGCACCGGCGGCGAAGCCGATTTCACCGGCCCAGGTATGGCCGATCGCACCGGAGATCTTCGCGTCCACGCCCTGCAGCACCGACTCGGCCGGGCGCAGCGTGCTGATGTTGATCGCGTTGAGCACGTCCTGCGGAGTGGCCGACGGATTGAGCAGGTTGTAGCTGCCGCTGGCCAGCGCATCGGCCAGCGCGTAGCGGTTGGCGAAGCCGCCGGAGACGGTCTCGCGCTCGCTGCTGCGGGCGCCGAACGCACCGACTTCCCAATCCCAGTTCTGCAGGCTGCCGCGCAGCCCGACCAGGCCGCGGTAGGCCTGCGAGCGGTTGGTCTTGATGGTCGCGCCGAGGTTGAAGAAGGTGTATTCGATCGGCACGGCGCGGCCGTACGGGTTGTACGGGCTGCTCGCCGGCAGATTGGAGGAGACCGGCTCGGCCAGCCCGGTGTCGGCGTTGAGCGCGAAGCGGCCGCTCTCGAGGGTGAAGAACGGGCTGCTGCCGAACCAGGAGACGCCCTTGATGTCGCTGTAGAGCACTTCGCCGAACGCTTCGACGTTGTCGTTCACGCGGAAGGTGCCGTTGACGTAGGCCTGGTAGCGCTTGGTCGAGGGGATCAGCGTGGTGTACGGGGCCTGGTTGAAGCCGCAGGTGTTGCCGGCCAGGCCATCGATCGGCGCGCTGGCAACGAGCGTCGTGCCTTCGGGGCAATTGCCGCTGGCATCCAGCATCGGCACCGAGGTGCCGTTGACCAGATAGCGTGCGCCCTTGGCCGACCACCCGTTCCAGCGGCCGCCGGGCTTGTCGGTGTAGATGCCGGACTTGGTCAGGTCACGCTGGTCCTGGTCCAGGCGCTCGCGGTTGTAGCCTTCCAGGCTGACCAGGATGTTGTAGCCGTCCGTGTCCAGGTCACCGATGCCGCCGATGAACTTCAGGTTCTGCTCGTCCAGCCCGCCCTGGTCGGCGGTGCCCAGGCTGCCACCGAGTTCGGCACCTTCGAAATTCTGCCGGGTGATGATGTTGACCACACCGGCCACGGCATCGGAGCCGTACACGGCAGAGGCACCGTCCTTGAGCACTTCGATGCGCTCCACGGCGACCAGCGGCAGCGCGTTGAGGTTGACGAAAGTGTCGGACAGGCCGCCGGCCGGGAAGCCGTAGTTGGCCAGGCGGCGGCCATTGAGCAGCACCAGGGTGTTCTTCTGCGACAGGCCGCGCAGGCCGATGCCGGCCGAGCCGGAGGCCCACCCGTTGTTGGTGGTTTCGTTGGCGGCGTTGCCGGTGTTGGCCGAGATCGAGCGCAGCAGGTCGGCGACGGTGGCCTTGCCGGTCTCCTCCAGCTGCTGGCGCTCGATCACCTGTACCGGGTTGGCCGACTCGGTATCGGTGCGCTTGATGTTGGACCCGGTGACCCGCACGGCGGCGAGGGTCTTGCTGTCGCCGGTGGCGGCGGCATCGGGGGCGGCGTCGGCGAACGCGATCAAAGGCGTTGCCAGAGCGACGGACAACGCCGCTACGAGAAGAGTGTGCTTGGGCATGAACTTCAGTGGGGTGGTGGACGACAAGTTCCGCAGTAGTCCATGCCTGGCTGAACCACGGCCAATAACATCTCTTCATACGGATATAAGAGAAACTAACATCTCTTCATCCGGATGGAAATGTTTTCGTGAGCAACAATTAACGCGCCGGGCCTGCTGGACCCCCGGCCCACCGCTACAATGCGGCCATGGAAATCTTCAAAGTCTTTACCCTCGAGGCCGCTCACCACCTCCCCAACGTGCCGCCGGGCCACAAGTGCGCGCGCCTGCACGGCCACTCCTTCCGGGTGGAACTCAAGGTCGAGGGGGAGCCTGGCGAGCAGACCGGCTGGATCATGGATTTCGGCGACGTCAAAGCCGCCTTCCAGCCGATCTACGACCGTCTGGACCACCACTACCTCAACGACATTCCCGGCCTGGAGAACCCGACCAGCGAACGGCTGGCGATCTGGATCTGGAACGAACTCAAGCCGGCCCTGCCCGAGCTGAGCGAAGTCACCGTGCACGAAACCTGCACCTCGGGCTGCCGCTACCGCGGTTGATCTGGCGGTGCGGGGGTACCACACGGCGCGGTAGTGCCGGCCGCTGGCCGGCTCCCAGCCCTGACACCGGACCACAACTGGCAACGAAATGTTGCAATGCAATATTTTCGGCGTATGCTGCATTGCATCAACGTTCTCGAGCCGTCCTGACCATGGCGTCCGCGTTCACCGATTCCTTCAGCGACTACACCCGCCAGCTGGCCGCCACGGCCACGCGTGCCAACCGGCTCGCACTGGAAAATGCCGAGAGCATGTTCGGGGTGCAGTTGAAGACGCTGGAGAAGAACATCACCGCTACCAGCGGGTTCTTCGGTGAAATCGTGCAGTCACAGGATGCCGGCACGCTGCAGTCGCTGCTGCCCAAGGGCGCGCAACTGGCACGTGACAACCTCGCCCGTTGGACCAGCGCCAGCCAGGAAGTGGCAGGCCTGGGGCTGAAGGCCTCCGAAGCCTTCGGCGAACTCGCCCGGCAGCCGTTCGCGGCCGCCACGCCCAGCGCAGGCAAGACGCGCGGCTGAGCCGGACAACATCGAATTTGCGTGGGTCCCTCCCCCCACGCAATCCCAGACCCGACAGAACCCTCCCTCTGTCGGGTCTTTTTTTGTCCGGCGTTACTGCCGCGTCGTCGGCAGCGAGAACACGAACAGCGCCCCGTCACCACTGTCCAGCAGACGGATGTCACGCCCGTGCAGCTGCAGGATGCGATGCACGATCAACAGGCCCAGCCCGCCGCTGTCCGGCCGCTGGCTGCCCAGTGCCGGCATCGCGGTGAACAGGGTGTCCCGCCGGTCGGGGGCGATGCCGGGGCCCGTGTCGGCCACGCTGATCTGCACCTCGCCCTCGGCCGCGCGCAGGGTCACGGTGATACGGCCACCTTCCGGCGTATGCCGGATGGCGTTGTCCAGCAGGTTGGTCAGCACCCGCTCGATCAACGCCAGATCCGCGACCACCGGCGGCACGCCGGGCGGGATGTCGGCGCCCAACGTCTGTCGGCGTGACTCGGCCGCCAGCTCGAACTTCTGGAACACATCCTGGATCAGGTCCGGCAGCGAGAAGGCCTGGCGGTCGAGCACCACCCCGCCGTGCTCCAGCCGGGCCAGCTCGAACAGGGCCTGGGCCAGGCGCCCGACCTTGTGGCTCTGCGACAGGGCGATCGAGAGATAGCGCTGGCGCTCGTCGGCGCTGAGCGTGGCGTCCTTGAGTGCCAGTGTTTCCAGGTAGCCGTGCAGCGACGACAGCGGCGTGCGCAGGTCATGGGAAATGTTGGCGACCAGCTCGCGCCGCTGCAGGTCCTGCTGGCGCAGCTGCTGCCACTGCTCGCCCAGCCGCTGGGCCATGTGGCCGAAGCTGTGCTGCAGGATCGCCAGCTCGTCGCGCTCGCCGGCACGCAACGGGGCCGGCGGCGGCGCGGCATCCGGCGTGGCGGTGTCGACATCGAAGGACTGGATGCGCCGGGTCAGCTGGCGCAGGGGGCGGGTCACCCAGCGGAACGCGACCAGGCCGGCAAGCAGCCCAACGACCGCGACGATCGCCAGCGACCACAACGTCGTGCGCAGCGTGCTGTTGGCAGCGATGTTGGCGGCGAGTGCTTCGCGCTGCTCACCGACCAGCACCACGTAGATGTACCCCGCCTGCCGTCCCTGCACCCACAGCGGCGCCGCATTGAACACCTTGCGGCCGGTCGCACTGCGCGGGTCGTCGCCGAGGATCGGCAGCGGCTCATCGCGCAGCAGCGCCTGCACCGGACCCAGATCGACCCGGGACCGTTTCAGATGCCCCTCCGGCGCGTCGTGGCCCAGGATGCGCCCCTGGTCGTCGAGCAGGTACACCTCCACGCTCGGGTTGACCGCCATCAGCTTGCCGAACAGTGCGCGCACTTCGCCATTGCGCATGCCGCGGCCATCCATCAGCTCGCCACTGCGCGCAATGTGCTCGGCCAGCCCGCGCGACAGGCGCTGCACGGTTTCCTGCTCATGCACGGCGGTGCTGCGCATCTGGATCCACAGCAGCGCGCCCCCGCACAGCAACAGCAGCGCGAAGAACACGGCGGACAGGCGTTGCGACAGCGTGAGCCGGATCATGCGCCTGCGTCCTCGCTGGCATCGACCAGCTTGTAGCCGCGCCCCCACACCGTCTGGATGCGTTGCGGGTTTGCCGCGTCGCGCTCGATCTTGTTGCGCAGCCGGTTGATGTGGGTATTGACGGTGTGCTCGTAGCCGTCGTGCTGGTAGCCCCAGACCTGGTTGAGCAGGTCCATGCGCGAGTACACCTGGCCGGGATGGCGGGCGAAGAAGTACAGCAGGTCGAATTCGCGCGGGGTGAGTTCCAGCGCGCGGCCGTCGACCAGCGCCGTGCGCGCGACCGGATCGATACGCAGCCCGGCGACCTCGATCTCACCCGCATCGATGCGCGCGTTCTGCGCCATCGCCTCGACCCGGCGCAGCAGCGCTTTCACGCGTGCCACCAGTTCCAGCATCGAGAAGGGCTTGGCCAGGTAGTCGTCCGCGCCCAGCTCCAGGCCGAGAATGCGGTGCACTTCGCTGGCACGCGCACTGGTGATGATGATCGGCGTATAGCGCGTCATCGAACGGGCGCGCTTGCAGATCTCCAGCCCGTCCACGCCGGGCAGCATCAGGTCGAGCACGAGGGCGCTCCAGGGCTGCGCTTCGAGCAGGGCCAGGCCTTCGTCGCCGGTGGCGGCATGGGTGACCTCATAGCCTTCATCGCGCAGGTGCATGCGCAGCAGGTTGGCGATGTGGACATCGTCTTCGACGATCAGGACGCGCTTGGCACTGCTCATCGGCTCGGGGGGCGGCAGGAGGGCATGGCGTCATTGTCGACGGATCGCGACCGGAATGTGTCACGGAAAATTTAACCCTGCGTGAGGATTCGTTGACCGGCCCGGGCGCAGCATGGCCGCATCGTTCCCGTGCCCGGAGATCGGCCATGCGTTACACACGTCGCAATGTGCTTGGAATGGGTGGCATGGCCGCCGCGGCCGGCCTGTTCGGACTGACCGCCTGCAGCGGGCCCGCCCCGGCCGCCCCCGCCGCGCCTGCGCGCCAGTTCGAGGTCATGCGCAGCGATGCGCAGTGGCGCGAACAGCTCACCCCGGCCCAGTACAGCGTGCTGCGCCGGCAGAGCACCGAACGGCCGTTCAGCAGCCCCCTCAACAAGGAGCACCGGCGCGGCACCTTCACCTGTGCCGGGTGCGCGTTGCCGCTGTTCTCCTCCTCCACCAAGTTCGACAGCGGTACCGGCTGGCCCAGCTTCTGGGCACCGCTGCACGATGCCGTCGGCGAAGACCGCGACACCACGCTGGGCATGGTGCGTGTCGAGGCGCACTGCCGGCGTTGCGGTGGCCACCTCGGCCACGTCTTCGATGACGGCCCGCGCCCGACTGGCCTGCGCTACTGCATGAACGGCGTGGCCATGAATTTCGTCGCGGCCTGAGCGCCGCACTTCCCCGCGTCATAGAAGGACCTCTCCATGCTTCTGCTCGTGCTGGCCTACCTCGGTGGCGTGCTCACCATCCTCAGCCCCTGCATCCTGCCGGTGCTGCCGTTCGTGTTCGCCCGCTCGGACCGCCCCTTCCTGCGCAGCGGCCTGCCGCTGCTGATCGGCATGGCCTTGATGTTCGCCGTGGTCGCCAGCCTGGCCGCGGTGAGCAGCCAGTGGGTGGCGCAGGCCAACCAGATCGGGCGCTGGTTCGCGCTGGTGGTGATGGCGCTGTTCGCGCTGGCGCTGCTGTGGCCGGCCCTGGCCGACCGACTGCTGTCGCCGTTCCAGCGGCTGGGCGCGCGGCTGAGCGCCTCGGCCGATGCGGCCAGTGATGCGGGGCGCGGGGGCGTTGGCACCTCGCTGCTGATCGGCATCGCTACCGGCCTGCTGTGGGCGCCGTGCGCGGGTCCGATCCTCGGCCTGATCCTGACCGGTGCGGCGCTGCAGGGCGCCAGTGTCGGCACCAGCGGACTGCTGCTGGCCTATGCGCTGGGTGCGGCGACCTCGCTGGCGCTGGCGATCTGGATCGGCGGGCGCGTGTTCGCCGCGCTCAAGCGCCGCCTTGGCGTGGGCGAGTGGGTGCGGCGTGGGCTGGGCATCGCGGCGTTGCTGGCGGTGGTCGCCATTGCGATGGGCTGGGATACCGGCGTGCTGACCCGGCTGTCCACGGTCAGCACCGCCAAGCTGGAACAGGGCCTGCTCGACGTGCTGCCGGCGCAGGAGCCGCCGGCCGGTGGAGCGATGATGCGCGCCGCCGGCAGCGCGCCCGGAGAACCGCTGCCGGTGGAAGGCACGTTGCCTTCGCTGGCCGGCGCCACCGGCTGGCTCAACAGCCCGCCGCTGGATGCGCAGGCGCTGCGCGGCAAGGTGGTGCTGGTCGATTTCTGGACGTACTCCTGCATCAACTGCCTGCGTGCCATGCCCTATGTGCGCGAGTGGGCCGAGCGCTACCGCGACCACGGGCTGGTGGTGATCGGCGTGCATGCGCCGGAGTTCGCCTTCGAGCGCAACCTGGCCAACGTGCAGCGCGCGGTGAAGGATCTGAAGGTCACCTACCCGGTGGCGATCGACAACGACTTCGCGATCTGGCGCGGCTTCAACAACAAGTACTGGCCGGCGCACTACTTCATCGATGCGCAGGGCCGGATCCGCGCGCATCACTTCGGCGAGGGCAACTACGCGCAGTCCGAGCAGATCATCCGCCAGCTGCTGCGCGAGGCCGGCAACACGCTGCCCGGTGACGATGCACCGGTGGCGATGGCGCTGGACGGCGTGGCGCGCCAGGCCGACATGGACAACCTCAAGTCGCCCGAGACCTACCTCGGCCATGCGCGCGCCGAGAACTTCGCTTCGCCCGGTGGGCAGCGCCACGATCAACCCGACGACTACACCGTGCCCACCACGCTGCAGCACAACCAGTGGGCACTGGCCGGACGCTGGACCGTGGGCAACGAGGATGCCCGGCTGGAAGCGCCCGGTGGCCGGATCGCCTTCCGCTTCCATGCCCGCGACCTGCACCTGGTGCTGGCCCCGGCCGAAGACGGCAGACCGGTGCGCTTCCGCGTCCGCATCGACGGCCAACCGCCGGGCGCCGCGGCCGGCGGGGACGTCTCGGCCGACGGTGAGGGCCGGGTCGATGAGAACCGTCTGTATCAGCTGATCCGCCAGTCCGGCGCCGTGCAGGAGCGCAGCTTCGAGATCGAGTTCCTCGATCCGGGCGTGCACGCCTACGCCTTTACGTTTGGTTGAGGAGCCATCGCATGAAGATCGCAGTCGACAAACTCGTGGCCGGCGGCATCGCCGTCGCCATCGCCGCACTCACCGCCAGCCTGGTGGTGGGTCTTGATCGGCCGGCACATGCTGCCGCGGCCGCCACGACGGTGGCCGTCCCGGCACCCACCGGCACCGCGGACCTGCGCCAGCCCGGGGTGAAGCGCGCCCAGGTGGTGTTCGCCGGCGGCTGCTTCTGGGGCGTGCAGGGCGTGTTCCAGCACATCAAGGGCGTGGACAACGCGCTCTCCGGCTACATCGGCGGCAGCGCGGCGAACGCGACCTACCCGCGCGTCGGCAGTGGCGGCACCGGTCATGCCGAGGCGGTGCAGGTCACCTACGACCCCGCGCAGGTGAGCTACGGCCAGTTGATGCAGGTGTTCTTCTCGGTGGCCCACGACCCGACCCAGCTCAACCGGCAGGGCCCGGACCGTGGCACCCAGTACCGCTCGGCGGTGTATGCCGACGACGCGGCCCAGCGGGGTGCGACCCGCGCCTACATCGCCCAGTTGCAGCAGGCCAAGACCTACGCCGCGCCGGTGGTGACCCAGGTCGAGGGCGGCAAGCCGTTCTTCGCCGCCGAGGGCTATCACCAGAACTACCTCACGCTGCACCCGGAGTCGCTGTACATCCGGATCAACGACCTGCCCAAGGTCGTCGCGCTGAAACAGCAGTTCCCGGCGCTGTACCGTGAGCAGCCGCGCCTGGTGAGCACCACCATTTCAGCGCGCTGATCGCGCGGAAACACAAGAAAAGACGCACGGCACACAAGATCCTGCCGTGCGTGGGGGAAGTCTGGAGCGCATGGTAGGCTGGCGCCGGACGCGGATACAGATGCAGATGACTGGCATCCGCACGGTTACAGATTTCCATGGATGCAGCTGCCGATGGCGACCAACCTCTACCAGTCCCTGGCCGATGAAATGGCCGATGCGATCCGCAGCGGACGGCTGCCGGTCGGCACCCGCCTGCCATCGCTGCGCGGCCTGGCGACGCAGCGCAGCCTCAGCCTCAACACGGTGATCGCGGCGTATCGGCAGCTCGAGGATGCCGGGCTGGTGTTGCCGCGGCCCAAGGCCGGCTTCGTGGTCAGCCCGCGCCTGCCCGAGCCCACGCAGTCGCTGCGGCAGGCGCCCTCGCCGCCGACCGCCCCTGCACAGCAGGCGATGATGGCGCGCGTGCTGGCCGCGCAGCAGCAGCCGGGCATCGTCGACCTGGCCTTCGCCGGGCCGCGCGGCAAGCGCTTCTATCCCGGTGCGCAGCTGGCCCGCAGCACCGCGCAGGTGCTGCGCCGTGCGGCCACCACCGTGGAAACCTATGCCCGCCCGAATGGCGCGGCACGCCTGCTGACGCAGATCGTGCAGCGTGGGCCGCGGCTGGGGCTGCACACCACCACCGACCGGCTGGTGCTCACCCATGGCGCCATGGAAGCGCTGCAGCTCGCGCTGCGTGTGGTAACGAAGCCCGGCGATGCGGTCGCGATCGAGGCGCCGTCGTACTTCAACATCTATCCGCTGCTGCGCAGCCTGGGCCTGCGCGCGATCGAACTGCCGACCCATCCGCGCGACGGGCTCGATCTGGACGCGCTGGAAGCGCTGCTCGATGCCGGCGGCATTGCCGCGATCATGGCCATGCCGACCGTGCACAATCCGCTCGGCGGCAGCATGCCGGTGCCGAACAAGCAGCGCCTGGCCGCGCTGGTGAACCACTACCAGGTGCCGTTGATCGAAGACGCGGTGTACGCCGAACTGCAGTTCAAGGAGCCGCTGGAACCGCTCGCCAAGAGTTTCGACCGCGAGGGCTGGATCATGGTCTGCAGCGGATTCTCGAAAACACTCGCGCCGGACTACCGCATTGGCTGGCTCGACGGCGGACGCTTCGCCGCCGATATCCAACTGCTCAAGTTCCACTCCTCGGGCGCCGAATCACGCCTGCTCGGCGATGCGGTGGCCGCGTTCCTGGAAGCCGGCAACTACGAGCATCACCTGCGTGGGCTGCGCCGGCTCTACAGCGATCAGGTCAGCCACGTGCGCGGCCTGATCGCGCAGCATTTCCCGCCGGGCACGTCGGCCACCCAGCCGACCGGCGGTTTCCTGCTGTGGGTGGAGCTGCCCGCGGCAATCGATGCCGGGGAGCTGTTCGAGCAGGCGCTGGCCGAGGGCATGGTGTTCATGCCGGGCCAGGTGTACTCGCGCGGTGCGCGCTACCGGCATTGCCTGCGCCTGTCCTGCTGCCAGGAGCTGGACGAGTGGTTCACCGGCGCCATCGCCACGGTCGGTCGGTTGGCCACGGCGCTGCTGACCCGCGCGGGCGGCTGACGCTCAGAATTCCAGGCGGTCGGCCAGGCTGGCCGGATCCGCGCCCGGCGCATACGGCAGCCGCCCCCAGCACGGCATCGGCAGCCGCGCGGTGAGCAGCGCGATGTTCTCCTCCCGTCGCGCCATGGTCGGATCCACCGCGTTGGCGATCCAGCCGATGCAGCGCGCACCCTGGGCCGCGATCGCGTCGGCGGTGAGCCGCGCGTGGTTGAGGCAGCCCAGGCGCAGGCCGACCACCATCACCACCGGCAGCTCCAGTGCATGCACCAGGTCGCCTTGGTCCAGCATGGCCGACAGCGGCGCCAGCCAGCCCCCCACACCCTCGACCACCACCGTATCGGCGCTGGCGCGCAGGCGTGCGAACGCCGCTTCGATCGGGGCCAGCGACAGCTGCACGCCCGCCTCCGCGGCGGCGATCTCCGGGGCCAGCGGCTGCTCCAGCGCGAACGGGTTGAGGTCGTCGTATGCCGGCGCCGGCACGCTGGCCGCCAGCAGGGCGGTGGCATCCTCGTTGCGCAGGCCGTCGGGCGTGCGCTCGCAGCCGCTGGCGACCGGCTTCATGCCCACGGCGGTGCCGCCGTGACGGCGCAGGGCATGCAGCAGTACGCAACTGCTGAAGGTCTTGCCGATGCCGGTATCGGTACCGGTGACGAACAGGGCGGCAGGGCGCGGCGCAGGCAGGGACATGGGGAAACGACCGGAAGCGGAAACGCGCCATTATCCGCCGTCCGGGCAGCGCCGCCATGCGGTCCGCTGCGTTCCGTCGGCCCCGGCGCAGGCAAGCGTGCAGCTTGGTAGACTGCGGCCATGTTCGATACTTCCACGCTCACCGGCAGCAAGCCGGAACAGTACGGCCAGCTGCTGGCCCAGGCCCGCGCCCTGGTGCACGGCGAGCGCGACCGCATCGCCAATGCGGCCAACCTGTCGGCGCTGGTCTACCACGCCCTGCCGCACCTGAACTGGGTGGGCTTCTACTTCTTCGACGGCAAGGAACTGGTCGTCGGCCCGTTCCAGGGCCTGCCGGCCTGCGTCCGCATTCCGCTCGACAAGGGCGTGTGTGGCGCTGCGGCCTCGCAGCGCGTGACCCAGCGCATCGAAGACGTCGACGCGTTCCCCGGCCACATTGCCTGCGATTCGGCCTCGCGCTCGGAACTGGTGGTGCCGCTGGTCCACAACGGTGACCTGGTCGGCGTGTTCGATCTGGACAGTCCCTCGCTGGCACGCTTCGATGCCGAGGACCAGGCCGGTCTGGAAGCGATCGCCGCCGTGTTCGTCGAGGCCCTGGGATGAGTGGCGTCAAGCTGCGCAACATCGGCCCGAAGAGCGCAGCCTGGCTGCGTCAGGTCGGTCTGCGTACGCCGGAAGACCTGGTGGCGGTCGGTGCGGTCGGTGCCTTCGTCAAGGTCCGCCGCGCTGGCTTCAAGCCCAGCTTGAACCTGCTCTACTCGCTGGAAGGCGCGCTGCAGGACTGCCACTGGCAGGAACTGCCGGAGGCACGCCGCGCTGTGCTGGTGGCCGAGTACGAAGCGATCATCGCCGACCAGCCGCTGAAGAAGGCCCCCCCTGCCTCCGGTCCGGTCTATGACCGCACGGTGGAGCATCGCGACGATGACGGCGACGAAGCACCGCCGTTCGAGGTCGACGACGACAACCGCTGATCCGCGGGCACCGATATACCGTCGGTATCCGCGTGCTTCACACCTGCTGCAGCTCCAGCAGTTCGCCCCACAGCCGGTCATCCTCGCGCTCCACGCGCAGGCGCAGCCGTGTGCCGTGATCGATGCGCAGCGCCCAGCACATCGCCATCGGCAGACCGCACACCTGCGACAGCACCATCCGCAGCGGCCCGCCATGACTGACGATCAGGGTCGGCACCGGGTCCGGGTCATCCAGCAACCGATGCAGGCCACGCGCGATGCGACGCTCGAAATGGCCCCAGCTTTCCCCGTGCGGCGGTGGATTGGCGTGCGGGTCCAGATGGAACGCCGACAGCGCGTCCATCGGCAGCGCCTCCAGGGCAAGGCCATCCCAGTCGCCGAAGTCGAGTTCCTCCCATTCTTCGTCGGCCTCCACGTCCACCGCGTGGAGAGCGGCCAGCGCCTCGGCGCTCGAGCGTGCACGCTGCCGCGGCGAGGACAGCACGCGCTGCCAGGACAGCCCGGCATAGCGCGCGCACATGGCCTCGGTCGCGCCCTCGTGCAGCGGCGGATCGGTGCGGCCATCCAGATGATCGTCGCGGCCGGTGCTGGCATGGCGGATCAGGTCGAGGATCATGCCCGCCCCCCTCTGCTGCCCGCTGCGGCCGGCCAGTGAAGGTCACGGGCGTCGGTGCCGGGGTGCTGCAACCACGTTGGGGTCATGGAGATCACATCGAAAAAGCGAGGCGCATTCTAACCGGTGCGCTCCACCGGCCCGGCCGATGGCTTAGACTGCGCCCACTTTCAGGTGACCCGGGGCTGCAAGGCCGCCAGGTTGAAACGGGAAGCCGGTGACGCGTCAGGCTCTGTGCCACGCCGCCACTCCGGCGCTGCCCCCGCAACGGTAAGCGTGGAAACACCAGGCACTACGCCACTGTGCTCCGGCATGGGAAGGCGCCTGGCACGATGGCACCGCCATCGACCCGCGAGCCCGGAGACCGGCCTGGAAGACGACTGGTTGCGATGCGGCGGGCATGGCGGCGGCAAGCCGGCGCCTGCGCGCCCGCCCACCGTCGATGTCCCCTGCAGCGCGATCATCCCCACCCCTTGCCGCGCGGGCGTGCGCGGTGCATGGAGTCATCGATGAAGCTGCAAACCCGCGTTCTTTCCCTGGCCGTGCTGTCGGCCCTGCCCTTGCTGGCGTCCGCACAGGACGATGCCACCGCACTGGACCAGGTGCTGGTCACCGCCACCCGCACCCCGATCGCCCTGCAGGACAGCATCTCGCCGGCACAGGTCATCGACCGCGCCGAGATCGAGCGCAGCCAGGCGCCGTCGCTGCAGGATCTGCTGCGCGGCCGTGCCGGCATCAACCTCAACAACAGCGGTGGCCTGGGCAAGCAGAGCTCGCTGTTCCTGCGCGGCACCAATTCGGCCCACACCCTGGTGCTGGTCGATGGCGTGCGCATCAACACCGGCGACCTCGGCCTGGCCATGATCCAGGACCTGCCGCTGGCGCAGATCGAGCGCATCGAAATCGTGCGGGGTCCGCAGTCCAGTCTGTACGGCGCCGATGCGATCGGTGGCGTGATCCAGATCTTCACCCGTCGCAACGCCGGCCAGTTCGCGCCGCACCTGCAGCTCGGTGGGGGCAGCAACGGCCTGCGTGAGGCCAGCGGCGGTTTCGGCGGCAGTGGCGCGCGTGGCTGGTTCGGCACCGACATCGCCTACCAGCACACCGATGGCATCAACGCCTGCCGCGGCTCGGTGTCGCCGTTCGCCGGGTGCGGCGCCGATGAGCCCGATCGCGACGGCTACCGCAACCTGTCGATGAGCCTGCGCGGCGGCTATGCGCTGACCGATACGCTGAGCCTGGAAGGCACCACGCTGCGCGCCGAAGGCGAGAACCATTACGACGGTTACTACAACTACTCCGAGACCCTGCAGCAGGTGCTCGGCGGCAAGCTGCGCTACACGCCCAGCGAGCGCTTCAACCTGACCGTGAATGTCGGCCGCGCCGACAACGAATCGGACAACTTCAACGGCGACACCTGGCTGGGCAACGCGCAGACCCACCGCGACAGCGCCTCGGTGCAGGCCGATATCGGCATCGCCGAGGGCCAGCTGCTGAGCGCCGGCGTGGACTGGAGCCAGGACAACCTGGACGGCAGCAGTGCCGGTTACCTGGTCGACAGCCGCGACAACACCGGCGTGTTCGTGCAGTACCAGGGCCGCTTCGGCGCGCACCACCTGCAGGCCAGCGTGCGCAACGACGACAACGAGCAGTTCGGCAACCACACCACCGGCAGCCTCGGCTGGGGCCTGGAGCTGGGCAGCGGATTCCGCCTCAACGCCAGCTACGGCACCGCGTTCAAGGCGCCGACCTTCAGCGACCTCTACGACCCGTGGAGCGGCGTGCCGACTCTGGATCCGGAGAAGTCCAAGAGCGCGAACGTCGGCATCGCCCAGCAGGGCGACGGCTGGCGCTGGGGCGTGGACGTGTACGAAACCCGCATCGATGACCTGATCACCTACGACGCGACCACCTTCATGATGTCGCAGGTCGAAAAGGCCCGCATCCGCGGTGCCGAACTGACCGGCGCGATCACCGTCGCCGGGGTTGACCTCAACGCACAGCTCAGCCACACCGACCCGCGCAACCGCACCGACGGCAGCGCGCAGTTCGACAACTGGCTGGCCCGCCGCGCACAGAACACCGCACGCCTGGACGTGGATCGCCGCTTCGGTGACGTCCGCGCCGGCCTCACCGCCAACGGCGCCGGCAAGCGCTACGACGACGCGGCCAACACCGTGCGCCTGGGCGGCTACGGCACCCTCGACCTGCGCCTGGAATACGCCCTGACCCGCGACTGGTCGGTGATGGGTCGGGTCAGCAACGTGTTCGACCGCGACTACGAAACCGTTGCCTGGTACAACCAGCCCGGCCGCGAATACCGCCTGAGCGTGCGTTACCAGCCGAAATAAGGCATCCGGACGGCGGCACCACCGCCGTCCCGGCCTCGGTAGGTGCCGACCGCTGGCCGGCACACCCCATCATCCTCGGTAGGTGCCGACCGTTGGTCGGCACTCATTGAACCTGGTAGGTGCCGACCGTTGGTCGGCACTCATTGAACCTGGTAGGTGCCGACCGTTGGTCGGCACTCATTGAACCTGGTAGGTGCCGACCGTT